>JANXVW010000014.1 GCA_025351455.1 Betaproteobacteria bacterium | reverse complement strand
CATTCTTTGGCGATTCTTTCGTCTACATTCTGTTCGAAGACGGCACCGACCCCTACTGGGCGCGTTCCCGCGTGCTCGAATACCTCAACCAGGTGCAGGCGCGTCTGCCAACGCAAGCCAAAACCGCGCTGGGGCCCGATGCCACCGGTGTGGGCTGGATCTACGAGTACGCGCTGGTGGATCGCTCCGGGAAAATGGACTTGTCGCAACTGCGTGCACTGCAGGACTGGTTTCTCAAATACGAACTGAAAGCCGTGCCGAACGTGTCGGAAGTGGCAAGCATCGGCGGCATGGTGCGGCAATACCAGATTGTGCTCGACCCGGACAAGCTGCGCGCTTACAACATCGCGCATGGCAAGGTGGTCGAGGCCGTGCGCAAAGCCAATCAGGAAACCGGCGGTTCGGTGCTTGAACTGGGTGAAGCGGAATACATGGTGCGTGCTTCGGGGTATCTGCAATCGCTGGAAGACTTCCGCAAGATTCCGCTGACCACGACCGATGCCGGTGTTTCCGTTCGCCTGGGTGACGTGGCGCGCATCCAGGTCGGGCCGGAAATGCGGCGCGGCATTGCCGAGTTGAATGGCGAAGGCGAAGTCGCCGGCGGCGTCATCGTCATGCGCTCGGGCAAGAACGCGCTGGAGACAATCGCTGCGGTGAAGGCAAAGCTGGACAAGCTCAAGCCCGGCCTGCCGCCAGGCGTGGAGATCATTGCGGTCTACGACCGGTCGAGCCTGATCAAGCGCGCGGTAAAGAATCTCGAAGAAAAGCTGATCGAGGAGTTCATCGTCGTTGCGCTCGTCTGCGTGCTGTTCCTGTTTCATTTTCGCTCCGCCTTTGTCGCGATCATCTCTCTTCCCCTGGGAATCCTTGCTGCCTTCACTGTCATGTATTACCAGGGCGTGAACGCCAACATCATGTCGCTGGGCGGTATCGCGATCGCAGTCGGTGCCATGGTTGATGCGGCGGTGGTGATGATCGAGAACGCCCACAAGCACATCGAAGCCTGGAACCACGCCCATCCCGGCAAGACCCTGCAGGGTGAGGCCCACTGGCGGGTAATCGGCGACGCGGCGGCCGAAGTCGGGCCGGCGCTGTTCTTCTCGCTGTTGATCATCGTGCTGTCGTTCATTCCGGTGTTCACGCTGGAGGCGCAGGAGGGACGGCTGTTTTCCCCGCTTGCCTTTACCAAGACCTACACCATGGCGGCCGCGGCGGGCCTCGCGGTAACGCTGATTCCGGTGTTGATGGGTTACCTCATCCGCGGGCGCATCCCGGCCGAGCAGAAGAATCCGCTCAATCGATTTCTGATTGCGCTCTATCGCCCCCTGCTCAACGGCGTGCTGCGCTTTCCCGGGACAACCTTGTTCGCCGCAATCGTCATAGCGGCGATCACCGTCTGGCCCATGAGCCGTCTGGGCGGTGAGTTCATGCCGCCGCTCGACGAAGGGGACCTGCTCTATATGCCTTCCGCACTGCCGGGCATATCCGCCGGCAAGGTCGCGGAAGTGCTGCAACAGACCGACCGGCTGATCAAGACCGTGCCGGAAGTCGCCAGTGTGTTCGGAAAGGCAGGCCGCGCGGAGACCGCCACGGACCCCGCGCCATTGGAAATGCTCGAGACCACGATCCAGTTCAAGCCCCGTGATCAGTGGCGGTCGGGCATGACCACAGACAAACTGGTCGAAGAACTGGACCGCATCGTCAAGGTGCCGGGGCTCTCCAATATCTGGGTGCCGCCCATCCGCAACCGCATCGACATGCTGGCCACCGGCATCAAGAGTCCGGTCGGCGTGAAAGTAGCCGGAATGAGCCTGGTGGAAATCGACCGCATCACCGCCGAGGTCGAGCGCCTGGTGAAACAAGTGCCGGGTGTTTCGTCGGCGCTGGCCGAACGGCTGACCGGTGGCCGCTACGTAGACGTGAAGATCGATCGTGACGCGGCGGCGCGCTATGGAATGAACATCGCCGATGTGCAAGGCATCGTCTCCGCGGCGATCGGTGGCGACAATATCGGCGAGACGGTCGAGGGACTGCAACGCTTCCCGATCAACATCCGCTATCCGCGCGAAGTTCGCGATTCTCTCGAGAAACTGCGTCAGCTATCGATACTGACCGATCGCGGCGCGCAGATCCGTCTCGGCGACGTTGCCGAGATCCAGATCAACGATGGCCCCCCGATGTTGAAGAGCGAGAATGCCCGGCTCTCGGGCTGGGTGTACATCGACATTCGCGGACGTGACCTGAGTTCGGCGGTGCGCGATATGCAGCAGGCCGTCGCGAAAGAGGTGAAACTGCCCGCCGGCTATTCGATCTCCTGGTCAGGCCAGTTCGAGTTTCTGGAGCGCGCGACGGCGAAACTGAAAATTGTCGTGCCGGCAACGCTGCTCATTATCTTCGTGCTGCTCTACCTCACCTTCAAGCGTTTCGATGAAGCGTTCCTGATCCTGGCGACCCTGCCCTTTGCGCTGGCAGGAGGCATCTGGCTGCTGTGGCTGCTCGGGCACAACCTCTCGGTGGCGAGCGCAGTGGGCTTCATCGCGCTCGCCGGTGTCGCGGCGGAATTCGGCGTGATCATGCTGCTGTACCTCAAGCAGGCGTGGGATGCGCGGCTGGCGTTGGGCAAGACTGGTGAAGCGGACCTGCTCGAAGCGATCCGCGAAGGGGCGGTGCTGCGTGTACGCCCGAAGGCGATGACGGTGGCAGTGATTATCGCGGGCCTGGTGCCGATCATGATTGGCGCCGGCACCGGCTCGGAAGTAATGCAGCGCATTGCGGCGCCGATGGTGGGCGGCATGATCACCGCACCGCTGCTTTCAATGTTCGTCGTGCCCGCTGCCTACCTGTTGTTGCGTCGCCGAAGACGGCGTCCGGCTTCATAAACCAGCCGCCGTTGGCCAAGGCCGTTGTGTTTTGGGTCGCGGTCCGCTACGCGGTGGAGAACGGCATAGCCGGGAGTTGACATGTAGATGAAAACCATTATCATTCGCGTTACTCGATGACAAAGGATATTGGTTATGTACCTTCGTTCCCTATCTGCCGTGCTGGTGACTTGCGTCCTTAATGCCGCTCCCGCAGTTGCTGAGGAAGCCTATCTCATTGTTATCAGGGAGCACCGCATGAATCCGGCGGAATTGCAGGTGCCCGCCGGACAGAAGATCAAGCTGACAGTCGACAATCAGGACGCCACCCCGGAAGAGTTCGAGAGCCATACCCTCAATCGGGAAAAGATCATCCCCGGCCACTCGAAGGCGACCATTTATATCGGACCGTTGAAGCCGGGCACGTATGAGTATTTCGGCGAATTCAACCAGTCCACCGCGCAAGGCAAGATCATCGCCAAATAATTCATTCGAGACCCCATGTTTGCCACCGCACTCATCGTATTTCGAGAAGTACTCGAAGCGTCCCTGATCATCGGCATCGTCATGGCGGCGTGCCGAGGCATTCCGCGCAGAAGCACGATGGCAATCGGCGGCATCTCGGCGGGACTCCTGGGCGCCATTGTTATTGCGGCGGCGGCGGGAAAAATTGCCGAATCGGCTTCCGGAATGGGCCAGGAAATCCTCAACGCCGGCATCCTCGGCGCGGCGGTGCTGATGCTGGGCTGGCACAACATCTGGATGAGCCGGCACGGGCGTGAGATCGCTGCGCAAATGAGCGCCGTAGGAAAAAAAGTCGCACTTGGTTCCGTCCCGGTATGGGTCCTTGGCAGCGCCATTGCCCTTGCCGTCTTGCGGGAGGGGGCAGAGGTCGTGCTGTTCCTCTATGGCGTTGCTGCCGGTGGTGCCAATCCCGTTCAAATGTTATTTGGCGGCGCTGCCGGGATGCTGATCGGGGCGGCACTGGGACTGTTGATGTACTTCGGACTGCTCGGTGTGCCGATCCGCCATTTTTTCACGGTCACCAGCGCCATGATCCTGCTGCTCGCGGCCGGCCTGGCTTCCCAGTCCGCCGGATTTCTCATGCAGGCAGGCCTCATTCCGCCGCTTGCCGAGCCGCTATGGGACAGCTCCTTTCTGTTGGCGGACAGTTCCATCGCCGGCAAAGCGCTGCAGGCCCTGATTGGTTACACCGCCCGTCCCGCGGGTATACAGGTAGTTGTTTACGTGCTCACGTTATTAATCATTGGAGGAATGATGAAATTGATAGGTCGCGAGGCATCCAGGCCCCGCATTAACGCAATCGTCGCCACGGGAATTGCAGTTGTTGCCGGCTTGCTTGCGGCCTCCCAGCCGCAGTATGCCGAGGCCGCCCCGTTCAAGATTTACTCGCCCCGGGTCGTCAAGGGGGAAAATGAAATCGAGTACCGCGGTTTTCACGACTTCGATAAAAATGATGCAATCGACGGCGGGGAAAAGCAGGTCTTCGCAATCGGGCGCGCCTTCACCGATTACTGGTTCAGTGAGCTCTACACGGTATACGCGAAAGAACCGGGTGCCTCCTTGAAGCATGACGCGTTTGAATGGGAAAACCTGTTCCAATTGTCGGAGCCGGGCAAATACTGGGCGGATTTCGGCCTGCTCACGGAATATGAATTAACCGATCATGGCCCCAATGAGATAGCCATCGCGCCGATCTTCGAAAAGACGGTCGATCGCTGGGTGGGAACCGTGAATCTGTTCCTGGAGCGCCAGGTCGGCAGCGAAGCGGAGTCGGGTACCACCTTCGCCTATGCCGCAAGATTGAAGTATCTGCTGCATCCGCAATTCGAACCCGCGGTCGAGTTTTTTGGCGAACCGGGGCGCATTAATCATTTCGGTCCGTCGAATGGACAGGAGCACTGGGCAGGGCCGGCCTTTTATGGCCAGGTCAGCCTCGGCGGCACGAGTAAGCTGCTCTACAGCGCCGCGGTTTTGTTCGGCGAGACGCCGGTTTCAAGCGATAACCGCGCGATTCTGCGCCTGGAATACGAATTCTTTTAGATTGCAGCCAGCAGCCGTTACTTGCCGGGCTTCGGGTCTAGGCAGCCGTTCCGAATAACGACCCGATGCCGGCAGTGACCGCCATGGCCAGCGCACCCCAGAATGTGACGCGCGCTGCGCCCACTATTACCCTGGCCCCTCCTGCCCGTGCAGCCATTGCACCGAGGAGCGCGAGGAACGCCAGGGAAGTGCCGCCCGCCAACGGAATCACGTGCGCCTGCGGCGCCATCGCGGTAACCAACAGGGGCAATGCTGCGCCCACGGAGAAGCTGGCGGCCGAAGCAAGCGCGGCCTGAATCGGCCGCGCAATGCGCGTCTCGGAAATGCCGAGTTCATCGCGGGCGTGCGCACCCAGTGCGTCGTGCGCCATGAGTTGGTCGGCGACCTTCTTCGCCAGCACCGGATCGAGACCTCGTCCGACATAGATCGCCGCCAGTTCACGGCGCTCGCCCGGATCGTCCGTTTGGAGTTCTTTGCGCTCGCGATCGAGGTCGGCCTTTTCGGTATCCGCCTGCGAGTGGACCGACACATATTCGCCGGCGGCCATCGACATGGCGCCGGCTACCAGCCCGGCGACTCCCGCCACCATAATGTCGCCATGCGTCGCATGCGCGGCGGCAACACCTAAAACCAGGCTCGCCGTCGAAACGATGCCGTCGTTAGCGCCGAGCACGGCCGCCCGAAGCCAGCCAATGCGTTCACTGCGGTGTCGTTCCCAATGGCGTTTCGGCATGCTGATTATCCAGTCGATGTAATGTTGGTTTATCGATGAGGCTCGTAGAAGAGTCGGGCGCTTCGGCCTGCCGATAGGAGACCGAAAACGCAGCCCGAGGTTTGCATCAACGCGCGCAAAATATTCTCCCGCATCGCAAGCATGCTGTCCGTTTCTTTCCGTGACAGATTCAACGCGGGCATGAAGCGTAGCAGGTTGCGTCCGCCGTTGCCGGGCGCGTGACACCGGCGATTGAGGCACAATAAAGCCGGTCGGATAACAGGCCCAAAAAAACGAACGGAGGAGCAGCAGATGAAAACCGCATTTGTCAGGTTTATCGCAGCTTGTTCGCTGGTCGCATCGATCACCGCACCGGCCGTCGCCGCCGATCCCATCGTGTTCGGACTGGTCGACGAAGTCACCGGACCGCAGGCCGAAGCCGGCCTGCTCACGGCGCAGGGCGTGAAGCTCGCCATTGAGGAAATCAACGCGGCGGGCGGGATCATGGGGCGGCAGGTCGAGTTGCGCATCGAGGACAACGCCAGCACCAACCCCACGACCGTACTTGCCTACACCAAGCTCACCGAGTCCGGCGTCGTCGCCGTCATCGGGCCGCTGCGCAGCACACAGGTGCAGGCCGCCTCGCCGACCATCGCCAAGGCGAAGATCCCGGCCATGATCGGCGGCAGCGACCCGAGCCTGACACGCGTGAATAATCCGTGGATCTTCCGCGTGCGTCCGAACGATCTGTATTCGTCGCGGGTGATGGCCGAGTTCGGCATCAAGGAGTTGAAGAAAAAGAAATGGGCGATCATCCATTCCACCGATACCTTCGGCACCGGCGGCAAGAATGCGCTGGTCGACGCGCTCAAGGCGCAAGGTATCGAGCCGGTGATGATCGGTGGCTACACCAGCAATTCGCAGGACTTCACGCCCATCGCACTGCAGATCAAAAGCTCAGGTGCGGAAATCATCGGCAGCTACATGACCAATTCGCCCGACGTCGGCATCTTTGCGCGGCAACTGCGTCAGCTCGGCGTCAACGCGGAATGGATCGGCTCCACCTCGGTGGTAACCGACACGGCGATGAAGCTCGCGGGCGAAGCGCTATGGGGCGTGTACAGCGTCGCCGACTTCGCCATCGACGCCAACGACGAGAGCCGCGGCTATGCAAAGCGCTATCGCGCGAAGTACAACGCCGATCCGGACCTGTACTCGGCCTGGGCCTACGGCGGGGTCTACCTGCTCAAGCACGCGATCGAGAAAGCAAAATCCACAGACGCGGAGGCGATCCGCAACGCCATGCTGTCGATCAAGGGGCTAAAGGGTGTCGAGGGGACTTACAACTTCGATCCGAATGGGGACGGGGTGCATGGGTACAACGTGGTGAGGAACGTGAACGGAAAAGTCTCGTTTATCAAACATCTTGAATTCGATCAGTAGGGCTAGCCGATCAGAGATCGGCATTTAGTAGCGTTGACACAAAGAGCGCAAAGGGGAAAAGAGTGACGCAAAGGAGGGCGGGACGTGGAGTGCCCTCTGTGGGGGTGCTATCGAGTCAGTAGTCGGAATTGCCCGTAAAGGAATTTGCCATGAACAAACGTTCGATTTTCAAATCTTCCGGGGTGGTGGTGGCCCTGTCGATTGCCGTTCTTATTCTGATTCTTGGTTTGTACTATGGGTTTGGCAGAGCTCTTTGGATCCTGGCCGTCGCCGGCGCAATCCTGATTGCAGTTGGTGTATTCGCCTATTTTTCGGAGAAGAAGCAGTAGAAAAACGGTATGAGGGCGGGGAGGGAACTTGCCACTTCGATCCGAATGGGGACGGGGTGAATGGTTACAACGTCTTCAGGAACGTCAACGGAAGATTTCATTTAACAAGCATATTGAGTTCGATTAATAATTTGTGAAGCGAAGGCCGAATCTCACTACGAAGTCACGAATACCCAAGCGTCAGTCCAGAATACCTCTGTTGAATCCACGCCCCAAGGCGCAAGGCGGATGACTCCAAGGTGGAAACGAAGTTAGCCAGTTCTATTTGCCATATGCGATTGCATTTATTCCCATGGCGACTGTGATACCGTGCGAGCGGGGTCCGGCCGAGCCTTTCTCTATTCTGTTTCCCTACGGATGAGCTTGTAAGCATCGGTAACCTTGATCGCCGCGTTTTGATTTCCGGGAAGGAACGATGATGCACATGGAACAATCAGGAGTTGGAATAACCTCACGAGGCATATTGGGTCTTGCAGTTGCATTGTCGTTGTACTGGTCAAGCGGGGCTGCTTGGGCGCAGGAAAAAAGCGCCGCGTGCAAACCTGTCGAAACAGCCGTGTTTGCCAATCGTATTCACGTGCAATGCGAATTCCCGGTTGATGGAAAGTTCCTGTTTTTCGCAGCGCCAACTTTAGAGCCTAAATTTGCGAACCGGGCGTTGAGTGTGATCCTGTCGGCGCAACTGAGCGGCAAAGTGGTTACCGTTGTGTTCGATCCATTAATGGAGCCAGTGGATGGGTCCGGAAACACTTTTGGCTGCCAGTCAAACGATTGTCGGAGACTATTAGCGATCAGCATGGCAGATGGCATGGCAGCGCCGCCACCACCTCCACTTCCTCCAACGCCGCAGCCTCCGCCACCGTCGGCAGCGCACAGGCAATGTTTAACTACATGCGCGAATAAATTTGATACCTGTGAGTCGGCAGCATCAACAACACCAGCTATCGCGAGATGCAGGAGAGTCCGCGTATCCTGTGAAACAGGCTGCCCCCCTTGAGCGGATGCCTGTCGCGTTCGGTGGCCCCATGCCTGTCCAAGGCCGGTCTAAGACTCTTTCGCGCGATTTGTTCAGGCCTTTCCTGGCGGGCGCAATGAACGCGCGAGCGACGCCGCACATGACCAGACACGGCTGTCCCGACTCGAGATTCAGACAGATCATCTGCATCGAAACGGGGGCGATTCTGTTGAGTGTGGCCCGCTCGCTCGCCGTTGGGCTGGCGCTCCTTTGCATCGGGGAAAATGTTTCGGCGCGATCTGTGGATGTCCTTACGAGCCGCAACGACAACGAAAGAACGGGCGCCAATCTGGACGAGACGCTGCTCAATACGGCCAACGTCAATCGCAGGGATTTCGGCCGGCTGTTTCACTACGACTTGAGCTTCAACGGGCAGCCCGGCGGGCATGTCTATGCCCAGCCTCTATATGTCTCAAATGTCCGGATACCCGGCAAGGAGCTCGTCAACCTGGTGCTTGTAGCGACGACCAACAACCTGGTCTATGCATTCGATGCCGACGGCGCGAGACCGGGCAGCGACGGAATCATCTGGAGACGCAGCCTGGGGATGCCTCCATCGATGGATCAGATCTGGGATTGGGGCGGGTGTCCCGGTTGGGATTGCTCCCTTAAGGGCCCCAATATTCACGGCTACGTAGGGATCATGAGCACCCCGGTCATCGACCGCAATCGCGGCATTATTTTTGTCATGGCGCGGACACTCGGCGCCCCTCGACAAGCTGCCTACCGTCTTCACGCTCTGGATCTTGTTACCGGCAACGATCGTGCGGGCAGTCCGATCGAGATCAGGGCAAACGCGTCAGGAATCGTATTCGATCCGGTCACCCATAACCAGCGTCCTGGTCTGGCGCTGGTGAACAACCAGATCATCGTCGCCTGGGGCGCGCACGAGGACCTCATGCGTTATTACGGCTGGGTGATGTCCTATCGATTCGAAAACAATACGTTTACGCAAACTGGCGCGTTTGTGACGACGCCAGGGGGCGATCCGAGTCCCGATTGCGCATCGTTGAAAAATATTCCGAGCAGATGTGCCCATGGTGGAATCTGGATGGCGGGGCGCGCGCCCGCCATAGATGCCGACGGAAATGTGCTGCTGTTCGTCGGCAATGGCCGCAACGACATGACTGCTCCAGTGAGTACAAATTTCGGAAACAGCTTTTTGAAGCTGGACTCCGTATTTCTCAGGGTCCAGGATTACTTCACGCCCGACAATCATCTTTACTTGAATGAAACGGATTTGGACTTGGGCGGCTCGGGCCCGATGATCATCCCGCACTCCAATCTTGTTGTGGGAGGCGGCAAGCAGGGCGTCATGCATGTCTGGCGGGCCGACAACCTCGGGCGCTTCGCGCCCGGAGATCCTATGGTCGTTCAGAAATTCGACATCGGCGAGGCTCATGAGCACTCGGACACCGGCTTGGACACGCCTGGCGGAGTGGGCCTAGGTCACTTCATTGTCAGCTCGCATCCCGGACACATCATGGGCGGGCCGGTCTTTTGGTCAAGGCGCGACAACGCCACCGGGTCACGTTTGTATCACTGGGGTGAAAACTCCTTTCTGACGTCATACAAAGTCAATCCCGCCGCGCCCATACCCATCAGCGCGCCTGTGGCGACTGGACCCGACCTTCAGGAAGGACACCCAGGCGGAATTCTGACCCTCACTGCTCATGGTGATGACCTGGCGTCTGGCGTCATATGGGCGGCAACTTACGACGCCAGCGATACCTGGGTCCCGGTATTAGGGACGATAGGCGCGCTCAATAAAGTTGTCCGAGGCACGCTGCGAGCGTACTCGGCGGAAGGGCTCCGCCCGCTATGGACCAGCGATGAAGTGCCGGCAGATCTGCGCCTGGCTAGCGCTGCCAGATTCATTGCAGATTACCGGGCGGAAGCGCTTCCAGTTCTTTATTCGTCCCCGAGTAACTTGCTCCGGTTCTTTGCCGACTACTCGGCCCTCAGGCGACTGTGGACAACCAATGGCGCTGTGTTAAACAACCGGATCGAGGGTTTCTACAAATTCCTGCGCGCCTATCCCGAGGGTCGGGTCTCCGGACTCATGCAACCCGGAAACGGCAGTCAGTTCATACAAGACTATGCGGTGGCAGCAAAGGAGCTCAGTCAATTGTGGACGCTGGGAGATTTTGCCAAATTCACGCCACCGACCGTTGCCAATGGAAGGGTGTACATGGCAACTTTTTCCAATCAGCTCGTGGTCTACGGATTGCTGGATCACAATTACCCTCGCCCAGGGGCGAACGCAAAGGAGATAGGGCCGATACTTGATCTGCTCCTGCATGACGATGATTGAATTGCGTTCTGCTGTACAGCGTCCGCCGCCGCTCATGACTTCGACGGCATGCGCTTAAGCCGGATACTTCGGTACAGGCTCTTCGGAAATAGGGGTATTTTTCCGATCCGTTGGGACCGGTTGCGCTAAACTCGCGCCGTCCCACAACTTGTGATCGAGAACACTATGTATTCGAAAACCGCCATTGCCCTGACCCTGCTCGCCTGCATTCTGCCCGCGCATGCCGACGGCACCGCCGCGGCGCTCTACAAGACCGGCAACTTGACCGTCGACGTTTCCGGCCCGGACGTCAGCATGCAACTCCGCCTGCCCATGACCCGCGGCGATACTGCGAGCGGGAGCAAGCAGCCCCTGACCTCGGCTGAAGTCGTGGCGCGTCTGAAGGAAGCGAACAAGCTCTTTGTGTTTCCCGACAAGGCCAGGTGCCAGGTGGAAAACGCCAATGCCTTCGCGGTCGACACCCAGGGCAAGCCCACCACCGCCGAAGGGAACATCCAGGCCATGTACCGGTTCCACTGCGACGGGGCGACGTCGGACCGCATCGACAAGCTCGGCATCCGGTTGTCGGATCAGTTGCCAGGGCTGGAAAAGCTCAAGCTCCAGGTCACCACGGAGAAGGGCGAAATCGCCCAGGAACTGTCGCCGGCAAACGGCGATGTGACGCTCTAGCCGGCTTCGCAGGAAGCGCCTTGCGATCGTCGCCCTGACCTTATCACCTCTCGCTATCGCCGCTACTCGATGGCGCCGGCGGCAAGCGCCTTCAATAAACCTTTTTTTCAGGGCGCCAAGTCCTGCCACGGCACTTCTTTAAAGGTGTGGATTGGCTGGGCCCTATGGTCGGAAAAATGAAGGGTCACCACTGGGTGGGCGAAGCCATGCCAGCAGCGCGGACTATAACGCTGGCAGGGAATCCGGTGGTATTGATTGTCCATTGCCCGAACATAGAGCCAAAAGTACCGCTCGTCGAAAGCCTCAAGCCAGGGTTGCTCCGAGAGTATCTCGATAAAAAACGGCAGAGTTTGTAGCTTGGCTAAGAACAGATCGAGATTGTGTCGTGCGCACGGTATGAGCTGAAGCGCTTCTCGATACGCGGCAGTCGTGGGATCCGTACCAATCTGGTTGAAGAGAAAGCGCATGTTGTGCGGCGCTTCATATTGTTCAATTTTTTCCTGGTGGACGGGAATCAGGTATTGATGTTCGCCATGGATGTTATGTTGTCGATAGAGGCGCATTTCTTTCACGAATACGTTCCCAGGTTCCAGCAAATCAATATCATCGGGAACTTTGATAGGCAGTTGGGAAAAAAACAGTTCAAGATAGCCGCGGGCGGCTATCTTGTCGTGTGAAGGTACATCACCGTCGTCCGGTCCCTTTCGAGGCGCTGGTTTGTTGGTCGAGAAGGCGATCGGCATACAAATCCCACGTAACTGACTTGGCATTCGAGTCTCCTCCCCATCGCAAAAAATCAATATTTCTGCCCGGCTTCTGCAATGCGTTAGCGCTACTCGCGACGGCGCATCTGCTCGTGCCATAGCTCGGAAGAATCGCAGTTCACGCCTGTCCTATCTTTATCTCCAGATGCCGCATCGATTTCCCATGCGACAAAACGCGCGGCGGACCCTGCCGCCGCGCACCCTCCGAGATTAAAACAACTCAGATAGTTGCTTCTTGATCTTGTCAAATCCACCGTTGACGCTTTTACCACCACCGGATTCCCGCTCGATTTTGGCAAGCTGCGTATAAATGGATTTGTATTCTTTTTTCTTTCCATAACCCAGCAGCTCGGCCATTTGCAATTGCTCGCGAGCGGACGCGAAATGCCTGGCGAGCTCGTCGTTCTCATCCTGGCTGCGATCCTTTTTTTCCGCCAGGATTTGCGCCTCATTGAGCAGGTTTTCCGCCCTCAACTTGGGCAGCGGAACCATTTCGGTGGTGATCACCAGGGTATTGAGCGCGGCTTGCAATTGCGCCTTGGCCTCGTCGATTTTGCCTGCATCGATGAGCGGTGTGATGGCCTTGATCGCTTCCGGATAAGTTGCCAGCGGGATGTTGGTCGTACGGAACTGGATCTCACTGGCGAGACCGGCAACCAGCGGACGGGCTTTCAGAATTTCGCCATCGCCAAGAGCCTTCCTGGCTTCCCGGATCGAGGCCTTGATGGTGTCAAGGCTCGCGAATAAGTCGTATGTCACGACGTCCGTGCGCACCGGCGCCAGTGCGAGTTTGGGATCACGTGCGACGATGAGTTCGATTTTGCCCGTGACGCTGGCAAGCGCCTTCAGCGCCTCGTCGTTCTTCTTGTCTTCCAGCGCCTTGAGCGCTAATTCCGTGTCAACGATTGCGGCAGTTGCATCGGCAACCAGTTTTTTGCGCTTCTCTGCGGTCTGTTTGTCCACTTGCGCCTGCGCCCCTTTGCCGGGTGCGGATTGCGCTTGACCTGGGACCGGCGGCGCAGAGTCCGCGGCAATGCCAGAAGCTGAAAGTATCATTCCCATGCACATCGAAGCGGCACGGAGGGTTTTCAGTCCTATGTGACGCATTTTGTATCTCCTTTAAAAATTGGGTCCATCACCACGGCTTGCGCCATGGCGTATTCAGCGACAAATTTTTGGTCGACCGACAAAATTTCAATACCCTGACGTGGCGTGGCCACCAGATGCCGATATTCATTTTTTGGGTGAGGTCCCGTTGAGAGGCTTGCCTTACGATGAGGGGGACCCATGCAAGGGGGATTTGGTTCGAGCGCAACCAACCCGAATGACTAGGGAAGCGACGACTGCACTTCTATTGAGTGCTTCGTCATTGATGACCGATGGAAAACGCTCAGAACAGAGGAGCAATAAAATCGAGCGGATTCTTGACCCTTACGGGAGAGGCTATCCCACCAGCGAAGGGATCCTGGCGAAGGATGATATTTGCCATGTTGATTCCTCCAATAGTAGAAGTTAAATATTCGGCGGGCATCACCGCCTGCGGGGTCAAAACTAAGGTCTGCAGTTTTAGTTTCAAGAGCCGGCCCGCGCATTCTTGGACCCGTGCGATCACGGATCCGGCCGGCGGCCAAGCCCTTGTTTTTTTTAGTTCACCGAAGGGTGCCTTGAGTTATTGGCGCGCGGCCATTATTTTGGCGTGGCATGGCGCCCATTTCATAGCGGAGGCTGGCATGGATCCCCTTAAATTCATAGCGCGGGCCTGGGAAGAGCTTACGGAGGGCTGGCGCCAACTACTGAGCAGAAACAGTGATGCCCTCACTCACTTTGTTGCTGACGCCCGAAAAAAAGCGGGTCAGCAATCCGATCCCGACTTCCCGCAGTGGAGCCTGCTCGCCGCGGAGACCTGGGAAACCGCGGGCGCTATCATCGTCCGCATCGAAGTGCCGGGGATGGAAAAGGAGGATTTCGATGTATCACTCCACGGCAGCACACTGCGCATCCGCGGCGAAAAGCGTTCTGAAGGCAATCTGCATGAGAGAACGTATCACCTCATGGAGCGCGCCTATGGCCGTTTCGAGCGCACCGTTTCTTTGCCTCAGAATATTGATGACGCGCCGGCGGAAGTTTCGTACAAGGATGGCATTCTCACTGTGATCCTGGCGAAGACAGAACCGATTCCGCCCAGACAACTGCCCTTTCGGTGATCCGATCCGGGGCCGGTGGAGCGAAGTTAAGCGCGCGCCGCAGTAATTGGAAGTGAATTCATTCAGGCCCGGCCGAGGAATGCCGGGCCTTTCCTGTCCGGGCTTGATCTAACTATTGCGTTTTCCTGGCAACGTCCTGGCCAGGCTCTTGCCCAGATTGCGCCTCACCCGTCGTCCTTCGCTTGTCGGGCTGTCCCACCGTATCTTTACTCTGTTCCGGAGAGGGCTTGCCGGATGACGTGCTGTCTCTGGCGCCAGTTTGCGCCTCGCCGGTAGTCGATCGCTCCGCGGGTTGACCGACAGCGTCATTGCCTTGAGCCGGCGCATTTGCCCCGGCTTGATTCTCTTCGTTCGCGCTGTCCCGGTCTTTTGCTATTTCGCTCTTTCCCTTCTTTTGCGCGCCGGTTTGCATATCTACCGGACCCGCCGGCGTTGCCTGAACGCATTTATCCTTTTCTTTGCCGCTGAGTTTGGAGCAATCCTGCGGATTCACCTTTGAAGGTTGACTGTCATCCGGGGCAGCCAGGACACAGGTACTCATCGCCATTGCGCTCATCAATAGTGCTATTGGCAGCTTGTTCATCGCATCTCCTCGTTTTTCAATGGGGCGGCGCATGTGGCCGTCGGAGATCATAAGCACGCAATGCTTATGCCAAGAAATCGCGTTACGTAAGCCACTAGTTTATGTAGTGAATTACGCAGCAGCGAGCGCGACTGCCGAGAGAGGCCTGCGGAATTGTAGAAAGGTGAACACGATTTACATTTGAGCGCAGCGCGCGACAGCGGGGCAAGGCCTGATTCCCGCCATTTCTGCCATGTCAAAGATGAATCAGGCAGAGTCGATTATTCTGAAGTACTCAACGGGCGATTCGCTTGTCATCAGAATATTGGATTCCCGTTCGACGGAGCTCTGCAAAAACTATCCTTCACGGCGTTCGCCCAAGCGCCTTTTTTGGCAAGCATCGCCCAGGCAATGACTTTCGCTGGCATCGCGGCTGGCGAATATAAGGATGCCTGCAGAAGCTGATTCGGTTGGTCCAGTCGCACCAGCCGGGACACCGAAGGAACCCCCGCGCTGTTCACAATGAACAGCATGTAATTTCCGGGGGGCGCAATATTGCCGCTTTCCGGGGCGGCAAGTTCGAGCCCCCCGGAGACCTTCACCAGCGCGAGCTCCACGAACCGCTGGTTCTGATCGAAGCTATGGGTAACCGAAGCCGGCCGGACTAGAGTAGCCCGAACGATCTGTCCGGCATCAGGAGTCGCTACGAAAAACCGCTCGCTGTAGCCAACAGCGCCCGGCGCGCTGGTGATAGAAGGCCTGGCGCCACGAAAGAGATAGGGAGGCGAGAAGATCTCGGCATTCAGCTCGCGGGGAATTTCCCCACCATCATCCCCGCTGCCGGCGTGCAAAATCCGGGCGTCGGGCAAAAGGAGCGTGGCCGAGTGATACACCCGCGTCACCTGATTGCTAGCCCAGATGGTCCAGTTGCCGCTGTCGGGATCCCATACCTCCGCGGCGTGTACGGCGCCGGCTGGATCCGTGAACCCGGGACTGCTGGTTCCGCCCGTGGCGAGGACGCGGCCGTCCGGCAAAAGGGTCGCATTGAGCTGACGTCGCGCCTGCGCCATCGACCCCGTGTATTGCCACGCCGGAACTGCCTCGCCGAGGTCGATCACCTCGGCCGTATTTGTGGGGGGGCCCGAGGACAGATTGCTTCCGCCCACGATCAACACTTTGCCCGGGCGATACATCACGGCGGACCCGTACTCACGTTGGCCGTAATTGGTCGTTGCAACCGGTGTCCAGGAACCGGGCCCTGCGGGATCGAGGTAGAAGGAGTTTTGCAGTTGTCCGGCTAAAAATACCAACCCGTTTGGGGCGACGAACAGGCGCGGATAATACCCGAACGCCCGATCGGCGCCGGGGAGCGCACGCCAGCGGCTGCCAGTCCACACCTCGGGAATGCTGGCTTCGATACCGGCTTGATCATCCCCGGCCACGGTAACGACCTCGCCGTTGGGCAATGTCGTGCTGGTGGGGTACCAACGTCCCTTGCTCATCGGTGCCACTGCGGTCCACGCCCGAGTCGCCGCATCGAAGAGGTTTGCGTCCGGCAACCCATGGTTATCGGTGATGTGGCCGCCGGCGACGAGGAGACGACCGTCTGGTAAGAAAGTGTGTCCGCTACAGAACACGTTGCTCGGGGCGGGGAAAGTGGTGAACACACCGGTTGCCGGATCCCACATCCAGGGATCCCCAATTCGCCCCCAGGAGAGCACCTGACCAGACGGCAGGAGGTGAAGGTGTACCGCCACGACAGGCCAATCAATTGGAGCGGCCCACTCCCCCGAACTGGCCTGAGGTTCCTGCCGGGGACTCGGTGCGCAGGCGGTGCCTGCATTGTCGACTGGCGGGATCGTCGCGTTGAGGTACGAGACCTGCAACGCGCCGGAGGACAATGTGGTCAGGCGGGTTGTGCTGGGGGTGCTACTGGCGGACCGCGGAGGAAGGAGCAACTCGCCCTGCTCCGTAGTGCCAGCCACTGCAAAGTGCACAGTCAGCGCGGTGGGACTGCGATTCTGGAGGTCGAAATCGTTGGCGCAAACATATGCCACGGCAGGCGCCGGGCCCGCGGTGCCTGTCGGGCCAGGATCGCCGGACGGCGAACCCTTACAACCGATGACAGCGCACGCGAGGCAGGCCGCAGCGAGCCGCTGCCTCGCCAAGACTCCGAACAACACATCGAGCACCCGCTTCGTCGCTTTTTTCAATGCTTGTTCGCTTCTCATCCTGAGTCAATCCACAAAGTCCTGATCCATTACCGAGCGTTCCAATCGCTTGCGATCGCAGCGCGAATATGTTTCGCATAAAGTACCGATTATGCGCACGACGAGTTTTACCCATCGGTTACTCTGAGATGGTCACTATGGGCCGTAAGGCCTATAAGACGGGGCGTCCTCGCGCTGGTTACGAGGGGTGTGATAAGCAGCTCGGCGAGATTTCTGGGGCCAGGTCGTGAGTTGTGTGCAGGCGGCCCGCCTCCGCGATAACGTGGGATGTGCGCGCAACGCACAGTACCCTGCCCCTGGCTGACCTCCATGGGGAATCGCGTTAAACTCCAAACCTGACTCGGATCTTTGCTTAAATAAAGGGGAAAAAATAATGCATCGCTCAAATCCCGACGTCTCTGGACGTCGCAACTTTCTGCGTAACTCCGGCTTGTTGGGCATCGCCGCTACATTTTCCGGCACGGGACTTCTGGCATCGCGGGATGCCTGGTCGCAGACCTCGGCCGCAAAATCGGTCGATGGGGTGAAAGCATTGTTCTTCGACGTTTTCGGTACGCTGGTCGACTGGCGTACCGGTGTCGCGCGCGAGTCAGCCGCGATCCTGAAGCCGCTCGGCTACTCGCTTGACTGGATTGCATTCGCGGACGCGTGGCGTGCGGAGTACCAGCCGGGAATGGAGGAGGTCCGCTCCGGTGCCGTGCCGTTTTCCAAACTGGATGTCATCCATCGCCGGATGCTTGAACGCATTCGACCCCGTTTCGGTCTCGAGAAGCTCGACGAACCGGCGCTGCAGGCTTTGAACCTGGTCTGGCATCGCCTCGACGCGTGGAAGGGGGTGCCGGTGGGGCTGTACCGATTGCGGCGCCGCTTCCTGCTTGCCCCGTGTTCCAACGGGAACATCTCACTGATGGTCGATCTTGCGCGGCGCAACGATATTCGCTGGGATGCCATCCTCGGCGCCGAGGTGGCTGGTGACTACAAGCCCAAGCCGCGCGTCTACCTCGCGGCCGCCGAGGCGCTCAGCCTGGCGCCCGAGCAATGCATGATGGTCGCCGCGCACAGCAACGACCTGAAGGCGGCCGCGTCGGTCGGCCTGCGCACCGCGCACGTGGTAAGTGCCGATGAATTCGGACCGAACACTGGCGAACTCTCACCCACCGTACCGGTGGATTTTGCCGTGCGATCCCTGGACGGACTTGCGGACGCGTACGCGATCTGAGCGAATACGATCCGCTGGCCTAACCTACGTCAGTCAGCTCCATTCACTTCTGAGCCATCCTCATCCGTGCTCGCTGGAGTTCCGGTCGCGCGCTACTGCCCTTGACGCAAAGCGCCAGCAGTTGCGCGTAGTAGGCTTTCGCCTTTGCGGAATCTCCCGCAAACTCTGCCGAGTGCGCGGCGCCGTACACGCCGTTGAACCGATTTGGCGTCACGCGCAAGGCGGCCTCGTATTCGGCCAGCGCTTCAGCGGGACGCTGAATCTCGAAGAGCAAGTCGCCCAGTAATTCACGCGCGGGCGCGAGTTGCCCCGGTGTCACCGGGTGTTTGTACGTCGAGTCTTCCAACTCCGCTGCGGCCCGCATCTGTGTCAGGGCCTTTTCGATATCGCCCTCGGCCCACGCGAGCCAGGCGGCGGCGGTCAGGCGCTGCATTTCGACTTGCTTTGCCCAGTAGTCGTTCTTTGAAATCAAGAGGCCATCTCGCAACGCCGCCAGTCTCTGGACATCTTCGCGAGCCAGCGGGATATTTCCGGTGTGCGCCGCACCGAGGGCGCGAGCGTAGTGTGTGAGCGCTTCCGTGGCTGGAAAACGGCTGGGCCTGGGCGTCAATGCGGCAGCGTCGGACCACCGCCGCAGCTCGATCGCGTATCGCGCGGGCGCAGCGGCGAGCGTGTAATCGATGGCGATCGTTCGCTCCTTGTTCTCCAGGCTCACTGCGTTTAGATCATGCAGGACGGTCTTCGCGGCTTGCTCTTCGCCGCTCTGCAAGTACGCGTACACCAGATAGTCCATCGAGTGCAGTTCGGAGTTTGTGTCCCCCTGCTTCCTCGCGGTGGCCGCCGCAGCGGTATCGGCGCGGATGGCTTCCTGCCAGAGCCCCATATACGTGAAGGTGTGTGCCGGCATATGCAGGGCGTGGGGCACTGACGGGGCGATCTCGCCGTAACTGCGTGCCGCGACCAATGCTCGCGGGGCCAACCCTGGATAGTCATACGCATGGATGATGTAATGGGCCAGCCCCGGATGATTGGGCTGCTCTGCAAAAAGAGGCTCCAACAAGGCTGCGCTCTTCAGTTGCTTCGCATAGGTCTGGTCGTTGGGGTCAACGGCGGCCTGCATCGCAAGCGCATAGAACGCGGAAGCTTCACGATCTTCGGCGAACTGCTCGTGCACTGGCTGCATTGCCATTTCGTAAGCCAGCGCCCGCGTCTGATGGCTTTTCCTGTCGATGTCCTGGTAGAACGCGCCAATCGCCTCGATGTACCCGCGCTCGCGTTCGGTTTTCCCGCCTACGCTTCGCGCCTTGTCGGCGGCAGCTTTGCCCTGGCCGAGCGACGCGGCGGTCGGGGGATACCACAACGGGTACCACCAGCTCATCGCGATTCCCCAGTACCCCATCGCGCACCCGGGGTCGGTTTCTGTTACGTGCGTGAACGCTTTGACTGCCGCGGAGTAGTAGAAGGAATGCAGAAGGGCGACGGACCGATTGAACTCCTCCTGTGCGGCGTCGCTGCACGAAACTGGAAAATTCACCTGGCCGAGCCGCTCCGGAATCCCTCCCGGGGGCGTCTCGTCTTCGTGTGGCCATGCGGGCTGAACGAGCAAGAAGAGAAAAGGGACAACGATAGAGATCCGGGAAACCTTCATGGATGCCCTCCTTCGCGCTATGAAAAGGGATGCCGGTCAAGCTCGACTGGTCCCGATGCAGCGGACTTCGAATTAGGATACACCCGCACGCCATTCATGCTCGACGCGCTACTTGCGAATCGAAATTGCCAGCGGGCGGATCGGTGACGCGGTGCCGCCGCGGAACTTCAGCGGCGAAGCAATGAACAGGAACTCGTACACCTGATCCTTCGACAGGTCTTCGAGCCACATCGCTTCCATGATGGAGACGCCTTTCTCGACGAGCAGGTAGCTGTGCACTGGAACAAAGTTGTCGGGATTCGGGGAGGGAAGGCTCTCGACGCCGAGATTGTCGCCGCCAAGTAGCATTGCCTTTTGCCCTTCAACCAGCCACTGCGCCGCCTCGAGGCTCAGACCGGCCTCATCCAGGAGCTTGTACTTGGACTGATCGGGCCAGAGTGTCATGAGTCCGGTCCTTATCAGGACAACATCGCCCGGTTGCAGCGTCGTTGCCTGCTTTTTCAGCGCGTCCTTCAGGTCCGCCACCGTGATGGCGTAGGACGAAGGCAGGTGGACCATGCTTTTCGACTTCGCCACGTCGATGAGAACGCCGCGCGCAACGATCGGCGGATATTTGTCCACCCCGGACTTGGTCCATCCGCGAACGCCGAGATCGTCCGCGGCGCTCACTTCATTCCAGATCTTCCCGTGCAGTCCGAAATGATTGAGGGCGTCGATGTGCGTGCCGGTATGGGTATACATGGTGACGCCGTCGCCCGAGTATGAGAGTAATTCCTTGGCAGGGTCGCCGCGAGAGGGCGCGTGCGTGAGGAATATCTGGAAGGTCGGATCGCCAAAGGCGCCGCAGCAGATTGGCATCCCGCCAAACAAGTCCACACCGAGATCGTAAACCTTGCCGCCGGCAACCTGCTTGAGAATGCCGAATCTGGAGTCGTCGGTCATCATGTTAAGGGTGCCGATCTCGTCAGCCGGACCCCACGGGCTTTGTGCCGCCACGTTCTTGGCGATCTGCGCCGATGCTTCTTCTGGCGCAACTGCAAGTCCGATCGCGCCAACAAACGCGAAGACGGTGGCGATCGGTGCGATGAAACGAATGTTCAGTCTGTCCACGGTGTCTCCCCAAGGTGTGCGCTCGGCGAACGCAGGGTTTGAGCTTGAAACCCGCTAATGCGATTGTCAAGAAAGCCGATCGGCATAGCTTTTGGGACCTTCTGCGCGTGCCCCGTACAATGGCCGTACCGATCTAGGGGGAGCACTGGTTCGACATGAGCAAAGGCCCGGTAGTGGGTGTCGCAGGCTGCGGCTCGATGGGTTTGCCGATGGCCCAGGCGTTGCAGGACGCAGGCTATGAAGTCTGGGGGCTCGACGTTCGTCCCACCAATGAGTTCGGTTCTTTCCAGTCGCGCATGATCGAGGATCCCGCGGAATTCGCCCGCCGCGTGCAGGTCGTCATCTCGGTGGTCCGGGATGTGACGCAGACCCTGGCGCTGTGTTTCGATCGTCAGGCCTTGTTCACGCGCGCGCCGTATCCGAAGACGCTCATCGTGAGCTCGACTTTGTCGCCACGATTCATTCCGGAATTGCGCAGCCGGCTTCCTGGCGACGTTACCCTTGTCGACGCGCCGATGTCCGGCGCGCCGCATGCGGCGCGTCTGCGCAAGTTGAGCTTCATGCTGGGTGGGTCCGATGCGGCGCTGGACCGGTTGATGCCGCTATTTCAGGCCATGGGGCAGCCTGTATTCAGGCTGGGGGCGCTCGGCGCGGGTATGACGGCAAAGGTGCTCAATAATTACGTGGCCAGCGCCTCCGTCGTGGCAGTGCGTCGTGTCTACGCGCGCGCCCGCGAGCTGGGCGTGGATCTTGAAGCGCTGCGATCCGTCATGAAGGCCAGTTCCGGAGCGACCTGGTTCGGCGACAATTTCCACGAGATCGACTGGTCGCGGGAAGGCTATGAAGCCAACAATACGATCGGAATTCTGGAGAAAGACATTCGCTCCGGCCTGGATGCAATGACCGCAGCGGATCGCGCCGGGCCCGATGAGTTCGACGCCGCATTGCTCGCGGCAATTCGCGCGATGGAGCGGTTTGAAAAATAAACGTAGGCCAGAGCAATTTGTTGCGGAACGCAGAATTCGAGTTCAATTCGATCCCGCGCCGGCAAACAGGCGCGCTCGCCCTGGCAATTGGACGATTTTCCGGTCGACCCCGATCAGTTCAGACTGCGGACCTTCCGCCCATTCGGCCACGGGCCGGAATTGCTCGCGCTCGGATTCCGTCATTGCATGGTCCATTTCGAAAAGCCCCAATCCGGATTCCACCGCCTGGAGATAGACGTCGGAATCGCGCAGGCGGCTCAGCAGCGGCAAATTCAGGGATTTGAGAAAGCGCTCGAGCGGTTCGTAGGTCGGCATGGAATTGCGCACCTTGTTGGCAACCACGCCCAGGCGGATATTGCGCATGCGGATGCGGCCCGTAAGCAGCAGATCGCGGATGAAGTTCGCCGTGGCATGAATATCGATTGCCGACGGTGCAACCGGGATCACGATGCAATCCGCGCGGGCAAGCATCTCCTGGAGCAAAAGTCCGGAAGCGCCAGCAGGCGCGTCGATGATGAGCTGCCGCGTGTCGGGTGGCACGTGCATCTCGATCCCGCGCAACCGGTTGCCTTTCTGCGGCGCGGCATTGGCGGCGTAGATCTTGTTCCGAAACGGCTCGCGCAGACGCAACCAATTGAGGCTCGATCCCTGCGGGTCGTAATCCATCACCGTTACGGGCACCGACCTGGCGGCAAAATAGCTGGCCAGACTGGTCGTGACGGTCGTCTTGCCCGATCCGCCCTTCGGGTTAATCACCAGGGTGCAGTTCATTCGCATGATCATTGCTCGAGTATTGGGGTCAATTACCGAAGCGCGGCATCAGGGGGAAAAGTGCCTTCGTATCGGCATGCAATCTCGCACCGATCATGCCATCCGCCGACCGGTGTCCCAAAACAGGGACTTAGGCCTTAATCAGGGTATGCCGACTGTCACTCGCAGGCGACGATGGCGCCGAACCGCGGCAGCCGAATTGTTTTCACCGATCGGAAACAGCAACCGCGCGAGGCGAGTCCGGCTCCGTATGGTGCATAATTCTTTCGGCATACCGGGACGGACCCGGATTTTATTTTTTTGGAGCAGCGCAATTCAACTCAACCAGGTAAAACATGAATAAACCACTCTGCCTCGCACTGCTTGCCGGCGGCATTTTGCTGATTATCTTTGGCGTCAATGCGTCGAATTCATTCGGTTCCGACGTTTCCCGATTTTTCACCGGTTCACCTACCGACAGGGCGATATGGATGCTGGTCGGGGGTGTAGTCGCCACCGTCGCCGGGCTGGTGGGGCTCGCGCGCGGATCGAAATAACGGCGGGAAAGAAAAGGAGTCGTTTCATGCCAGCCAGGGAAAGATCGATATCACTGTTCGCGATCGTCACCGCGATCATGCTGTGCAGCGCCAGCGCGCACGCGCAGAGCGATCTCCCGCCGACGAACGATCTTCCCAACTCACACCCAAAAACTATCGCGCCATGGGGAGATCTTTCTGAGGGGAGGACATGGGGAGCGCTAAGCGCGGTCGCGATCGACAACGACGGGCAATCCGTCTGGGTGGCGAATCGCTGCGGCGCGAATCCCGATATTCCGTCCGGTGAGTCGCCGTTCACCTACGACAGTTGTGCGGGTTCCAGCGTGGCGCCGGTCATGAAATTCGATTCATCCGGAAAACGCCTGAAGAGCTTTGGCGCCGGCATGTTCGTGTTCCCGCACAAGATCTACGTGGATGCGGACAACAATATCTGGGTCGTCGACGGCAGGAGTCTCAATCCCAGGGAGCGCAAGAAATACCCGGATGAAAAGCCGAAGGGCCATGTCGTGGTCAAGTTCAGTCCGGAAGGAAAGGTGCTACTGACCATCGGCACCGCGGGCGTTGCAGGCAATCCGCCACGGGCCTTGACTGAACCGTGCAGCGTCGTGACCGCACCCAATGGCGATATCTTCATCGCGGAAGGCCACGCCGGGCAATACCCAGGGCAAGGTCCGGACAGCGTCGGGCGCATTTCGAAGTTCACCAAGGACGGCAAGTTCGTCAAGTCCTTCGGCCGCTGGGGATCGGCGCCGGGCGAATTCAAGACGCCGCACGACATCGCACTGGATTCCCAGGGACGGCTGTTCGTCGCGGACCGCGGGAACATGCGCATCCAGATCCTCGATCAGGACGGCGGCTTCATCGCCGACTGGCTGCAGTTTGGCCGCCCGAGCGGTGTCTACCTGCGCGACGACATGATCTATGTCGCGGACTCGGAATCGAACGGACTGCCGTTCGCCGTCCACCCAGGATGGAAGAGGGGCATCCGCATCGGCAACCTGAAAACCGGCGAAGTCCTCTACCGCATTCCCGATCCGCTCGAGCTGGAAGGAACCAGTGCCGCGGAAGGGCTGGCGGTGGATGCGAAAGGCAATGTGTATGGTGCAGAAGTCGGGCCGCGGCAATTCGTCAAACACGTCAAGGAGCAATAGGCTTCGCAGTAACAGATCTGCTGCCTCGATCAGCTCTCACCGCAGAGGACGCAGAGGACGCGGAGGAAAAACAAGAGGGGGATAAGAAAATTCGAGAGAAATTCCCATAGTGGTAGATGCACCGGGTTTTCACGATAGGCGGAGAACGTGGCACGCCAATCCTCTTCATCTACCCGTTATGGTCCTTCCTCCTGTTTTTCCTCTGCGTCCTCCGCGGTGAGAGGGAGTCTCAAGGCGGTGAGCGCTGATCTTGATGTAGTCAGAGTTAGACTCGAAGAGCGATAAGCATGCACACAGACGAAGTGCGAAGCTGGGTGGATCAAGCGGAGCGGGTGGTGGTGCTCACAGGGGCGGGCATCTCGACCGAATCGGGCATTCCGGATTTTCGCGGTCCACAGGGCGTGTGGACAAAAAATCCGCAGGCCGAGAAGCTCTCCAACATCCACTACTACATGGCCGACGCGGATGTGCGCAAGGCCGCATGGAAATCACGACTTGAACATCCTGCCTGGAACGCGAAACCCAACGCCGGCCATCTCGCGCTCGCGGCGCTGGAACAGCGCGGCAAGCTGCACGCGTTGATCACGCAGAACATCGACGAGTTGCACCAGATGGCGGGCAATTCGCCGGAGAGAGTGATCGAGGTCCACGGCACTGTGCGCAAAGTGATTTGCATGGCTTGCGGCATGACCGCGCCGATGCAGAAGGCGCTGGACCGCGTGCGCGCCGGCGAGGAAGACCCGCCATGTCGCGACTGCGGCGGGATACTCAAGAGCGCCACCATTTCCTTCGGCCAGCAGTTGGTGCCTGAAGTGATCGCGCGCGCGAT
Organism: Betaproteobacteria bacterium; assembly: GCA_025351455.1. GTDB lineage: Bacteria > Pseudomonadota > Gammaproteobacteria > Burkholderiales > JACQAP01 > JACQAP01. Next base: position 8,076 of record JANXVW010000014.1, on the reverse strand, counting down.
GCGCGCCGCCATGGCAGCGGATGTGTTCCTTGCGATCGGCACGAGCTTGCAGGTCTATCCGATCGCAGGTGCGGTGGAGGTCGCGAAAGCTGCCGGCGCGAGGATCGTCATCCTAAATGCCGAACCGACGCCTTTCGACGAGACAGCGGATGCCGTGTTCCGCGAATCTATCGGCACGACCCTGCCAGTGCTGCTTCAGAATTAAACGCTTGCAACGCGCTGTATGCAGGCCGCAGCCCGAATTTCTCCCTATGTGCGTCAACGAACAGAATACGCCAGCCCAAACGCCGAAGATTCGGCCAGGTGATTTTTGTTCGTCCTCCCTTACCGAGGATGGCCTCGAACGCCGACCCGAAAGCGGCGATTAACGCGCGCGGTCCGGGTTTATTCTTCGATGGATTGCCGCCAATCCCTGTCAAGCCCGCCGGAGAGTGCAATGAAAACGATATTTCTACAAGATTCCTGACAATGAGTCGCGCTGAAGAAATCTACCTGAAATTGTCCGCAGCCGTCCTGAAGATGCGGGCTGCGCGCGAAGTGGCGCGACGGCGCGCCGATGAAAACGAGAAGCTGCCGGAATCTTTACGGCAGCCGGGGCGAAGCGAGTACATCCAGGTCTTGCAGGAGTTGCAGGCAACCGGGCAAAGCGTATTGGATGACACGCCCGAAGCCGACGATCAGCCATTGCAGACGCAAGGCAGGGCTGGACGATTCCCCACGACCTGATCGGACTTTTCTGAATCCGGCTTGAGACGCTTACCGCGCCTCAAGCGCTGTCGATCCGATACCCGGTACGCGGAAAATGCACGTGCACGGTGCCGGCACGCGAATCGGTGCGCCTGACGACCCATTCATTCGTAAGTTCGGCCACGAGTTCGCCGGCCACAGGGTCGATGCCATAGTCGGTCGGCGCCACCGTGACGCTGGAGCCCACGGGACAGGGCCCCGGCGCCCGATTCGATTCCGCTGCCAGCGCTTCCGTTGCGCCCTTTCGCGCAATCGCGATCGCTTCGCTGCTTTCGAGCGGGGTCGGCGCCCCATGGCCAAAGGCGGCAACGCGTTGCATCCATTGCCCCACGCTCGGCCAGGCGGACAGGAACCCTGCCACAGCGGTTGCGCGCTGGATGAACCAGAGCGGATGGAAGAACGAAAAATCCGCAATCGTCGCGCCGGACCCAAGCAGAAACGGTCGTCTGTCGGAAAACTGCCGCTCGAATTGGCCGAGGTGATCGGACAGGAGGCCGGTCGCGACGTGCAGGGCCATGCGCGGCGCACCTTTGCGGAACGCCTTGCGATCCTCGACGAATGCAGCACGGTGCTCGGCGGAATAATGTCCGAACATGCTGGAAAATCCTTCGGGTTGCATCGCGAAGCCCACGCCCGCCGCAAACCAATGCTGGTCCGCCCAGGCCGCGAGTATGCGGGCGGTCGCGGCATGCGTCTGCGGGTAGAGCGACGGCTCCGGGCGGATGCGCTCCAGCACCTCCGCGATCAGCGCCGTATCGCAATAAATATCACTGCCGATCTGCATGGTGGGCGCGCGCCGGTAGCCGCCGGTGAGCGCGATCACATCGGGCTTGGGCAACATCATCGGCACCGATACCGATCGGTAACCCAGTCGTTTGAATCCGAGGATCAGGCGGATTTTTTCCGCGAACGGGGATTCCGCGTAGTGATGCAGGATGATTTCGGGCATGGGATGGTCATGTCTTCGGGTAATGGGCTGGAGCAATAGTGTAGCAATCCTGACCTTGCTTCGATGCGGTGATCGAATCGTCTTGCCCCGCGACGATTCCGGAATCGACACCGTGTTCCGCAAACCCGGCGGCACGCCGCCGCAACGGCTCGCGGCGCAATTCCGACTGGATTAATCGGGTTTCGGCGACCCGCCGATCCAGAGTCGCCGATCGGAGCCCTCCACCCGAACCCTTGCGCTTCCTGCCGCTGCGGAATCGCCTTTTCGGCGGGCTTGAAATCGAATCCGGCGACCCTATTTCGGCAATGCACAGGGCAGTCGCCCGGCGGACAGGGATAACCGTGCGTCTGTCCGCCTTTCGACAATTTTGTGAAAGGAGGGTTATAGATCATGAATGGTTCCCTGAGAATTCCAAGGGATATGCTCGCCGAGTTTGACCGGCTTCAACAGCAACTGCGCGGTGCTTTTCCCCGTGCGTATTCGGCCGGCAGCATTCGCGCGACGGCGCGTGATTTCCCTGCAATAAACATCGGCAGTACGCCCGATACCATCGAGATCGTCGTTTTTGCACCGGGCATCGACCCCAAATCCGTTGAGCTCTCGATCGACAAGGGATTGCTCATCCTGGCAGGAGAACGCAGAAACGACCAGCCGGAAGGCAACAATCGCGTCATCGTGTATGCGCAGGAACGCGTAGCGGGCCAGTTCCGGCGTGTCGTCAGTCTGCCGGAGGACGCCGACCCCAGCCGCGTAAACGCGACTTATCGTGACGGATTCCTGCGGGTGAGCGTCGGCAAACGCGAATCGTCCAAACCGCGTCGTATCGAAGTTCAGTCTTGAGGAGGATGGCAATGAATGCAAATACCCGGACCACTGCCAGTGAAACCGAGCTCGACCAGGAAAATTTCGGCGCATTGTTGCCGCCGGTCGACGTCTTCGAAGATGAAACCGGCATTACGCTGACCGCGGACCTTCCCGGCGTGTCGAAAGAACGATTGGGGGTCAAGGTCAACGGCGACAATCTCCTGATCGAAGGCGACGTATCCGTTCCCGCGCCGCAGGAAATGGAGTTGCTGTATGCCGAGATGCTTGCTTCAAGCTACCGGCGCAGCTTCACCCTGAGCCGGGAACTCGATGCGTCCAAAATCGAGGCTAATCTCAAGGATGGGGTATTGAAGCTGCGCATTCCCAAGGCAGAGGAAGCCAAGCCGCGCCGCATAGAGATCAAGGCCGGCTGACGCCTGGCGGCAGCCTTCGGGCGGCGTGCGTCGGAGAAGTGTGCGTTGCTCGGAGTTTTTCTGACGCACACATGCCCGCCGGGCGATGGCGGGCATGTGTCTTACGCCGTTAATGTCGGAGGATCACGATCTCGAGGTACTCGCTGGGGACGGCCATGGTGCCGTCGGCCGCGCGGTTGAAGCCCTCGATCAATGCCAGGAGGTCATGCCGGAGGGCTGCCTGCGCGTCGGGCGGGAGCGCCGCGAAGGTCTTGAGTACCGGGCCGTAGAAGGTTTTGAAGACTTCCAGCCAATGCTCCGGCGAACGGTAACGAAACACGAAGTTGCGCGGCGCCGTGCTGATTGTCGCATTCGATCCGAACAGTTCCTCGATGCGTGCCTGGGTGCCCCATAGCGCGGGCGACTTCGCGCCTGTCGCGGGCGGGACATGCTTCCCGATGGTCTTGAACACCTGGCCGATGAAACCTTCGGGCGTCCAGTTTGCGAGCCCGATCTTGCCGCCGCGCTTGCAGACGCGAGTCATCTCGGCCGCGGCGCGGTCCTGGTCGGGGGTGAACATGACGCCGAACGTCGAGACGACCGCGTCGAAGCTGTCGTCCGGAAAGGGCAGGGCTTCCGCGTCGGCCTCGCGAAATTCGATGTCGAGGCGTTCGGCTGCGGCGCGTTCGCGCCCCCGCTCAAGCAGCGCGGGCACATAATCCGTGGCGACCACGTTGCACCAGCGCCGCGCCGCCGCGAGGGAGGCATTGCCGTTGCCCGCGGCGACGTCGAGTACCCTGTGTCCCGAATGGACGTCTAGCGTCTCGCACAATTGCTCGCCGACAATCTGCAGCCTGGTGCCGATGAGGGCATAATCGCCGGAGGACCAGGCTGCCTGTTGGCGCAGCTTGAGGGCCTTGAGGTCGGCCTGGCCGGGGGACTTCTGACTGGTGGTGACCGTATCCATTTCTCGCCTCCATTCTGATGATGAGTCCTTCGATCGATCGTCACGCGCGAGCGCAGTGGCGATGTTCAGGCCGGGAGCCACAGGTGCGTCGCGACCTTCGAATTCAACCGTAACAGCCCAACGTGGAGACGAGCGTGGTAGTGGCCGTGGGAGTGCGTGTGGAATCCGGGGAGCCGGACGGGCGGGAGGGCGGGCCTGGGATTCAGGTGAGCATGCTCGGCCCCATGACGATCGGCCGTGACGGCGTCACGCTGGCACTGCCGCCTTCGCGAAAGGTGCGCGCGCTGTTCGCCTATCTCGCCCTGGCCCCGCACGCCGTATCGAGGAGCCAGCTTTGCGAACTGCTATGGGACGTCCCCAACGATCCGCGCGGAGAACTGCGCTGGTGCTTGAGCAAGATCCGCAGCGTCGTCGACGACGGCGGCCGCCAGCGCGTCCAGACCAGCGGCGACATGGTCAGCCTCGATCTGACAAATTGTTTCGTCGATGCGATCGAGATCGCCCGCGCGATTGACCAGGGCGTACAGGCGCTCACACTGGAATGTCAGCGAACGCTGGCGATGCTGTTCAACGGCGATTTTCTCGAGGGCCTGGAAATCGACCGCAATCCGGCCTTCAACGGCTGGCTGATCGCGCAGCGGCGGCGATTCCGCGGCTGCCACGCCGCCTTGCTGGAGCATCTTGTCAGGGGCGTTCCGGGCGAAGAAGCGTTCGGTTATCTGGAAAAGTGGATGCAGCTCGCGCCCTTCGACCGGCATGTCCACGAGATGCTGTTGGCTGTGCTCGCTCGGCGCGGGCAGATTCGCGAAGGGGAGGAGCATCTGGCGGCGACCGCCGCGCAATTCGAAGCGGAGGGCCTCGATTTCATTCCAATCCGCGAGGCGTGGCGAACAGCGCGGGCGCGTGCAGCCAGTCCGTCGTTCGTGGAAACCACTGCTGCTTCATTTTCGGCGCAACCCGACGGTGTCCGCGGCGATGCCGTGATGGACGCAGCCCGCCGCGCGTCGATCGCCGTGATGCCGTTCGTCGATTCGTCGAGCGCGTCAGGTGTGCGCGGCGGCATTGCCGATGCGCTTGCCCACGACGTCATCACCCGGCTCGCAAAAATGCGCAGCCTGTTCGTCATCGCACAAGGGTCGGTATTCGCGCTGAACGAGCGGCACATCGGTGCGCAAGAGGCCGGCGGCATGCTGAACGTCGACTACGTCGTCAGCGGGTCCGTGCTGCGCGACGACAAGCGCCTCACGGTGGCGGTCGAGCTTGTCGAAACGCGCACCGCGCGCATCGGTTGGGCGGAAATCTTCAATTGCAAACCGAACGATGCCTTCCTCGTCCTCGAAGAGATCGGCAACCGCATCGTCGCGTCCGTAACCAACGAGATCGAGACGATCGAGCGCAACCGTGCCATCCTGAAGCCGCCGAACTCGCTCGATGCATGGGAAGCCCACCATCGCGGCCTCTGGCACATGTATTTGTTCAACAAGGCCGACAACGAGCAGGCGCGGCATTTTTTTGCCACGGCGGTGCGGCTCGATCCGACCTTTGCCCGTGCCTACGCCGGCCTGTCTTTCGCGCATTTCCAGAACGCTTTCCAGGGCTGGGCGCAGCGCGAGCCGGAGACCGACCGGGCCTACGAGGCCGCCGCCAAGAGCCTGATGGTCGACGATCGCGATCCTGCCGCGCACTGGGCCATGGGTCGCGCGCTCTGGCTGCGCGGACAACATGACCAGTCCGTCATCGAACTGGAACAGGCCATCGACTTGAGCCCGAACTTCGCCATGGGCCATTACACGCTCGCGTTCGTCCACTCGCAGGCCGGCGATCCGCAGGCCGCGATCTCATCGTCCGATCACTCGCGCCAGTTGAGCCCTTTCGATCCACTGCTCTTCGGCATGCTCGGCGCACGCGCCATGGCGCTGGTGCGCCTAGGCCGGTTCGAGGAAGCCGCCCACTGGGCCGTCAAGGCCGCTGCGCGACCGAACGCGCATCCACACATCCTCGCGATTGCGGCTTATAGTCTGGCATTGGCCGGCTCGCTCGACCAAGCGCACGCCTATGCGACCACAATCCGCCGGACGCTGCCGCGATACAGCGTCGCGGATTTCTTCGATGCGTTTCGATTTGATCCGGACGGCGTGGCATTATTCCGCAAGGGTGCCGGGCTCATCGGCATGGCGTCGTGAGGGCCGCGGCAACCACGCATCGTTCGAGACCAGGCTGGGGGAACTCATGAAGAAAAATAAAGGATTCGCGAATTTCGTCGCGGTTGGGCTTTTTGCCATCGCGCCGGTGTCCGGCCACGCGGAAAGCGGCACGGTCGATATTGTCCTGTCGGCGAAGCCGAACGTATACGCCATCCAGATGGGGGACACGATGGTCACGGCCAGCGGCGGCGACGGCACGCTGACGTTTGTTCACAGCAGCGGCCGCCCATTCGTCGAAGGCGCGAGTGCGCCGGTTCGCTATGCCAGCTTCGCGAAGGACACGCCCTCCGGCCTCGAGCTTGAAGCGGATGGCGTGGCGACATTCTCGCCGGACGATACCCTGCTGCTCGTGTTCGAACGCAAGTCGAGCGATATCGGCACGTCAGGCGAAGGCGCATTGCATCTGACCGGCGGGACGGGCCGCTTTGCCGGCGTCAGCGGCCAATGCAAGTACAAAGCGCACGATGTTCCGGGCGACTGGAACGTCATTGCCAACTGCGAATGGCTGTTTTCCTTTCCGTACCGGTGACGGATTGCGCAACGCCGGAGGCAACATGATCTGAATGACTGCAATGCCAAAAGGAGACTGAACCCATGACAACCCAGACGGAAATCCATTGACTACCGAAACCCCGAAATCCGAGCGCAAGGCCCAGATCGATGCGCTCCTGCTCACCCTCCCGGGCGCCAGCGCCCGGAAAATAAACGGCCTCGACGCCTATTTCGTCAGCGACAAGATGTTCGCCTGTATCAGCGGCGACGGCATCGGCCTGCGCCTGCCGGTTGCCACCGCGACCGAATTGCAGTTCTCACGCAACGATGTCGTCGCGTTCCAGCCCGGCGGAATCGCCAGCACCCGCGAATGGATCCAGATCAACTGCGCCGAGGCGGCCGACTACGAGAAACATCTCGCGCTGTTCCGGACTTCGCTCGAGTTCGTGAAAACCGGCCGGGGAAAGTAGAGCGGAACGGTAGGGCCGTGAATGTTGTGAATGTCGTGAATATTGTGAATGTCGTAAAACGCCAAAGCGCGCAACGGCGTCGCTGATTGCCGGGCGCCTCACTAAGAGGCCTTGCGGCATTCCCGGGCAACGGGCGGAACGGAGTCGCTAATTGCCGGTCGCCTCAGTAACGGGCCTTGCGACATTCACGATATTCACGGCATTCACGACATTCACGACATTCACGACATTCACGGCTTCATGCGCCCTGCCGTAGTCGAGTACAAACGGTGCATTGCCGGCCTGGATGTCCAATCCGCCCGAAATCAAAGCTGCGTTCCTGTCGCGGTCATTTTCGTGAGGCAAGTCGATCGTGTGGTGGATAAACTCGGTCAAGGCTTGCTCCCGTGCGAAATCGACCGCAATGGCGGCGTCGGTCAATTCGCGACAGAGCCAGGCCGCGTGCGCATTTCTCGGAAGGACGATCGGTATCCGGGCACAAATTTGCGCAGAAGGCCCGGTTGCTTCGCGCGTCAGAATCGTGAAACTGAATTCCGGCTGAATCCCATCGACGGACCGTCGCGATATCAGGCCAGCGAACGCGAACGGTTGCCGGTCGGGCAACCGGATAAGGCACGGTTGGTCCATCATCATGAGTTCGCCGGTGGCGGGGTTGCGCCGTTCGACTTTGTGCCATTCATACCATGCAGTCGCGGGGACCAGGCAACGCGACTTGCTGGCGGGGATTTTCCAGATCGGTCGGGCAGTGGCGTCCTCCGAAGGGGCGACGAAAGCGTCCGCTGGCGGCTTCTGTTCTTTCCACCACATCGGAATCAGTCCCCAGCGCGCCGCGACCAGTTGTGCAACACCGCTTTCGGCCAGGCGAATCACCGGCGCCGTGGCGGCGGGCGAAGCCTTGAACGGCTGCGCGGGCGAGTGGCGCATCTGCGCGTCCGTCAATTGCCAATATCGCGCAATCTCGTCATGGCTTGGGGTCAGGTAGTGGTCGAACATGTTCAGGGTAGGGGCTCGGCAGAGTGGGTGGTCGGCC
>JANXVW010000345.1 GCA_025351455.1 Betaproteobacteria bacterium | reverse complement strand
CTATACGGGGCTTACGCGGTCGCCGATTTCAATGCGGAGGCGAACGACGCCGCGCGCGCTTATACGAAGCGGTACTTCGAGCGCTATAACATCTACCCAGACAACTTCTCGAGCTGGGCATTCGATGCGCTGAACATCCTCGCCCTCGCCATGAACAATGCGAAGAGCGCCGAACCCGAAGCGGTGCGCAAGGCGATTCTCGCGATCAAGGGCTACAAGGGATTGGAAGGGACGTACGACTTCGACACCCGCGGCGACGGCCTGCACGGCTACAACGTGGTGAAGAACGATGGCGGCAAGGTCGTGTTTATCAAGCGGGTGGATTTTCCAGCGGAGTGAATCATCCTTCGACCTGGGAGGTGGGCGCACGGTGCGACTCTCGATTGAGGAAGCGATAGCGTAACCAGATCAGAGCGACTGAAGTTGCGAGAAGGACCGCCGTCCTGTGAAGAGGACGGCGTCCAACCGGACATTCACTGGATGTCCGGTTGTCGAACCGTTCCGGTTCGCGTCCCCGTGGGAAGTCAGTAAATGAAAAAGCCACCGCGAGGGTGGCTTTTTCATTTACTGGCGTCCCCAAGGGGATTCGAACCCCTGTTACCGCCGTGAAAGGGCAGTGTCCTAGGCCTCTAGACGATAGGGACTTTAACCGGCCGACAAGCTACTTCGTGGTGGAGGTAAGCGGGATCGAACCGCTGACCTCTTGCATGCCATGCAAGCGCTCTCCCAGCTGAGCTATACCCCCACGAAAGGGGCGCATTATACGGAGGGGACTTCCCTCTGTAAAGAATGGAAAATCCGAGCCTTTTCAGGCGGGATTTCTATGCGATTGGCGCGAATTATATTCGTTGGCCCGGCGGTCACTATCTGAGTCGAGGCGGGGGGCGGCCCGGCGGCTGGTCACCTATCTTCTGCTCGCCGAGAAAATCGAAGATTTCAGTAGAGGCTAGCCTTACTAACAACCACTGACGAAGTGGCTGTTGGTAAGGTTAGGTCGGCACTAAAGGTAACCGAGAAAAGGCCGCCCTTGGAGTGGCGCCACGCATTAGCGTGGGTGCCCTTGTGCTGCCTGCCTTGTGAGGCGACTCCGGAACTCGACATGGGCAGGCACAACGTGCCTTCCCATGGGACTCGAACAGTCCACGTCGACTTCAACCTATTCACTGGGGGGCGCCCTGGCGCAACATGTGCCGCGGCACCACCGGCTGGCACATCGTCTGGCTTCTCGCTTCGCCCGACATTGCCGCGAAGGCGGGCGCATGCAAGGTACTCAACGATCTCGGCACCAGCGGCCACGCGCGGGGTCGTCATGACGACCAGCTGACGGGAGGCGATCCCGCTCCGCTGGCGCGCGAAGCTGCTGGGTCCCTCAACGTTGCGTGAGGTTGTCCGAGGCGCCGCCTTCTGTGGCGGCTACGGGGGCCGCAGACGCGGACAGGGCTTCCGCGAGCGATCTGGAGTCGGCTTGCACCTGCTGCAGATCGGCCTTCGCCTCGCCGGCACGAGCGTGCGCCCGTTGCTGGACGTTGGTTTTCGCGATGCCCGACACGCCTCGCGTGCTCAAATCGTTGCGCAGGGCGGTGCGCACGTCTTCGAGGTTGCGCAGCAATCCGTCCATCGAGGATTGTGCCCTGTCATACGCGCCTTGCATGCCATGGGAGCGGTCCCAGACGGCACGCCGCCCCTGTTCGCTGTTTTCGTGCAGGTCGGTGTTGCGAAGGTCGTTGTTCTGCTTGTGCCATTCGGCCAGTTGGCTTTCGCTCTGCTTCTGCAGCGCGGCGCCGTCCGCGTTAATGAGTGTTGCGTCCTTGCGCATCAGGTCGACATCAGCCGAGTAGCGCTCGTATGCCTGCGGCAGCTGGGAGGCATCGGCGGTCATCAGGTTGTCCAGTGACAACATGGTGGCGTCGATCTGGTTACTGGCTACCCAGACATCACCGCTCACGCCGCGCGCCTTCTGCTCGGCGGCCTGCCTGTGTTCGATCTGGTTTGTGGCGCAGGCGCCGAGGCTCAGCGTTGCGATGAAAATGACGGGAATGGTTATCCGGTTACCGGCATACATGGTTCTCTCCTTATTGGGTTGGGGCCGGCAAACCGACCGGTTGCCGGCGTATCCACCGTCCGGGCAAGGAGCGTGCCGCGCCTCGCGCGACATAAAGTAAGCACCACGCCCGCCCCATCGGGCTGTTTCACCCCTCGCTTGTGGCCCAGCCTAACGCGACTTTCCCGGCTATGCGTCGCTTCACGCCACGCCCATGAACCGTTCGGCATACGGCGAAATGTGCCGCACCGGCCTTTGGCGCTCCTCGTGCGAAGCTGCCGCGCGTAAATCCTGCGGTGGGCATGTAACTCTTTCCGCACTTCGACAATCCTGGCCGGACGCTGTCGAGCATCAGGGTAACGAGTGGCACGGCAGTTTCCTGTGGAAAGACTCGACTCCAAGATATCGGCGTACCGCCGGCCTGGGAAGGAGTCGTCGGCCATAACACCTATTTCAAACTGCGGCATGAGTCCTGGGCTTCGAGCTTGCGGGCGGGACGGTTTGAGCCGCACAATCGCCCGACAAAAATGCAGCCCGGCTGGCACTTCCGCGGGCCGGACAAGGAGGAGAGAGACATGGCGGGCAAAATCTCAGGCATAGCGGTCGTCACCGGCGGCGCGAGCGGCATTGGCGAAGCGTGCTGCCGCGAGCTGGCGGCGCGCGGTGCCATGGTCGTGCTCATGGACCGCGACGAGCGAGTCAAGGCCGTGGCGAAGGAGTTCGGTGGCCTGGCATGGATCGGGGATGTGGGCGACGAGGACGCCATCGAGCGCTGCGCGGCGGAAATAGAGCGCGACGTTGGCCCGGTGGACATTCTGGTGAACAGCGCCGGCATCATCCAGGTGCCGCTGCCGCCGGAGAAGCTGTCAATGAAAACTTGGGATGACGTCGTGCGCGTGGACCAGCGCGGGACTTATGTGGCGTGTGTTGCCTTTGGATTGCGCATGGCTGCACGCCGGCACGGAAACATCGTGAACATCGCTTCCATCGCGGGCATGCGCTCGATGCCGATGCACGCCTACACCCCGGCCAAGGCCGCGGTCATTTCCATCACGGAGTGCCTGGCGGCGGAGTGGGGCCCGGCGCAGGTTCGGGTGAATGCGGTGTCCCCCGGCTACACCCGGACCCCGGCATTGCAAGTCGCGATCGACAGGGGCCAGCGCGACATCAATGCGCTGAAGAGCAACTCTGCGCTCGGCCGCATGGTGGAACCGGCGGAAATCGCAAAGGCGGTTGCCTTCCTCGCCAGCGACGACGCGGCGGCTATTACCGGGGTCAACCTGCCCGTCGATTGCGGTTGGTTGGTCACGCCGTCGTGGCACACCTATGGTGGCCTGCGCCAGGCGCCAGGTCATCGTTGATGGATACGGCGGAAGGCGCTCCCGACTTTCATTTCTACGAGCCTGCGAAGGGGCATGGCCTCCGGTTCAACCCGTTCAAGGCGATCATCGCGCCACGGCCCATCGGCTGGATTTCTACCCGCAGCAAGGCGGGCGTGAACAATCTGGCGCCTTACAGCTTCTTCAACGCGTTTGCCGATGTGCCGCCCATCATCGGGTTCTCCACCTCGGTCCACAAGAAGGACAGCCTGCGCAATGTTGAGGAGACGGGCGAATTCGCCTTCAATCTGGTTACGCGCGGCCTGGCGGAAAAGATGAATGCAACCTCGGCTTCCGTCGGGCCGGACATCAGCGAGTTCGGGCTCGCGGGCCTGACGCCGGCTGCATCCCGGATCATCACCGCGCCGCGCGTTGCGCAGAGCCCGGTATCTTTCGAGTGCAAGTGCACGGAGATCCTGCAGCTCAAGACCGCCAGTGGAGAAAAAGTCCCCTCCTGGCTGGTGCTCGGGGAAGTCGTCGCCGTGCATATCGACAAGGCGCTGCTGCACGACGGCGTCTATGACACTGCCGCCGCCCAACACCTCGCACGCGGCGGCGGACTCGGGGATTATTTCTGGGTCGACGAAAGCACGTTGATGCGCATGAACCGGCCCGCCTGATGGGGACGCAGGACTCAGGGGAAAGCACTCTAAAACCTTTACTGAGTCCTGAGTCCCACTTCCGAGTCTCAAGTCCCAAAGAAAAACGCCCGTTCGTTTCCGAACGGGCGTTTCTTCAAAACAAGTGCTGTTACTGCATCAGGCGGTCAACTGGTCTCCGAGCGGCAGGTTGCGAATGCGCTTGCCTGTCGCTGCGAAGATTGCGTTGATGAACGCCGGCGCGAAGGGCGGAACACCCGGCTCGCCGACACCGCTGGAGGGATCGTCGATCGTGGCTGCGATGATATGCGTGTTCACATTCATCGCGCCCTGGCCGATCCGCAGCACCTGGTAGTCGTGGAAGTTGCTTTGCTGGACGCGACCATCCTTGAAGGTGATCTGGTTCAGCTTCGCCAGGCTCAGGCCCATGACCGCGGCGCCTTCGATCTGCGAACGCACGCGCTCGGGGTTGACGATGAACCCGGCATCGATCGCCGTGTCCACGCGCGGTACCGTAACGTTGCCCTTGTCATCCACCGCAACTTCGACAACTGTTGCCACGTAGCTCAGGAAACTGCGTTGAACCGCGATGCCGAGGCCGTGGCCCTTGGGCAATTCGCGTCCCCAGCCGGCTTCCTTGGCTGCGCGCTCAATGACACGGCGGGTACGGGCCGTATCGACCGGGTACGTATCCCACGGGTCGCCGTAGTTCCACAGCTCGCTGGTCACGGACTTGCGCGGATCCACGATCCGGGCCGGGCCGATCATCTCGAGCAGGAAGTCCTTCGGGTCCCGGCCCAGTTCAGCGGCCAGTTCCGCCACCATGGATTGCATGGCGAACGCGTGCGGAATGTTGTTGACCGAACGGAACCAGCCGATACGGGTCTGGGCGACGGCTTCGCCGGTTTCCAGCCGCAGGTTGGGGACGTCGAACGGGGTGTCGATCAGGCCCAGGCCGAGTTCCAGAGAACTTTCGCGCTTCGGATCCGGCATGAAGTTGGACATGAGCGACGGCGAGACACTGCGATGGCGCCAGGCGATGACCTTGTTGTCCTTGTCCAGGCCGGCGGTAACGTGCTGGTACGAAACGCTGTGATAGAAGGAGTGGTGGATATCGTCTTCACGAGTCCACACGACCTTCACCGGCGTGCCGCCCATCGCCTTCGACAGGATGGCCGCTTCCAGCACGAAGTCGCACTTGGACTTGCGGCCGAAACCGCCGCCCAGCAGCGTGACGTTGACCTTGACGTCGTCTTCCTTCATACCGAGGGTCTTGGCCACGTCGCCACGGGTACCGCCCGGGCTCTGCACGCAGGCCCAGACTTCCGCTTTGCCGTCCTTGATCTGGACGGTGGCTGCCGGCGGTTCCATCGGAACATGCACGCCATGCGGGATGTAGTACTCGTGCTCGACAACCTTGACTGCACCGGCGAGTGCCTTGTCGATGTCGCCTTCGTTACGCTCGATCTTGCCGGGCTTGCGGGCTTGCGCCTGCATCATGGCCTTGTACGTATCCGAGTTGTAGGTCTTGTTCGGACCGTCGTCCCAGGTGACCTTGAGTGCTTCACGACCCTTGATGGCAGCCCAGGTGCTGTTCGCAATAACGGCGACGCCACCCAGCGGCGCAAACTTGGCGGGCATCGGGGTCGAGGGAATCTTCACGACCTTGATGACGCCGGGGACTTTCATGGCGGCTGCTTCGTCGAACGTTTTGACCTGACCGAGGACGACCGGGGGACGTGCAACGACGGCGTACTTCATGCCGGGAACGTGGATATCCTGGGCGTAATTGGCTTTGCCCATGGTGATGTCGCGCAGGTCGGTAATCTGAACCTGGCCCTTGCCGATGTAGCGGAACTGCGACGGATCCTTCAGAGTCAGAGTCGACTCGGCGGGCGTCTTCAGACCGGCAGCAGTTGCTGCGAGTTCACCATATCCCAGCGACTTGCCGGAGGGGACGTGGATGACCTTGTGATTTTCGGCACGGCACTCTGTATCCGAAACGCCCCAGGTCAGCGCGGCAGCGTGTTCCAGCATTTGCCGTGCAGCTGCGCCGCATGCGCGCATCGGCTGCGTGAAGTGGCGGATGCTGCGCGAACCGTCCGTGTCCTGGTTGCCGTACTTCGTTTCGTTGCCTTCGGCCTGGATGATCCTGACCTTGGACCAGTCGGCTTCCATTTCGTCGGCCACCACCATCGGCAGGCTGGTGCGCGAGCCCGTTCCCATTTCGGAACGATGCGTGACAATGGATACGATGCCGTCCGGCGCGATGGAAACGAAAACATGCGGATCCCAGACCGCGCCGCCAGGCATTCCGCCCGCGCCAGTCTTGTAGGCTGCGGCGGCGATGCCGGGCACGAACTGCGCGGCAAGAACCAGACCGCCGGTACCGACGATGCCCTTGAGCAGGTTGCGCCGGCTGACGTTTTCAATGTAGGCCGTGTGTTGAGTGGTTTTCATC
>JANXVW010000333.1 GCA_025351455.1 Betaproteobacteria bacterium | reverse complement strand
GAGCGGATGCCCTGGATAGTCCGGTAATAAGGCCGGTTGAATTTCAGTTCGTCCGGCAGACTCTGGAGCGTCCGCGTAACCTCATCCCGGCTTGCAAATGTCCCATATAAAACGGTCAAGGAAGGGTGCCGATTCGCAACGGTACGGTACACATAAACCTTTTCAATTTCAAGATATTTAGCGATCGTTTTGAAATACTCTCTTAGGAGTTCTGGATCGTCTGAACCGAGTAACTGAATGCTAAAGAAAGCACCGTTCTGCCGCTCAAGCCATTGGTCTGTTGCCAGCAAGCGCCGTTCCAGCACGTCGGATGACGTACTCACCGTGATGGCAGCTTCTGTCGATGAACCGGGCGCCGCCAAGGCGACAGGGGCATTCGCCACGACGACAGGGGTATTCGCCACGGCGACGGCCTCCGGAGCGTTCGTCGAATATTGAACTGTCGCGTCCGCTGTTGGCGTGATCTGAGCCTTTGGGGCGCTGAACGCTTGATAGGCCGCAAAGGCGGCGATGCCGAGCGCCCCCCCAATGGCCAGTCCCACCAACGCATAGGTAAGAGGCGCATGAGTACGCGGAGACTCAACGCTACTGAATTCGCTATCCCGTACCGCCGCCTTGACGTGATCCAGGCTAACGTTGTGCGTGCCTTCGGCAAAAGCTGCGAGAAGGGCCTTGTCAGCCACCAGGTTGAGACGCCGCGTCAGGCCATCACAGGATCGAGTCATGTAAGCGATTACTCGCCTGCTGAACAAGTCTGGCCCATGATAACCGGCGGCACGGAGGCGAAAAGTCAGATAAGCCCTCACATCTTCGTGATCGAGCGGCAAAAGGTTAAAACTGTGGGTGATGCGTTCGCGAAGCTGGCGGATGTTCTGCCGGCGTAAGTTCTCATCGAGCTCAGGCTGGCCGAACAGCACTATCTGCAGCAATTTATGGTGCTGCGTTTCCAGATTGGAGAGCAAGCGGATTTCCTCCAATGTGGAAATCGGCATCCCTTGCGATTCCTCAACAAAGACTACGACCTGCCGCTGCTGGCTGTGACGCTCCACCAGATAGTCATTCAGCGCGTGCATGACCTCCAAACGACTTGCGTCCTTCGGCACGCGCAACTGCATTTCGAACGCGATGGCGTGAAGAATTTCTTCCGGAGACACGCTCGGATTGGCGAGATAGACAGTTTCGACGTTCGGCGGCAGCCGTGTTTGCAGCACGCGGCACAGCATAGTTTTGCCGCTGCCCACCTCGCCCGTCACCTTGATAATGCCTTCCCCGTGGGTGATCGCGTAGATCAGCGCTTCAAGGATCGCGCCGCGATTGCCGCCCTCGAAGAACACGTCGGTGTCGGGTGTGATCTTGAAGGGGGGGTGGGTGAGGCCGAAGAAGTCGTAGTACATCAGGTTCCCTCCTCCATGCCGGGAGCGTAGTTCTGCATGCGGCTGTACAGGGTCGTGCGATGAATGCCTAGCAATTTCGCCGCTTGGCTGAGATTGCCTCGAGTGATATCCAGGGCCGCTTCGACGTAGCTTCTTTCCAGATCGCGAAGAGCTTCGTCCAGGAGAAACCCCTTATTGGTCTGCAGATGCTTGCGGGCCGCTTCAACCGTTGTCTTGAAGTCCTTGACCTGGCCGGTCTCGGAGTGCCCCGACATCGGTTCCTCCCAGTCGAATTCGCCCAGCAATTGCTCGCTATTGATGGTTTCGCTGGGATACTTGGTGCTGAGCCTGATGACGATGTTGCGCAATTCGCGAACATTCCCGGGAAAGCCGTATTGCATCCACAACTCGAGGGACTTGTGATCGAGTTTGAACGGTTGCACATTGCTCTGACGCGCATAGAGCGTGGAGTAATGCTCGAGCAACCTCACTTTGTCTTCTCCCAGCTCGCGCAACGACGGTACTGATATCGAGAATACCGAGAGCCGGTGATAGAGATCCGGACGAAAACGCCCGGACCGGACTTCCTGGCGCAAGTCGCGATTGGTCGCAGCGATGACCCGCGCATTTGAGACCCGGC
>JANXVW010000152.1 GCA_025351455.1 Betaproteobacteria bacterium | reverse complement strand
CAGGCGATCAAGGACAACCGCATCCAGCCTCACGACGTCATGGTCCTGCGCTACGAGGGCCCGCGCGGCGGCCCCGGCATGCGCGAGATGCAACTGGTGACCGGCGCGCTGCAGGGCTCCGGATTGGGCGAAACAGTGGCGCTGATCACCGATGGGCGCTTCTCCGGCGCGACGCGCGGCTTCGTGATCGGGCATATCGTGCCCGAAGCCGCCGAGCGCGGCCCGATCGCGGCACTGCGCGAGGGCGACACAATCGTCATCGACGTCGCGAACCGGCGGATCGATGTGGATCTGAGCGAGGCGCAACTGCAGCAGCGCCTTGCCAGCTGGAGCGCGCCGCCGCCGCGCTACACCAGCGGCGTGCTGGCCAAATATGCGCGGCTGGTGGCCGATGCATCGCACGGCGCCGTGACCGATGCCGCGGCGCGCTGATCAGATGAATCCCCACTCCGAATTCTCCGATCCCCAAGCTCTGCTCACACCGCGGGCAAGGGCGCCGAAGTGGCTGGTGGCGCTGGAAGCCGCAGTCGGGACCGCCGTCGAAACCGCTGCCGCCCTGCTCGTCGCGGTCGAGGTGGTCATCCTGTTCGCAGGGGTGGTGTCGCGCTACGCCTTCCATCGGCCGCTGCTCTGGTCGGACGAACTGGCTTCGATCCTCTTCCTCTGGATGGCGATGCTGGGGGCGGTGGTGGCACTGCGCCGAGGCGAGCACATGCGCATGACCGCCATCGTGGGCAGGGTATCGCCGCCCGTGCGCGCCTTTCTCGATATGCTGGCCATTGCCGCGGCGCTCGTGTTTCTTGCGCTCATCGTGCATCCCGCGTACGAATTCGCGCACGACGAAATGGTGATCACCACGCCGGCCCTGGGGATCTCCAATGCCTGGCGCGCCGCCGCGCTTCCCGTGGGCAGCGCGCTCATGCTCCTGATCGCCCTGATACGGCTGCTCGAAGCGGGTAGCTGGCGCCTCATCCTCGGTTCGCTTGCGGTGATCGCGGTCGGCATTGGCATCCTGCTGGCGCTGCAGCCCGTGCTCTTCGAGCTGGACAACGAGAACCTGCTCATCTTCTTCGTTGGGATTGTCGCGCTCAATGTGTTCGCCGGCGTGCCGATCGCCTTTGCCTTCGGGCTCGCCACCTACGGCTATTTGGCGATCACCACGATGATCCCGATGACGGCCATCGTCGGGCGCCTCGATGAAGGCATGTCGCATCTGATCCTGCTCTCGGTTCCGTTGTTTGTTTTTCTCGGCCTGCTGATCGAGATGACCGGAATGGCGCGGGCGATGATCGGGTTCCTCGGCAACCTGCTGGCTCACGTGCGCGGCGGCCTTCACTACGTGCTGGTGGGCTCGATGTATCTGGTATCGGGCATCTCCGGCTCCAAGGCCGCCGACATGGCGGCGATCGCCCCGGTCCTGTTTCCGGAAATGCAGCGGCGTGGCGCGAAGAAGGGCGATCTGGTTGCGCTGCTATCTGCGACCGGTGCGCAAACAGAGACCATTCCCCCTAGCCTCGTGTTACTCACAATCGGCTCGGTGACGGGCGTCTCGATCGCCTCTCTGTTCACCGGTGGCATGCTGCCTGCGGTTGTGCTCGGGCTGACGTTGTGCGCGTTGGTGTGGTGGCGCTATCGCAACGAGGACCTGTCGCACGCGCGGCGCGCGAGCGGCACACAGATCCTGCGCAGCCTGCTGATCGCGGCGCCGGCGATTGCCCTGCCGTTCGTAATTCGCGCCGCGGTCGTGCAAGGCGTGGCGACCGCCACCGAAGTCTCCACCATCGGCATCGCTTACTCGATCATTGCGGGCCTGCTGATATACCGCCAGTTCGACTGGCGCCGGCTGCTGCCCATGCTGGTGGAGACCGCCTCGCTTTCGGGTGCGATCCTGCTCATCATCGGCGCCGCAACCGGCATGGCCTGGTCGCTCACCCAATCAGGCTTCTCGCAGGATCTCGCCGCGGCGATGGCTGCAATGCCGGGGGGGAAGGCCGGTTTCATCGCCGTGTCGATCCTGGCTTTCATCATTCTGGGCAGCGTGCTTGAGGGCATTCCCGCCATCGTGCTGTTCGGCCCGCTGCTGTTTCCAATTGCCAAGCAGATGGGCGTGCACGAGGTGCACTACGCCATGATCGTCATCCTTTCCATGGGCATTGGCCTGTTCGCACCCCCCTTCGGCGTCGGCTATTACGCCGCGTGCGCCATCGGCCGCACCAACCCGAGCGAAGGCATCCGCCCGATTGCCGGCTACATGCTGGCCCTGGTGGCCGGGTTGATTCTGGTCGCGGCGGTGCCGTGGATTTCGATTGGATTTCTCAAGAAGTGACCCTGATCGTCCGAGGCAAATGAATGGCTGCTGATCACGACGCGCCCGCGTCTCCCCTCTCTTCACCTCCGTCTCGTCCGAGGAGGGAAGGCATAACACGTCGCCGCGTCCTCGCTGCCGGCGCGGCGTTGCCGCTGTTCGGCATCATCAGCCGGCGCGGGCTGGCCGCGCGACCGAAGTACCGGTTCAAGTTCGCCGGCAACCTGCCCATGACACACCCGATCAACATGCGGGTGAAAGAAATCGTGCCGAAGATTCTGGAGGAATCGGGCGGTCAATTGGAAGTGCGAATGTTCCCGAACAACCAGCTCGGCGGCGACTCCGACATGCTGTCGCAGTTGCGCAGTGGCGCGCTGGAGATGTTCGTGCTGTCCGGCACCAACGTCCTGTCCACGATGGCGAAGCAGACGGCGCTGTACGGGGTTGGCTTCGCGTTCAAGGATTATTCCCAGGTGTGGGCCGCCCTCGACGGCGACCTCGGCGCCTACCTGCGCGGCGTAATCGCAAAAGTCAATCTGCATGCCTTCGACAAGCTGTGGGACATCGGCTTCCGGCAGATCACCAGCAGCACCAAGCCGATCCTGACGCCAGAAGATTTGAAGGGCTTCAAGATCCGGGTGCCTGTGAGCCCGTTGTGGGGGTCTTTGTTCCAGCATCTGGGTGCGGCACCGACCTCCATTAACTTCGCCGAGGTGTACTCGGCATTGCAGACGCATATCGTCGACGGCCAGGAGAATCCGCTGTCGCTGATCCTGATCGCCAAGCTCTACGAGGTGCAGAAGCACATCTCGATCACCAACCACATGTGGGACGGCCAGTTCACCCTGGTCAACGGGCGTGTATGGAAGTCGCTGCCGGAGAACCTGCAGGAAATCCTGGCGCGCAACTTCAATGCGGCGGCGATGCGCGAGCGTGAGGATCTCGCGAAGGTGAACCAGAACGTCGAGGGCGAACTGACCAAGCTCGGCCTGCAGTTCCACCGTACCGACCCCGAGCTGTTCAGGGCCGCGATATCCAAGTCCGGCTACTACCGGAAATGGAAGGCCACATTCGGAGACGAAGCCTGGGCAATGCTCGAGAAGTATGCCGGCCCGCTGGTGTGAACCCGGGATCAGCACCAAAAAAAGGATGAGACAAAAAATGACGAATCGACCCGCAGGGCGAGCAGGAAGCGTTGCCGGCCCGCTGTCCAGAACCCGCCGGCGTTTATTGCAGGCGGCGTGCGCCCCGTTACTGCTGGGCGGGATGGCCGCATTGCCCGCCACGGGGCTTGCGGCAAACGAACGACGCAAGCCTGTGGTAACCCCGGGGAAAACCTGGCTCGAAGTGTCGCTGAACGGCCCCTGGTCGCGCGACCGGCAGCCGGGGATCCCGATCGCAGTCAAGGATATCATTGCAGAGGGCATCGCCTGCGCTCGCGCGGGTGCGGCGATCGTCCATGTACACGCTTACGACGAGAAGACCGGCCGGCAAAAGGACGATGCGGATCTGTATGCGGCGATCATCGAAGGCATCCGCGCCAAGGAGGACGTGGTCGTGTATCCCACGCTGCCCTTTGCTGGCAGCGTGGACGCTCCCAACATGATGAGCGCGCAGGAGCGCTTTACACACACCGAAACGCTGGCCAAACGTGGTCTTTTGGAGTGGACGGTGGTGGATCCCGGCTCCACCAACATCACCCGGCTCGACGAGATAGCGGCAGGCAAGCAGGGCTTCGTGTATGCCAATCCGGAATCGCACATCCGGCTCGGTCTGGAGCTCTGCTCCCGCTATCGCATCCATCCGGGGTACGCGCTCTACGAGCCCGGCTTCGTGCGGCTGGGTGCGGCGCTGGAGCGCGCTTACCCGCAGGTTCCGCAGTGCATCTACCGTTTCATGTTCTCTGACGGGCTGAGCTTCGGTTTCCCGCCGCGGCCCTACGCGCTGGACGCCTTCCTGCAACTGCTGGCGGACGAGGCGCCGCATGCCCCGTGGATGATCGCCGGGCTGGACGTGAACATTACGCCGCTGATGGCGTATGCCGCCGAGCGCGGCGGTCATATCCGCGTGGGGCTGGAGGATGCGCCGTTCGGAGCAACCAAAACCAACGTGCAACTGGTGGAAGAAGGGGTCGCCGTGATCCGTTCGGTGGGCAAGGAGCCGGCGAGCATCAAGGAGATCCGGCAGGCGCTGGCACGCGCATGAATCCGCTCAATTTCGACGCGCACCGGAAAGCCGTTACGAAGCAGTCAGACAGCGAGCTCGTATCGCTGTCCATCTGAAATAAGAGGCGACGATGGGATCTCTCCAAGTATCACAGCGGGTCGCGCTCATCACCGGTGCCGCCAAGGGGATCGGTGCGTCGATCGCGGATGTCCTCGCGCAGCAGGGCATGCACGTGCTGATCGGCGACATCGACGAAATGCAGGCGCGGTCCAAGGCCGAAGCGCTGACCGGTGCCGGGCGGAGTGCCTCTGCGCTTCAAATCGACGTCGGCGACCCGGCATCGGTTGCCGCGGCGTTCGAAGTCATCGATCGGCAATGCGGCCGCTGCGACATCGTGGTCAACAACGCCGGGATCGCCAAGACCTTCCCGTTCGTCGACTTCCCACTGGACAGCTGGCAGGCCCATCTGGCCATCAATCTGACCGGGGTTCTGTTGTGCGCCCAGCATGGCGCGCGGCGCATGATGCGCGAGCGCTGGGGCCGGATCATTAACATCGCATCGGTCGCGGGAATGCGCGCAGTGGGCGCGGGCCGGACCGGTTATGGGACCTCCAAAGCCGCCGTCATCGGACTCACGCGGCAGATGGCGGTCGAGCTCGCCGAGCATGGCATCACCGCCAATGCGGTTGCGCCCGGTCCCGTGGATACACCAATGACGCGAGTGCTGCATTCACCGGAATTTCGCCAAAGCTACACTGACGCCATACCGATGAACCGCTATGGCACGCCCGAGGAGGTTGCCGCCGCCGTTGCCTATCTGGCGTCCGATGGTGCTGCGTACGTGACGGGAATCGTCATTCCGGTCGATGGCGGGTTTCTCGCCTCCGGCGCGCGGTAGGGGCGGCGTTCAAACAGTCCGATCAGCACGCTCCCAAAACAAACATCGGAAGTGTTGTGCAGTTTTCACATCGCCGTGCCGCCGTCCACGTTCAGCACGTGACCGGCGACAAACGCGGCCTGGGGCGAAGTGAGGAAATCGATCGCCGCCGCGATCTCCGCTGCCTGCCCCACGCGGCCGATCGGCGTCATCGCGATCACCCGCTCCAGCGTGCCGGGGGCGAGCCGGTCGAGCTGGCGTTGGACGAAGTCGGTCATCGTGAGGCTGGGAGATATTGCGTTCACGCGAATGCCCGACTTTGCGAACTCGCGCGCCAGCGCCTTGGTCAGCGCGATTAACGCACCCTTCGACGTCGAGTAAGCTGCGGTCCCGAGCAAACCCCCGCCGCGCTGCCCGGCTACCGAGCTGACGTTCACGATGCAGCCGCGTCCCTGGCGCAACATCGCCGGGATGACGGCCTGGCAGCACAGCCACACGCCGGTGGTATTCACTCGCATCACGCGCTCGTATTCCTCCAGACCTATTTCGAGAAAAGGCTTGGAGCTTTCTACACCCGCATTATTGACCAGGATGTCGATGCGTCCCCAGCGGCCCAGCACCGTGTCCACCATTGCACGCACGCTTGCTTCGTTGCTGACATCGACCGTGACCGGTTCCACATCGAGCCCCGCCGCCTTCAGCCGCACAGCCGCCTCTTCCGCAGCCGCGGGACGCAAGTCGGCTACCGCGACACGTGCGCCACGCGAGGCAATCGCATGCGCCGCGGCCTCACCAATCCCGCCGGCTCCGCCGGTTATGATCGCAACTTCTCGTTCGCTGCTCATGAGCCTCCCAGACGCGCCTGATGGCAAATCAAGCCATCCCGCGCTTGCCAACGATCAAAAAAGAACTCCTACGTGCGGTCTACTTCTTTACGGAGCATTGCATCACCGCCTCGTGTCGAGACGGCCATGATCGGCAACCGGATCGCGACCAAGGAGACCCTGAGCAGAGCGCGGGGCGGTACATGGCCCGCGACCAGCGAGCAGGGGAAAAGTCGCGCGATCCGGCATACTTCATTCCTTCTTCGCGCCGCCGGGATTGACGACGTGGGTTCCGCTCGGGCCCATTCCGCTGATCTGCACGATGGCTTCCTCGTCTTTTGCGCCGTCGTAGTGCACTTTGCCGGGTGCATGAATGGCGAATCCCCCGGCAGGGATGGGCGTAGTGCTGTCAGGGTCGAAGGACTCTCCGGTACCGGCCCACCACGTGCCTTTCAGCACCGTGACGTAGCGTGCCTCCGGATGCCAGTGCGGCCGGCTCATGGTGTGCGGGGCGAACTTCGCGCGGATGACATAGAGCCCGGGCTGGCTCGGGTTACCGGCCAGTACGACGAACTTGACGCCGGGCAGGCCGGGATAATCCTTCCATTCCATCTCGTCGGTTTGCACGATGGAAATGGTTTCCACGTCTCGATCGGCAGCGATCGCAGTCGCATGGCCAACTACGACGCTTAATGTTAAAGCCAGCACCAAACTCTTTCTCATCATTGCCTCCCTGTATGTATTCACACCGACGCTGGTTGTCTCGAAAGGCCATCGCGGTCCGCCTTCCGCCTGACGCCAATCCCGAGTTTACCGCAGAGACCTGAAGAACAATTGCACCCCTCGAGCCAGCAGTTCGGATTGCTCCAGCCGGCCAAGTGACCGCCCTTCGGCATCCTCGAGTTCTTACTGGCCGCGCGTGGCGTGCGTGCGCGGAAATTTACGACCGTCGAATTCTGAGCCGTTATCCCCAGTGCCAATGTGAGAAAGCGATTGCGCTCCGCACGAATTTCTTCGGTATACCGCCCGTTCCGAGGTGTGAGGTTGATGTAGTACTCAATAATGACTTTTGCCCGCGTCGCCTTGTAAGGCCTGAGGCACGGTGCGATCTGCTCAGGTAATTGCAAAGCCTGACGATTTGAAATGGAGTAGGTGAAGCTGGGCGAGTGCAGCGCACTGAGTCCGGCCAGGTAGGCGGCGTCCAGAGCGGAAAGGGTTTTGACGGATCTCTAGACCATGGAACACCCTGCGCATTCGAAACGGGGATAGTAAAGAAAAAGCCCCCGGCTTGCGACCGGGGGCTTTTACGCCAAATTGGTGGAGGCGGCGGGACAGTTGTTCCACTCCTTTCGGAGCGGGCTGGACTATTCCTTCATCCCGGTTACCCGGGATGCGGGGCGTGTTATC
>JANXVW010000272.1 GCA_025351455.1 Betaproteobacteria bacterium | reverse complement strand
GCTCAAAGTCGCAAGGTTGGACGATGAAGTTTATCATAGGGGTCGCTGCACCTTGCGGCATCCGTTTCTTCACACGAGACTTCACCGATGCACCAGTATCTGGATTTGATGCGGCACATTCTCGAACATGGCGCCCGCAAGGACGATCGTACCGGCACCGGCACCCTGAGCGTTTTCGGGCCGCAGTTGCGCTTCGACCTGCAACACGGCTTCCCGTTGCTGACGACGAAGAAAGTTCACCTGAAGTCGATCATTCACGAATTGCTGTGGTTCCTGAAGGGCGAAACCAACACCCGCTACCTCAAGGAAAACGGCGTGAGCATCTGGGACGAATGGGCCGACGAAAACGGCGAACTCGGTCCGGTCTACGGGTACCAGTGGCGCTCCTGGCCGGCAGCGGACGGGCGCCATATCGATCAGATCTCCAAGGTCATCGACGACATCAAGAGCAATCCGAACTCGCGCCGCCTGATCGTCTCCGCATGGAATGTTTCCGATCTCGACAAAATGGCGTTGATGCCGTGCCATGCCTTTTTCCAGTTCTATGTGGCCGACGGAAATCTCTCCTGTCAGCTCTACCAGCGCAGCGCCGACCTGTTCCTCGGCGTGCCGTTCAACATCGCTTCTTATGCCTTGCTCACGCTGATGGTCGCACAGGTCTGCGGATTGAAGCCCGGCGAGTTCATCCACGCGCTCGGCGATACCCATCTCTATTTGAATCACCTCGAGCAAACCCGAGAGCAACTCTCTCGCCAGCCGCGCAAGCTGCCGGTCATGAAGCTTGATCCCGCGATCAGGAACATCTTCGACTTCAAGTACGAAGATTTCACGCTCGAAGCCTATGACCCCCACCCCGCGATCAAGGCGCCAGTTGCCGTTTAGCGGCGAAATACGGCTGGCAAATGATGACTGGCAACCCTAAGGGGCCGCAGCCTCGCATTTCGATCATCGTTGCGATGGCGAAGAATCGCGTCATTGGCGCGAACAACCGGCTTCCCTGGCATCTGTCTGCGGATCTGAAGCGCTTCAAGGCACTCACCATGGGCCATCACATTATCATGGGACGCAAGACGTTCGAGTCCATCGGCAGACCTTTACCGGGTCGGACAATCTTGGTGATCTCTCGCAATCCCGGGTATCAGGCTGCGGGGACAAAGGTTGTTCACAGTCTTTCCGCGGCGCTGTCCGCGAGCGCAGGAGCAGGAGATAGCGAGGTCTTCATTGTTGGCGGTGAGCAGATTTATCGCGAGTCGCTACCCCGTGCCAACCGGATCTACGTCACCGAGATCGACAAGGATTTCGCTGGTGACAGCTTCTTTCCCTCAATTGCGAGCGATGCATGGCATGCCTTTGGCCGGGAGGGTCATGAAGATTCAGCGGCAGGACTGTCATACTCGTTCGTCACGTACGATCGTATCGAATAGTGCGCAGGATTGCTCTTCGCACAAGTCAGCTTGGACACGTCGAGATCGGAGCAACCCTGAAACTCGCCGGACACTTGCCCGAGAGGTACCTTTCGAGCATCACCTCATAAGCGGCTTCGAAATGTCGCACCTGCCCTTCGGTGTCGAACAAAGGCATTGCATCGCGGTTATCCCGAAGTTTAGCTTTAAGCGCCTCTAACTTATCCCGATTGGTCGCCAATTCAAACGCCTTGTCCTCATAATCTTTCAAGTCGTAGGCAATCCCTTCCTGAAGTCCTATTGCCGCCAAGAGACTCGATGCAACACGCGAAGCGAAATTTTGCCCCGGACAAGTGACGATAGGCAATCCGGACCACAGCGCGTCACACGCGGTAGTCATCGCATTAAAAACCAGGGTATCGAGGAACAAATCGGCAAGTCGGAAACGCGCGCGATATCGTTCGCGGGATTCGAAGGGTGCAAACTTCAATCGATCGGAGGACACGCCTCGACTCTCCGCCTCGCGCTGCAGATTTGCGATGGCGATCGGATTCCAACCCTGCAGCCAGAGCACGCTTTCGGGTACACGCTTTAGCAATCGCATCCAGACATCGAAAATCTCAGGATCGATCTTGTAGTAGTTGTGTAAGCAGCAGTATACAATCGCCTGATCGGGAATTCCGTAGTCCGCCCGTGCGACCGCCGAATCGGCCAGTTCCTCGGAATTGTCATAGATATAAAATGAGTCCGGAAGAAAAACCAATTTTTCGTCCCAGTAACTTGCGTTCTCCTCTGGGCTCGCGATCGGATCTGTCATCCGATATTGCACATATTCGGCTCCCATGGTTCCGGGAAATCCCAGGTAGTTGACTTGAATGGGCGCCGGAAGGTACGCGAAGATCCCTGGTCTCGAGAATGCGGTATAGCCCCCCAAATCCACAAGTATGCTGACCCCGTCGACATTTATCAGCCCGGCAACCTCCCTATCGGATAAATGTGCCGCATCCCGAAAGTGCTCTGCGGTGGATTCAATCCTTTGACGAATCTGGCTACCGTCGCCCTCATGAATCGAATAGCAGAAGATCTCGAATTTCTCCCGATCATGAAGGCGAAATATGGGAAATGTGAGATAAGCATTAAGATGCTCCCGAAAATCGGGAGATACATAGCCCACTCGAATCCGGCCAGAATGTTGGCGGTAGCTAAACGGGACTTCTCCAATCCGTGCAATCTCCGCGGAAGTTCTCCGCGCAATGCTGCGCGCTATTTCCCGCTGCACTTCCGCCGACACTGGCAGGGACAAGGCGTTGTAGGCTAAGGCGGTATCGTTCAAGCCATCATTTTCGACGATCTGCCTCACCAATTGCTCGTACTGCGAGAGAAACGCCTTCCTTCGTGTCCAATCACAGTAATTAAAATGCTCCCAACCACGGGCAATATAGATCAGGGCGGGATCAAATCGGTTGCCGGAGAAGGTCGGCGAGGTCTGATACAGGTTGACGAATCTTTCCAGTGCAGACGGCTCAAGCATCCTGACGCGGTCGAATGCCGTTTGTGCCTCGTCGAGCCGCCCCAACTCCGCGAGTGCGAGTCCGCGATCTATGATAGCTTTGACGTGGTGTGGATCTAGGCTCAACGCCTGCTCGCACGCGGCCAACGCTTCACCAGGCTGGAACAACGCCAGCAGAACCTCCGCACAATTGAAGTGGGCGTCGGCAAGACTCGGATGAAGTTTCAATACATAACGATTGTGTTCGAGCGCCTCGTCAGGCCTGCGCAGTCGCAGCAGTACTCCCCCCCTGTTCATCAGGGCCGGAAACCAGTCCGAATCGACATTCAGGGCCCGGTCGTAGGCATCGAGCGCAAGCCGAAGATCGCCCAGAAGTTCCTGAAGTATCGCGGCGTTTGTGAGAAGCTGAGCGTCGTTCGGGGCCTCTTCTAAGAGTTTCTCGACAATTGCCAACGACTCTCTGTGTCTGCCTAACTGCGAGAGGACCGTGGCCTTGGCATTCCAGGCCTGCAAATGAACATGGGACAACTCGACGGCGTGGGAAAACGCGTGCAATGCGTCGACAAGCCTGCCGAGTCGGTGATAAGTCGCACCAGCAAGAAACCACGCTTGGTCCGAATCTGGGAAGCTGCTGGCAGTCACCTCCGCCAGTTCGGCCGCTTCTTTGAGGCGTCCGGCACTTATTAGGTTAAACAGGTCCCGGACATGGATTTCGAGATCGTTCATATGGAGGCCGGATCTTGCCGCGCCAGGCGACGGTTGTACACTATTCCGTTGAAAACCGCGCTTAGCCGGATTGCACGTTGTGTCGAAAAGCAAACAGATTCATCTTATCAATCCGTTCATTAATCCATACGGCGGAAGCGAGCAGCGGACTCTGGCCTTGTTCAGTCTGCTTTCTTCCGAAGGGACAGTGACACTATGGGGCGAAGGCACACCTCATCCCTCCTTTTCCCACTTTCCCATTCGGCCCATCAGGCCATTCGCGAAGCAATATCCGATGGATGGAACCCTGGTTCTCGTTGGAGCATATTTTCGTGCCGGGTCGTGGATTGCTTATACCAATGCTCGACGGGTCATCTTGATTTACAACACCTACGCCCACGAGCAGCTTTACGATGTTCTGCGCCACTATAGAGAGTTGGGAATAGAACCCGTCGAACTCGTCTTCGCTTCGCGCGCATTGAGAAACGCTTGTTGCCTTGAGGGAATCGTGCAAACTTCGCCGATTGACCTGGACCGCTTTGCACCGGAATACGCAAATGCAGCGAGACGCAATTCAAGACCATTTACAGTCGGAAGATTGAGCCGAGATATAGAATCCAAGCACCACCCTTATGATCCTGGAGTTTATCGCGCATTGGCACAGGCTGGCTGTCACGTCCGGATCATGGGAGGAACATGTTTGCGAGGTGTTTTGGGAAACCACCCTCAAATCGAGCTATTGCCTGCCGGCGCGGAGGCACCGGAGGTCTTTCTGAACAGCTTGGACTGTTTTCTATATCGCACCAGCGACGAATGGCACGAATCCTTTGGACGCGTAGTAATAGAGGCAATGGCTTGCGGCCTGCCGGTTGTTGTGCATCGGGCGGGCGACTATTCCGAGTACGTAGAGCATGGCAGAACCGGTCTTCTCTTCCAATCCGACCAAGACGCTATTGGCACTGTGCTGCTGCTCAGGCAGAACCCGGGCCTAAGGGCGACCATGGGAGAAGCGGCTAATGCTTCGGTGAGGGCCATAATGAAGAAAGTAGCCCTAGCGATTCGCGCCTACTACCTCAGTTGAATTTCACACAACACCCGAAAAAAATCCGCGCGATCCAATCATATTTTTATTCGCCGGTTGCTTCGCGCTCTCCCAAGATCAAAATAGGCTGTACATGCCTTCTTGCTCAGGGATTTTTCGTGAACGCGACTGCTCCCGTAACGGTCGCGGAAGACCCGGGAGGCGATCCGACTGTTACACCGGATATAGCGTAGGTCAATCCGGCACGAATTGCATTGACGCCCGCGAAAAATCCGTTCATGGAAACGAAACAGGACGTCCCTACCGTGCAACTACTACCGGACGCACTGAAAGAATTAACGAAACCAGCGTTGCCCCGGTTGAGGGTTCCGCTCGCAACGCCCGTAATATTGCTC
>JANXVW010000254.1 GCA_025351455.1 Betaproteobacteria bacterium | reverse complement strand
AGATGTAGAGCGTCTTGCCGCGGTTGACGATGGTGTCCTTGATGGCGTTGCGCATGGAACTGGTGATGCCGCCGAAGACGACGTCCACCTTGTCCTGGGTCACCAGCTTGCGCACCTTGGTGACCGCAAGCTGTTCGTTGGTCGCGGTGTCCTCCAGGATCATCTGGATCGGCCGGCCGAGCAGTCCGCCGCTGGTGTTGATCTGCTCGATCGCCATTTTCGCCACTTGCGAATTGGGAATGCCGCCCCAGCTGATCGGGCCGGTCAGGTCGGTGGCGATCCCGACCTTGATCGGGTCGGCAGCCCATGCGCCTTTCGGATTCAGAAGATAACTGCCGCCGCCCAGTGCGATCATGCCCGACAGCAGGCTGGCGCGTTGCAGGAAAAGCCGCCGCGAATCGGACGGCGGGTGATTGCGATCGTCGACTGTCATTGTCAGCTCCTCCACTTGGATAAAAGGCCTTGCGGCCGGACCTTCACGATCGCGATGGCGATCACGAAGACAAGAACGTCTGCCACGACCGGCTTGATGGCCCAAGGCAAGGCGGCGCTGGTGGCGCCCACCAGCGCAGCGCCCGCAATGGCGCCCTCGAAACTGCCCATGCCGCCGAGCATGACGGCAAGGAAAGACTTGATCAGGAAGGGCACGCCCATGTCGGCGCTGACCGCGTAAATCGGCACCATCAGTCCACCGGCGAGGCCGGCGAGGGCGGAGCCGAACGTGAATGTTGCAGCATATACCCGGCTGGTCGAGATACCCGACGCGCGCGCAAGCGCGGGATTTTCCAGGGCCGCGCGGATCTGCAATCCGAAGCGCGTGCGGGTCAACAGAAGGTATGAGCCCACCATCACCGCGGCAGTAATCAATATCACCGCCGTGCGCCAGCGCGATACGGAAATCTCGCCGAACGAGAACGAGCCCACCAGCGGCGCAGTGACCGAATAGAACTGGCCGCCCAACAGCGAACGCACGCTTTCGCGCAACGCCAGCCCGATCGCATAGGTCCCCAGCATGGCGACGATCGGCGTTGCATAAAACCTGCGGATGACTACGCGTTCGAGGGCCAGTCCGACCAGGCCCACCGCGAAGGGCGCGGCCAGCATGCCGGACCAGACCGGCAGGCCAAGGCTATGGAACAGATACACCGTGTAGCCCCCGAGCAGAACGAACTCCCCGTGGGCGAAATTGAAGATGCCCATCATGCTGGCGATGACGCCGAGTCCGAGCACGACCAGCACGAAAATCGAGCTGTAGGCAAGCACGTCGAAGAAAAAAGCGACAACGCTGCTCATCATTGACTCACTGATTCAAACCCGCAACCGCGGCTGCACGAAGCGTGCCCGCCACAGGTTACGCTGTGGCGATGTGCTTAACGCTCGGAATTAGCAATGAATCGGGTGCGGGAATGTCGGATGGAGCCATCCTCTTATGGCCGCGGCGGCCGCGCCGCGGTTGCACCAAACGCGCAAAGGGTGGCACTGAATTGGTGAAGGCGCAACTGGTAAAACTGCCCGCTCG
The DNA here is from genome assembly GCA_025351455.1 of Betaproteobacteria bacterium. Taxonomy (GTDB): domain Bacteria; phylum Pseudomonadota; class Gammaproteobacteria; order Burkholderiales; family JACQAP01; genus JACQAP01. The sequence goes on along the minus strand of JANXVW010000254.1, from coordinate 4,142 downwards.
GCGTGGCATGTATTTAAGTTGTGGGACAGGGGCACGTGCGCGGCCGGTTCTGCCTGAAGCATGCCGTCTGCGTAAACAGTGAACGGCTGCTGACCCACCCAAAGCAGGGGGAAAGGAAAGCGCATGCTTGCGCGGCAGGACCCAACAAAAAGGCGCACTCGCGTGCGCCTTGTCTTGCCGGGCTGCGGTCTTACTCAGCCGGACTTGTTGACGACCTCGATCACCACGACTTCGTCGCGATATTTGTCGCGCATGCGCCGCCCGGTAATGACTTTCTTCCTGACCACCGATTGCGTCCGGGGTCGGGTCAGTGCATCGATGTAATCGGCTGCGTTGGCGATCGGCGGGTGCGCAGGCGAGGTCTTGTCCATAAGGGGAGGTCCGGGTAATGAAGACGGGATCACGCTAACACGCAGTCTGTGCAGGAATGTGACAGTTTATTGACACAGTCGTTCGATCCCGAAAACCGCGCAACGATCAGTTGCTTAGGGACGAAAAAATCCTTGGCGTTCGGTACGCGATGCCTGTTCTTTGCACAGGCTCCGGTCCCGGCGCCTTGCTTCACTGGCTGAAGATGCGCAACAGCGCGGTCCCAAAGTCTGCAATCGCAAAGACGTTGGCCAGCATCGCCGCCACGACGATCGTTCCAATAATCCACCTGGGCCGGGCGCCGCCGCGCAGGGCCAGCCATGACAGCCGCAAGCCTGCGGCGGAGAAGGCCGGCACGATCAGCAGCAGCGGCAGCATGAGCAGGTAACCGAACGTGGATTGCGCATCGAGCGGCACGCGTCCGAGCATGTTGGCAAACCAGAGTGTGGCCAAGCCGATCGCGAGCGACGCACACGCCGCGAGAGGCGGCGAGCGCTGCCACCACGGCCTGATCCCTTCGGTCAGGTCGATTGCGCCTGCGGATTCGTCCGCCACTTCAGGCACCGGCCTGGTCGAGTCTTTCACGGATGGCCTCGATGCGCTTGCGGTTTACGCCGAGATCGCTGTAGCCCAGGCGCGACGCTGAACGTACGTGGATGATTTTCGCGTTCGGTGGAACATAAAACTCCACGTCGTCGACGAAGCCCAGCAGCGCGCTGGCATATTCGGCATACAGATAGTCGGGCTTCGTCTCGACAATGCGCGCGTTCGGCGAGCCTTCGATGATCGCCTTGAGCGCCTTCATGGCCTGCTCCTGCGGGCCTTTGCAGGCAAGCGAGGCGATCTGGTGAGCGTCCGTTGCCTGGCTGCTCACTGCATTGGGCGAAGACGGCGCTGCCTTGAGATTGCCGTTCCTCACGCCCAGGTCCGCCGGGCGCTTTCCGCTCAGAATTCCCATGATGCTCCTTTCATCTAAATATTCACCCCATAAAAATAGCCACCGCAAAGACGCGAAGGACGCGAAAGAAAAGAAAAATGGGAATCGATGATGAGTATCCCGTGGTTGGCATGGACGATGGCGAGCGCTCCATTGATGAGTTACCGACCACGGATTCAACTCCCGGCCCCTTCATCCCACACGTTCTTCCTTCGCGTCCTTTGCGCCTTGGCGGTGAAATCTGCACTAGCTGTCGCGACAGGCACAATCTGGCATGATCATCGGCATGCGCAACTCCCCGCAGCGCAGTTTACGTCCATCTCTCCTGTTGCCGGTACTTTTGCTGACGGCGGGTACGCTCGCGCTCGGCGCGGATGCCAGGGAAGATCCAACCCTCTCCGCCGGCACTTTCACTATCAGACGCTTCGACGCTCAGGCCTTCTCCGAACCCGCATCCGTACTGACCGCGAAGCAGCGCCAGCTATTCATGGCCGGCCGCAGCGTGTTCAAGCGGCAGTGGGCGTCGGTCAATTCGCTCAACGGCGACTGGGGGCTGGGGCCCACCTTTGTTGCCGATCGCTGCAGCGCCTGCCACGTCAACACCGGTCGCGGCAGCCCGCCGCCCTCTTCCGGCGAGCAATTGCTGTCGATGCTTGTGCGCCTGAGCATTCCGGGCGTTGACGAGCACGGCGGTCCGCGCCCGCACCCGCGCTATGGCGACCAGTTCCAGAACCGTTCACTGGACGGCCGCAACGTCGACCTTGCGTACGCCGGCGCGCCGGTGCCGAACGAAGCCGACCTGTTTCTCGATTGGCAGGAACGCATCGTCGCTTTCGCAGACGGCGAAACCGTGACCTTGCGCAAGCCGACCCTGCGCATCGAGAACCTGAAATTCGGTGACCTGGATAGCAGCGTGATGACGTCGCTGCGCATCGCGCCGCCGCTGGTGGGCATCGGCTTCCTCGAGGCGGTGCCGGAAGAAACCATCCTCGCCCTTGCGCGCAAACAACGGGTACAGAATTTCAACGGCCGGCCGAATCGGGTATGGGATGCCGTGAACCGGCGCATGGCGCTGGGCCGCTTCGGCTGGAAGGCCAATGTGCCGACCCTGAAGCAGCAGATCGCCGCGGCGGCGCTCGGCGACATGGGCGTGAACTCTCGCCTGTATCCGGAACAGAACTGTCCGCCGGTGCAGACCGTCTGCGCGAAGCTGTTGCCGGGAAATGTTCCGGAAATCATCGACCACGAGATCGATGCGCTCGAGCTCTGGTTGCAGGCGCTTGCCGTGCCCGCGCGCCGCGATGTGAACGACGTCTCAGTCCGGCGTGGCGCGGAGTTGTTTGCAACTGCGCAGTGCGCGGTCTGCCATGTCCCCGAACTCAGAACCGGAAGCTTTGCGAAACTGCCGCAACTGGCGGATCAGGTCTTTCACGCGTACACGGACCTGCTCTTGCACGACATGGGAGACGAACTCGCCGACGGCCGGCCGGATTTCGCCGCAGGCGAACGCGACTGGCGCACGCCGGCGCTGTGGGGGCTGGGGCTGTCGCAGACGGTGAGCGGCAGCACGGCGATGCTGCACGACGGCCGCGCGCGCACCGCCACCGAAGCGATACTCTGGCACGGCGGCGAAGCGGGAAAAGCGCGAGAAACGTTCCGCAACATGCCCAAAGACGAGCGCGATGCGCTGGTGAAGTTCGTCGAATCGATCTGAAGGCGGGGCGGACGATACGGGCCGCCCCGTCTCGTTCTCGCGCTAGCCGGCGGAACCGAACATTGCCAACGCTCCGTCCTGTTCATCCTGTTCGGATGTAGGCCGCGCTAGCGTGAGATCGGCAAGCGGGAGACGTGCTGATCGACGATCTGCCAGCGTCCGCCGGTCTTCACCCAGACCGTGCTGCCGCGCGTATCGTAAGTTTCGGTCTTCCCTTCTTCGTTCGACCAGTTGAGGGTCGCGTAGCTGTCCTGGATGACCAGGTAGTCGTTGTAGGCACGCGTTATCGGCTGGCGGATAAACACATGGCGCTGCGGATACATGCGGAACAATCCGCTGAAGAACGCGCGGATCGCCTCCTTGCCTTCGATGCGGAACGGAGTAAACGAAGAATGGAACACGGCATTGTCCGCATAGGCCGCGGTGTAGGCGTCCACGTTTCCGTCCAGCAAAGCCTGCAGCCGGGGACCTGAAATCTGTGCGATATCTTCGACAGGACCCGCCCAGGCCGATACGCCGGAAGTAAGCAGAATGGAAAAGCACAGTGCAGCTATGCGTTGCTTCATTTTCGATCCCCTTTAAAAGGTTGAGATGTTTGCAACACTCGAATCCGATGCGTTCGGTCGATCCCGGCTTACGCTGCGGTCCCGGTCCGCATTTGAAGCAAAAGGCATCCAGACGTGGCCCATTTACCCGTAGCGGAGCGCCCATGCTGGCGCGAGCAGTTGGCGAACTGGCCGGCGAAGTTCACAATGATTCACATGTCCAGAATCAATCGCCCCATTGGGGAACTTTCATGCCGTACGACCTGCTGATCAAGAATGGCGTCGTCATCGACGGCAGCGGCGCGCCGGGCCGGCACGCAGACGTCGCGATTACCGGCGGTAAGATCGCCGAGGTCGGCCGCATCGGCGGCAGTGCCAGACAAACCATCGACGCATCCGACTGTGTCGTGTCACCGGGCTTTATCGATCCGCATACCCACTACGACGCGCAGATCTGCTGGGACGGCGCGGTGACGCCGTCGTCGTGGCACGGCGTGACCAGCGTGATGATGGGCAATTGCGGCGTGGGCATCGCGCCGTGCAAACCCGAAACGCGCGAGATCGCGATGCGCGACCT
>JANXVW010000242.1 GCA_025351455.1 Betaproteobacteria bacterium | reverse complement strand
GACAACCTCATACTGAACAAAGCAGCATGACCATGAACCGGGTTACCCACCGTGCCTCGCGGCCCCGTGGATAACCCTCCACTGGCAGAGACTCCACTTAAAAACTCGGAATATCTGTCCAAATGCTTGGGACCACCTCTCAGCATCCATGGGAGGGAGCAAACGGAGCACGAGCAACGTGCGGCGGCCCCGATTCTCCCTCCCCTTCAACGTGCGACGACTCCGATTCTCCTTCCCCTTCAAGGGGAAGGTCGGGATGGGGATGGGTAAACCGTTACGGCGTCGAACCCCATGGTCCTACTTTGCGCGGGAGACGGCGACGTCTCCGACGCCGACAACGCGTCGTCCTCACTTTCTCACTTTCACTTGAACTCCTCTGCGTTTCCTATGCGTCTTTGCGGTGAAGGTTATCTATGATCGAGGAAGCGATTGCCGTTATACAATCCACTGAATACTCACTCACTACATCGTCATCATGACTCTCGGATTTCGCGTATTCCCCTCCCCCTCCCGTGCGCCCAAGGAAACGATTGCGGCACTCGCCAAACACGCCGTCTCGAATCTTTGCGACAGCATGGGCAGGACACATAACGCCGCGGGCGGTGCATTGCGACCGATGCATCGCGGTGGAAAGCTTTGCGGGCCCGCGCTGACAGTGCGGACGGCGCCGGGGGACAATCTTCTCATTCACAAGGCAATCGACCTCGCGCTGCCTGGCGACGTCATCGTTGTCGACGGCGGCGGCGCGCTGGATGCCGCCCTCATTGGCGACATCATGACCAGCTACGCCGTGACGCGAAACGTGGCCGGTTTCGTCATCGACGGCGCGGTGCGCGACACGGAGGAACTCGCCCTACGCGAACTGCCGGTTTACGCCCGCGGCATTTCTCCGCGCGGCCCCACACGCGAAGGCCCCGGCGAAATCAACGTGGCGGTATCGATCGGCGGGACCGTTGTGCATCCCGGCGACATCGTGGTGGGCGATGCAGACGGGCTGGTCTTCGTCCCGCCTGCGCAAGCCGATGCGCTGCTCGCGGCGGTCAATGCGTTGCTCGCAAAGGAGCGGGGATTGCTCGACAGCATCGCCCAAGGCAAAACCGACCGTCGCTGGGTCGACGAAACCCTGAAAGCAAAAGGATGTACGCTTTAGGTTCTCCGGATGGACATCCGGCACAACAATAATCCGAACAAGAGGAGCAAACCATGAAGGCGGTCGTATTTCCCGGTGGAAGCAAGGTCGAGTTCATGGAATTCCCGGATCCGACGCCGGGTCCCGGCGAAGTCGTGCTCGAGATTAAGGCGTCCGGCATGTGCGGCAGCGACCTCAAGTTCTACCGCGCCGTCGGCGGCGCCTCGTCGCTTGGCCTGGGCAAGCTCAGCGGCCCGGTCATTGCGGGTCATGAGCCATGCGGCGTGGTGGTCGCAGTCGGTCCTGGCGTTGCCGAAAACCAGGCGAAGGTCGGCATGCGCGTCATGCAACACCACTACCGCGGCTGCGGCGTGTGCGAACATTGCAATACCGGCTGGATGCAGCTATGCGTCGAAGGCGTAAAAGAAGTCTACGGCGCCACCGGACACGGCGCGCATGCGCGCTACATGAAATGCCCGGCGCGCACACTGGTCCCGCTGCCCGATGAACTCTCCTTCGACGCCGGCGCGGCGATTTCCTGCGGCACGGGCACCGCGTGGGGCGCACTGCACCGGCTGGACTTGCAAGGCAATCACACCATCGCGGTTTTCGGCCAGGGTCCGGTCGGCCTGTCGGCAACCTTGCTTGCCTCGCACATGGGCGCCCGGGTCATCGCGCTCGACACCAGCGACGAGCGCCTCGCGCGCGCCAAGGATTTCGGCGCAGACGTTCTGATCAATCCCCTGAAAACCGAAAACGTCGTGCAGGCCATCAAGGACGTCACGCATGGCCGCGGCGCCCACGCTTCTCTCGACGCGTCTTCATCTCCGCTAGCGCGCGCGCAAGCCGTGCGCTGCGTGCGCACCTGGGGCAAAGCCTGCTTCGTCGGCGAAGGCGACAGCGTTACGCTCGACGTCAGCAGCGACCTGCTGCGCCGCCAGGTCACGCTGATCGGGTCATGGACCTTCTCCACCGTGGGCCAGGCCGATTGCGCGCGCTACATCGCCGATCGCGAGATCGACATCGACAAGCTGTTCACGCACAAGTGGAAGCTGGACCAGGCCAGGGAAGCCTACGAACTGTTCGATCACCAGACCTCCGGCAAGGGCGTTATCCACCCTTCGTAATCTACGACTTCCACCCAACACGGAGGCACAGAGAGCACGGAGAACACGGAGAACACGGAGGAAAACCCGGACGATATTGAAAGAACGGTCGTCAGTTGCAACCAACGTTAGCGGATTACCCGTGGATTAACCACGTTTTGTCTCTTTTGCTTTTCTCCGTGTCCTCTGTGCCTCCGTGTTGGGTGGAGTCAGAAGAAAACTCAGAACGATCGCGGCAAGTCGAGCACGTGTTCGGCGATGTAGGAGAGAATCAAGTTCGTCGATATGGGCGCGACCTGATACAGCCGTGTCTCCCTGAACTTGCGTTCGACGTCGTATTCGCTCGCGAAGCCGAATCCGCCATGGAATTGCAGGCAAGCATTCGCCGCTTCCCATGAGGCTTTGGCGGCGAGATATTTCGCCATGTTCGCTTCCGCGCCGCAGGGCTGGTGCGCATCGAACAGTTCGCAGGCCTTCCAGCGCATCAGGTTTGCCGCTTCGACTTCGATGTAGGACTCGGCAATCGGGAACTGCACACCCTGGTTCTGGCCTATGGGGCGACCGAAGACGACGCGATCCTTCACGTATTTCGTCACCCGGTCGATGAACCAGTAGCCGTCGCCGATGCATTCGGCGGCGATCAGGGTGCGCTCGGCGTTAAGCCCATCGAGGATGTATTTGAAGCCCTTGCCTTCTTCGCCGATGAGATTCGGCGCCGGGATCTCGAGGTTGTCGAAGAACAATTCGTTAGTCTCGTGGTTGACCATATTGCGGATCGGCCGCACGGTCATGCCTTTGCCGATCGCCGTGCGCAGGTCGACGACGAAAATCGACATCCCGTCGGATTTCTTCTTCACGTCGGCCAGCGGCGTTGTGCGCGCCAGCAGGATCATCAGGTCCGAATGCTGGATGCGCGAAATCCACACCTTCTGGCCGTTGACCACATAACGGTCGCCCTTCTTCTCTGCAGTGGTCTTGATTTTGGTCGTATCCGTGCCGGTGCTGGGCTCCGTCACGCCCATGGACTGCAGGCGCAGTTCGCCGCTGGCGATTTTCGGCAGGTACTCCTTCTTCTGCGCATCGGAGCCATGGCGCAACAAGGTGCCCATGTTGTACATCTGGCCATGGCAGGCGCCGGCATTACCACCCGAACGATTGATCTCTTCCATGATCACCGACGCCTCCGTCAGGCCCAGGCCGGAGCCGCCATACTCTTGCGGAATCATCGCGGCCAACCACCCGGCCTTCGTCAGCGCATCGACGAACGCTTCCGGATAGCCGCGCTGCTCGTCGATCTGGCGATGGTATTCATCGGGGAATCCGGCGCAAAGCGCGCGCACGGCTTCGCGGATGTCCTGGTACTTGTCCGATGTGGGGGTCATGCCGGCATTTTAAGTCAGGCCAGTTCCGCCGTCGCTTCCATGGTCAGCCAGCCCTCATGGTCGCGCGTCCACAGGGTGACGCTTTTTCCGTCCGCGCGGCCGCAAACAGTGAACTGGTGGATGTCGAATAAGGGACGCAAGGCACGAAAGCTGAAACTGCGGACATTCGCTTGCGGAAGGTTCCGCCGCAACAAGTCCGCCAGCAGCGTCGCGATCAGCGGGCCGTGCACGATCAGGCCGGGGTAGCCCTCGACGTCGGTCACATAGGGGCGGTCGTAGTGGATGCGATGGCTGTTGAACGTCAGGGCGGAGTAGCGGAACAGCATCACCGGGTCCGGCGCAATGTCGCGCGAGAACGCCTCGTCCGCGCGCGCCGCCTGCGGTTTCGGCACGGCGGCATCGGCACGCGGATTCTCGCGATAGACGATATCGTGCTCCTCCGTCATGGCCACGCCTGCCGCGCCGGCGAGTTCATGCCGCACGGTCACGAATACGAGCGTGCCGCTGCGCCCTTCCTTGCCGCTGATGTCGGTGATGCGCGATGTCCGCGTGATCGTTTCTCCGACTTGCAGGGGCCGATGGAATTCGAAGCGCCCGCCCGCGAACATGCGCCGCGGCAGCGGCACCGGCGGCAGGAAGCCGCCGCGCTTCGGGTGGCCGTCGGGACCGGCGTCGCCGAGCGGGGACAGCGGCAGGAAATAGAGCCAATGCCAGAGCGGCGGAACGACCGTGCCTTCCACGGGTTCGGCGTCGTTGCGATTCAGGGTCGCGGACATCGCCGCCATCGGCACCGCCGTCACCCGGTCGGTCCGCGTTTCTGCGCGCCCGATCCAGCTGCGGATGTGCTCGAGATCCACGCCAGAGCCAGTCATGGGCTTCGGGTTGCGCTCACAACGAGATGACGATCTTGCCGAAATGCTTGCCTTGCTCGAGATGCCGGAACGCGTCTGCCGCTTTTTCGAGCGGGAAAGTCGAATCGATGACTGGCTTGAGCTTGTGCAGCGCGATCGCACGGTTCATGGCTTCGAAGCGGGCGCGCGATCCGACGGCGATGCCCTGGATGCGGATCATCGGACCGATGATCGAGCGCAACGGGATTTCCGCCTTCATGCCCGCGACGAAGCCGACGATGCCGATGAAGCCGCCGAATGCGATCGCGCCGAGCGATTGGTCCAGGGTCGCACCCGCTGTCTCGACGATGATGTCCACGCCGCGTCCGCCAGTCGCTTCCTTGACGGCGACGCCCCAGCCGGGCGTGGTGCGATAGTTGATGCCGATGTCTGCGCCAAGTTGCTTCGCGCGCCCGAGTTTCTCGTCGCTAGACGAGATCACAATGACGCGCGCACCCATGATTTTGGCGAATTGCAGCGCGAACAGGGCCACGCCCCCTGTGCCCTGCACCAGGACCGCGTCGCCCGCCTTGATGCCGCCTTCCTGCAAGGTCGACCACGCTGTCAGCGCCGCAATCGGCAATGTCGCCGCTTCGCTGTCGCTCAAGTTCGAAGGGATTGCTACTGCGTCCTCCGCGGGGACGACGACGTAGTCCTGCAATACGCCCGACAGCGGGGCGCCGAGCGTGCGTTTTGTGCGCTGTTCAGGCGTTGGATATCCGTCGTGCCAGCCCTGCGTATAGATCGGCGTCACACGATCGCCGACCTTGAACCGGGTCACTTCCTCGCCGAGCTCCACGATCTCTGCGCCGCAGTCCGATGCCGGCACATAGGGCAATGGCAGCGCCGACATATATTTCTGCGTGAGGATGGCCAGGTCCCGATAATTCAGGCTGGCGGCCTTGATGCGTACCAGGATCTCGCCCCGCCGCGGTTTCGGCACCGGGCGTTGTGCGAGTTTCAGGGAGTCGATGGAAAAATCGTGCGCTTCGAGGGCGCGCATGCTGTCTTGTGCCATTGTCGTTGTCCGTTCCCGTTGGTTTAGTTAACGCGCCGGCTCGCCAGGGCGACGATCTGCTCGGCTTTCAGGATTACCGGCCGGTCGATCATTCTGCCATCAACCGCGACTGCGGCCCCTCCCGATCGCTGCGCGGCATCGAGAACCTTGCGTGCCCATTCGACTTCCGCATCGCTCGGCGAAAACGCCGCATTGACCGTGGCGACTTGTTTCGGGTGAATGCACAGTTTGCCGCCGAACCCGAGCTTGCGCGAACGCAGGGAATCTTCCGTCAGCAGCGCCGGATCTTCCCACGATGTACACGGCCCATCGACCGGAGAGTGGATGCCAGCCAGCTTCGACGCAAGGACGAGACGGGAGCGAAACGCAAGCAGTTCATCTCCGTCGCCGTCGATGCCGAGTTCGAACTGGAAGTCGATGGTGCCGAACATCAGGCGTTGCACGCACGGCGTTGCGGCCACAGCTTCGGCCTGCGCCATCCCCACCGCCGTCTCGATGAGGGGAAACAACGCTATGTTCCGGCGCTGGCAAAGGGCAATGGCGCGCGGGTCGACAATTTCCGCTTTCGGCAGCACCACACCCGCGACACCGGGCACGTCGCATGCGGCAAGGTCACGCTCGAACCATTCCGAACTCGCTGCATTGACGCGCACGAGGACTGCCTTGTCCACCGACAGCCACGCGGAGAGCGCCGCGCGCGCCGCATCCTTTTCCGCCGGCGGCACGGCATCTTCGAAGTCGATGATGACCGCGTCGGCACCGGCCGCGCAGGCCTTGTCGAATCGTTCGGGCCGGTTGCCCGGCACATACAGGTAGGAGCGGGCAACCTCGGCACTCATATCACGCCCGCGGAACGCAATCCCGCGATCGCCGCCTTGTCGTAACCGAGTTCGCCGAGAATGGCGTCCGTGTGCTGGCCGATGCCGGGAATCGGATCCATGCGCGGCTCGAAACTCTCCGGCACGCCTGGCGGCAGCATCGCCTTGATCTTGCCCACAGGGCTGTCGACGTCCATCCAGCGCTGGCGCGCGCGCAGTTGCGCGTGCTCCCAGACTTCGCGCATGTCATTCATGCGCGCATTCCCAATCTGCGCGTCGTCGAGGCGCTTGACGATTTGCTCGGCAGTCAACTTCGAGAATGCCTCGACGATGATCAGAAATAACTCCTTGCGAGCGGTAGAGCGGCGAGGACCGGACGAGAATCGCGCATCGGTTTTCAGTTCCGGCTGCTCCAGGACCTTGTCGCAAAATACCGCCCACTCGCGTTCATTCTGCAGGCCAAGCATGACGACCTTGCCGTCGCCGGCCGGGAAAGGTCCGTAGGGATAAATGGTCGCGTGCGAGGCGCCGGCCCGCACCGGCGAGTCCGCCCCATCGTAGGAGTAGTACAGCGGGAAGCTCATCCACTCGACCATGCTCTCCAGCATCGAGATGTCAATGCGGCTGCCCTTACCGGTGCGGCCGCGCTGGATCAGCGCGGCGAGGATGTTCGTATACGCGTACATGCCCGAAGCAATATCGACGATCGAGCATCCTGCTTTTGAAGGGGTCTCCGGCGTACCGGTCACCGACAGCAGCCCGGATTCGCTCTGGATCAGCAGGTCGTAGGCTTTCTTGTCGCGATAAGGCCCGTCAGCGCCGTAGCCCGAAATGTCGCAGACGATCAGGCGCGGATATTTGTCCTGCAGCGCATCGTAGGAAAATCCCATGCGCGCCGCGGCACCCGGGGCCAGGTTCTGCACCAGCACGTCCGCGTTCGCCAGGAGTTCATGCACGATCTTGCGGGCTTCTTCGCGTTTGAGGTCGAGTGTCAGGCTTTCCTTGGAACGGTTGGTCCAGACGAAATGCGACGACATGCCATGCACGCGCTCATCGTAGATGCGGGCCGGATCGCCTACACCGGGGCGCTCGATCTTGATGATGCGCGCGCCGAGATCGGCGAGCTGGCGGGTACAGAAAGGCCCGGCGATCACATGCTCAAGTGCAACGACCGTGACGCCTTCAAGCGGACGCATTTAATTTTTCTCCATCGGCAAATCCGACACGACCTGAAAACGTAGTTCTCATCACGAAGACACGAAGTACACGAAGAAACACGAAGAAACACGAAGAAAAGCATAAGAAAATAGGGGTGGGGGAAGACTGCATGAAAAAAGGGGTTTATGTCCGGCGGCGATTACCCCAATATCGATACCAGTTCAAAGCATGCACCTCTCAGTTTTTCTTCGTGCCACTTCGTGTTCTTCGCGCCTTCGTGATGAGATTGAAATGTGGACTCGTCGGAATCAGTAACAACAGAATAGTGCGTATTGTCGCGCTAGCGCGCCATGCGAAATTCGGCAACGACGCCCTCGCAATCGGCGAAGGCTGCTGTTCGCAAGTGGCGCTAGAGCGCGAGATATCGGCTCTTGATCGCATCATTGTTGCGCAGGGCTTCGATGGTATCGCGGTAGACGATCTGTCCCTTGTCGATCACGGTGGCGTGGCTGGCAATGCCCAGGCAGAAATGCATATTCTGTTCCGCGAGCAGGACGGTAACACCCATGTCGCGCAGTTTGCGCAGCAGGTCGGCG
>JANXVW010000178.1 GCA_025351455.1 Betaproteobacteria bacterium | reverse complement strand
TGCAGGGCGAGGCCTGGCGGGAGGTCGCGGATGCTTTGGTCAAAAAATAACGGGAACCGAAGTTCCCGCTATTTTTTTAGGTACGAGGGGCGAGAGGCGAGACTATTGCTTTCCTCTTTTACCTTTTCTCTTTCCCCTGGGTTTCGCGCGTTGCGTCAGCAACAGCGCGAAACCTTGCTCCACTTCTCATCCTGCCGCTTCTTGAAAAACTGCTGCCGCGTCAACGGCGCCTCGCCGGCGTGCGCGACCTGCTGGTGAGCCACGTAGCGCTCATACGCATCGTCACCTGTGACCTGGCGCAGGTACTGCCAGAGGTGCTTCGGCAACAGTTTCAGTTCTTCGCGAATCATGGCGGCTCAGTGCGACGCGGTGACCAGGTTCGGATCGAGCTGTGTCTTTACGTATTTCGATTCCGACAGCGGCAACACCGACTTGCCCGAACGCAGGCGCAGCGACATGCGCAGCATATCGATGATGACGATCCACAGCACGATGGCGAAGAACAGGGCGAGGGCGGCGTCGATTTGCTGGCCGATGATGAGTTGTGGGGCGACGGCGGCGCGGTCAGGCGGCAGGGTGCCTGCAGCCAGCTTCTCCGCCATGCTGGCGGCACCGGAGAGGAAGCCGATGGCCGGATTCGGGCTGAATACTTTTTCGAACGCGGCCGTGGTGCAGACGACCGCAAGCCAGGTTAGCGGCAGGGCGGTGACCCAGGCATAGCGCGCTTTGCCCATCTTGATGAGGATACCGGTCGCCACCGAGAGCGCGATGCCGGCAAGCAACTGGTTCGAGATGCCGAACAGCGGCCAGAGGATATTCACGCCGCCCAACGGATCCTTGACGCCCTGCCACAGGAAATAACCCCAGGCGGTGACGAAAATGAAACTGGCGATCACCGTCATGGGGTAGGACGACACATTACCGAGCGGTTTCCAGGCGTGCTTGAGAATGTCCTGCAGCATGAAGCGGCCGACCCGCGTGCCGGCGTCGAGCGTGGTCAGGATGAACAATACTTCGAACATGATCGCGAAGTGGTACCACATCGACAGCAACGTGTTGCCGAAGGTGGTCGCGAATATCGTCGCCATGCCCACAGCCAGTGACGGTGCGCCGCCGGTGCGTGCGAACAACGTCTTCTCGCCCATTTCCCTGGCCAGCATTTCCATCTGGTCGACCGTGACCGGGAAGCCCCAGCCGGTAATCGTCTGGACGGCCGCGGCCGCTTCCTTGCCGACTACGCCCGCCGGGCTGTTGATCGCGAAGAACACACCCGGGTCGAGAACGCAGGCGGCGATCACCGCCATGATAGCTACGAAGGATTCCAGGGCCATCGAGCCGTAGCCGATCATGCGGATGTCGCGTTCGTTCGGCAGCAGCTTCGGCGTGGTGCCGGAAGCCACCAGCGAGTGGAATCCGGAAATCGCGCCGCAGGCAACGGTGATAAACACGAACGGGAACAGGCTGCCCTTGAAGATCGGACCGGTGCCGTCGATGAACTGGGTCAGCGCGGGCATCTTCATGTCCGGCGCCATGATCAGGATGGAAACCGCGAGCAAGAAAACCACGCCGAGCTTCAGGAACGTCGACAGGTAGTCGCGCGGGGCCAGCAGCAGCCAGACCGGCAACGTTGCCGCGGCGAAACCGTAGATCATGACGAACCAGGCGACGGATTCGCCGCTCCAGTCGAACAGGCCGCGGATGGCTTCGTTGTGATCGACCCAGCCGCCGCCGACGACACAGACGAGCAGCAACGCGATGCCGATCAGGGAGCCTTCGAGTACGCGCCCCGGACGGATGCCGCGCATGTAGATGCCGATCAGCATGGCGACCGGGATGGTGCCGAGAACGGTCGCTGTCGCCCAGGGGCTGTGCTTCATGGCGTTGACGATCACCAGACCGAGCACCGCGATCAGGATCAGCATGATCAGCATGGTGCCGATCATCGCTGCCCAGCCGCCGACCGGGCCGAGTTCGTCGCGCGCGATTTGGCCCAGGCTGCGGCCGTCGCGGCGCGTCGAGCAGAACATGATCACCATGTCCTGCACGCAACCACCGAGTACTGCGCCGGCAAGAATCCACAACGTGCCGGGCAGATAGCCGAATTGCATCGCCAGGGTCGGGCCGATCAGCGGGCCGGGGCCGGCGATGGCGGCGAAGTGGTGGCCGAAGGTCACCCATTTGTTGGTCGGCACGAAATCGCGGCCGTTGTTGAAGCGTTCCGCCGGCGTGGCGCGGGTTTCGTCCAGCACCAGCACCTTCGCGCAGATCCACGCGCTGTAGAAGCGGTAGGCGACCAGATAGGTGCAGATGGCGGCCGCCACGAACCAGATGGCGTTGATCGACTCGCCCCGGTGAATGGCGATGCCGCCGATGGCGGATGCGCCGATGATGGCGATGGCAGCCCACATGAGCTTGCTCAGGACGGTCTTTGGCATGGCTCCTCCCGGATGTTATAGGGCCTTCCCCGGACGGCCGTGGAAAACGGCTGCCGGGTGGCTGGTTCCGACCGGGCGAATGATAGCAGCAAGGCTCCGGCCAAACACCATGCGGCACGCAAGGGAATCTGCTGTGCCAGAACGCGGGAAAGCACGGGCGCAATGGTACAATCCGCGGCTTTCCGCCCTGCTAAAACCTCCTCGTTCCCACCCACTTATGTTCTCTTCGAGCCAGACCATCCAGGAATTCGACGCCGACCTTTGGCAAGCCATGCAGTCGGAAGTGCAGCGTCAGGAAGACCACATCGAACTGATCGCATCGGAAAACTACACCAGCCCGCGCGTGCTGCAGGCGCAAGGTTCCGTGCTGACCAACAAATACGCCGAAGGCTACCCGGGCAAGCGCTACTACGGCGGCTGCGAATTCGTCGACATTGCGGAGCAGCTCGCGATCGACCGCGCCAAGGCCTTGTTCAAGGCGGATTTCGCCAATGTGCAGCCACATTCCGGCTCGCAGGCCAACCAGGCGGTGTATGCCGCGGCGCTCAAGGCAGGCGATACGATTCTCGGCCTCGCGCTCGCCGCAGGAGGACACCTGACGCACGGTTCGCCGGTCAACCTGTCGGGCAAGCTGTATAACGCGGTGGCATATGGGCTGAACGACAAGGAAGAAATCGACTACGACCAGGTCGCGACGCTGGCGCAGGCGCACAAGCCGAAAATGATCGTGGCCGGCGCATCGGCGTATGCGCTGACCTTCGACTGGAAACGCTTCCGGGAAATTGCGGACGCGGTCGGCGCCTACCTGTTCGTCGACATGGCGCACTACGCCGGCCTGATCGCCGCCGGCGTTTACCCCAGCCCGATCGGGATCGCGGATTTCGTGACCACGACCACGCACAAGACCCTGCGCGGCCCGCGCGGCGGCATCATTTTCGCGAAGGCCGAGTACGAGAAAATCATCAACTCGGCGATTTTCCCCGGCATCCAGGGCGGCCCGCTGATGCATGTGATCGCCGCCAAGGCTGTGGCGTTGAAAGAAGCCATGGAGCCGGCCTTCCGCGATTACCAGACCCAGGTCATTTCCGGCGCGCGCAAGATGGCCGCGACCCTGCAGAAGCGGGGACTGCGCATCGTCTCCGGCCGCACCGATTGCCACATGTTCCTGCTCGACCTGCGCGCCAAGAAAATCACCGGCAAGGACGCCGAAGCCGCGCTCGGCCGCGCGCACATCACGGTCAACAAGAATGCGATTCCGAACGATCCGGAAAAACCTTTCGTGACCAGCGGCGTGCGCATCGGCTCTCCCGCGATGACCACGCGCGGCTTCAAGGACGCGCAAGCCGAACACCTCGCCAATCTGATCGCCGACGTGCTGGATGCGCCAAACGACGAAGCGAACCTTGCGAAGGTGCGGGCCAGCGTGGTGGCCATGTGCAAGAAGTTTCCGGTGTACGGGAAGTGACGTGACTGTCGTGACTACTGTGCCCCGCTTCGCGGGATACCGGCCTTCGGCCATAACTGTCGTGACTGCCGTCCGGCTGGTGCCGAGTACCGCATTTGCCTTTCACCGTTCACTGTTCACCGTTCACCGTTCACAGCTCTTATGAAGTGCCCCTTCTGCAAGCACGACGATACGCAGGTGGTTGACTCCCGGGTCAACGAAGAAGGGGACAGCATCCGCCGGCGCCGGCGTTGCCTGTCGTGCGACAAGCGCTTCACGACCTACGAACATGCGGAGTTGCGCCTGCCGCAGATTGTGAAGTCGAACGGGTTCCGGGAATTGTTCGACGAGGACAAGCTGCGCGTCGGGTTCAACCGGGCGCTGCACAAGCGGCCGGTATCCGCCGACCTGGTGGACGATGCGATGGAAAGGGTCAAGCAGAAACTGCTGTCGCTCGGCGAGCGCGAAGTCGATTCCCGCCGCCTGGGCGAGATGGTCATGCGCGAACTATACAAGCTCGATAAGGTGGCTTACATCCGTTTCGCGTCCGTGTACCGCGACTTCCAGGACGTCGAGGATTTCCGCGACGCCGTGAAGGAAGTGCAGAAGCCGGCGACCCGCCGCAAGCCCAAGTAGGCCCATGCCTTTCGCTGCCGAGGATTTCGAATTCATGGCGCGCGCATTGCGGCTGGCCGAACGCGGCTTGTACACGACCGCGCCGAATCCGCGGGTTGGCTGTGTACTGGTGAAAGACGGCCGCGTGGTCGGAGAAGGCTGGCACGAACGCGCAGGCGAACCTCATGCGGAAGTTATGGCATTGAAGGCTGCTGGTGCGGCAGCGGAAGGGGCAACGGCTTATGTTTCGCTTGAGCCCTGCGCCCACCAGGGCCGCACGCCGCCGTGTAGCGATGCGCTGATCGCAGCAAAAGTCGCGCGCGTGGTGGCGGCGATGCCGGATCCGAATCCGCAGGTTGCGGGCAAGGGACTGCAGAAACTACGCGATGCAGGCATCCGCGTGGAGGTCGGCCTGATGGAAGAGCAGGGGCGGGAACTCAACATCGGTTTCGTTTCGCGCATGACGCGCGGACGGCCGTGGATGCGGATCAAGATCGCGGCGAGTCTGGACGGCAAGACGGCCCTGGCCAACGGTGTGTCGCAATGGATCGGCGGGCCGGATGCGCGCCGCGACGGACACCATTGGCGCGCGCGCTCCTGCGCTGTCATGACCGGCATCGGCACGCTGAAGGACGACGATCCGCGGCTGACCGTGCGTGACGTCGAGACCACCCGCCAGCCGCTGCGCATCGTGGTGGACAGCCGGTTGCGCATCACGCCGGAGGCGAAGTTGCTGGACGGCGGCGCCGTCCTGGTCGCAACGGCGACGCAGGATGACGCCAAGGCGCGCGCGTTGAAGGTGAAGGGTGCCCATGTCGTCGTGCTGCCGAATGCGGAAGGCAAAGTCGATTTATTGCAGCTGACGCAGCACTTGGGCAGCATCGGCATCAATGAAGTCCTCGTCGAAGCCGGCATCAATCTGGATTCCGCCCTGTTGCGGGCCGGGGTGGTGGACGAATTGCTGTTGTACCTGGCCCCACTGCTGCTGGGTGACGCCGGACGCGGCATGCTCGACCTGGGAAATCTGACACGCATGGAGCAACGCCTGGAACTCGACATTCGCGATACGCGCCTGTTCGGACCCGACCTGCGCGTGCTCGCGCGGCTGGGCAAAGCCTGATGTTCACCGGCATCGTGCAGGCGATCGGACGCATCGCCGATCTCAAGGCCGCCGGCCAGACCGCGGCGGTAACGATCGATGCGGGCGGCCTCGACCTCGCCGACGTTGCCATCGGCGACAGTATTGCCTGCAACGGCGTTTGCCTGACGGTAACGAAGTTGTCCGGTGAAACTTTCTCGGTGGATGTTTCCCGGGAAACCCTGCGCGTAACCGCCGGATTTACGGCGGGCGCGGCGATCAACCTGGAGAAGTCGTTGCGGCTGGCCGATCGGCTCGGCGGGCATCTCGTCAGCGGCCATGTCGACGGCGTCGGCACGGTGCACTCGGTGAAGAGGGTGGACGGCAATAGCGACCTGACGATTTCATTCCCGCCGGAGCTGGCGCGCTATTTCGCGCGCAAGGGATCGGCGACCGTCAACGGCGTCAGCCTCACGGTCAACATGGTCGAGCGCGACCGCTTTTCAGTCAACCTCATTCCGCATACGCTGAAGGTGACCAACCTGGGCGAACTGAAGATGGACAGCAAAGTGAATCTGGAAGTCGACTTGGTGGCACGTTACGTGGAGCGCATGCTCGACAGGGATGATCAGCGGTAACTGCTGCAGAGGGATGCGGCGAGTTTGCGGTAGGTGGTCACGGTATCAATTTGCATCCAGGGTTGCGACAGGGATATCCGGCCTTGCGGATGCCTTCCATGTAGTGCTCGATGAAGGGTTCCTGAAAATTCCAGACTCTCAGAATCTCGGCGAGTCGCTCAGCGGAAAAGTCGGGAACAGATCTGACACAATTATTCCAATGCTCCTTCGCTTTTTCCGGTTCACCGAGCTGCCCATATGCGGCGACGTACTTGAACTGTGTTTCGCACATCGTCTGTCCAGGATGGCCTCGAACCATCTCAAGTGCGAGACGGTAGTCACCGTCCCGGTAGTAGTTGTAATGCAGCGCACTGTGGTACCAGCCGCCCGCCGAGACCGGGTTGAGCTGGTACGCCTTCTTGACGAGTTTTGTTCCAAGACCCGATTTCCCTATCATTGAACACGCCATGCCAAGTTGGGTAAGCACATCGGCGTCGTATGGGGAAAGCGCGAGGGCTGACTGAGACTCCCTTTCAAATGATTCCAGCTGATGGTCAAAAAAGTAACCGTAGGCAGCGGTGCGGTGCGCCAGTGCATCGTTAGGGTCCAGCTCAACGGCCTTGATGGCGTTGTGCTTGATCTCGTCCGGAGGTAACGTACTTTTCTCGAAGCGGAAGATCCAACCCAAAAGCTTCAGCCAGGCGTACTCCTGCCGCGCGCGCGCGTAATTCGGTTCGACGCGGATAGCTCGCTCCAGCAGTGCGGACGTTTCGTCATACCACTGCTGTGTATATGCCCGCGGCGCGGTTGCACGTAGTACCAGCTCATACGCTTCCAGATTCTCAGGACGTTTTCCGGCCACTCTGCGTCGAGCCGACTCCTGAAGCAGACCAGCGCTTCCCGCCGCAATTGCGCTGACAATCCGGCTTGTGATCTCATCCTGGACGGCGAAGATGTCCTTGAGTTCCCGGTCATAGCGCTCCGCCCACAGGTGCGCACCTGTGTTGGCATCGATCAACTGGGCCGTTATGCGAACCCGTTCCTTCTCCCGGCGGACGCTGCCTTCCATGACGTACTGAACACCAAGCTTGCGTCCCAAGGCCGGTACGTCCACAGCCTGTCCCTTGTACTGAAACGTTGTATTGCGCGCGAGCACGTGTAGTTCCCGGACGCGGGCCAACTCAGTGATGATGTCTTCGGTCAGTCCGTCGCTGAAGTAGTCCTCCCTCGGATCTCCGCTCATGTTAGTGAACGGCAGAACCGCAATGGCTGGACCTGAAGGCATCGCAAGCGCAGGGTCTTCAGAGGGCGAAGGGTGTACCTTTGTCCGACCTTGCCCATTCCATAAAGCACCCAGTATCAGGATCATGACAATCGCAACGCCAGCAACAATCATGGCTCCGCGACGTTTGCTTCCGTGAGCCTGACGGGGTTTGCCGGCTGGCGCGTCAATCAGGACCCGATACGCCCGCACTGGCTTGGCAATGTTCTTCACCTGCTGCTCGCCGATGAACTTGTAGGCGACAAGGAGCTTGCCTTCGACCTGATCGAACGCGGTACCGGAGATGCAGATTCCGCTTGGTTCGGCGAGCGTCTGGAGCCGGGCAGCAACGTTGACCCCGTCGCCGTAGATAGTTTCATCCTCTTGCTGTATCACGTCTCCCAAATTGATGCCGATGCGAAATTGCATCCGTCGATGCTCGGCCAACTGCGCATTGCGCTTGGCGAGTTCGTGCTGGATCTCGACCGCGCAGTCCACCGCTTCCACGGCACTGGGAAACTCGGCGAGGACGCTGTCGCCCGCGGTATCGATGAGCCGCCCGCCGTGGGCCTGAATGCGCTCGCGGAACAGCGTACGTGCGTCATTGAGCGAGCGAAGGGTGGCGGCTTCGTCGTCGGCCATGAGCCGGGAGTAACCTGCCGCGTCGGCGCAGAGGATGGCAGCGAGTTTGCGATGGGTGGTCATGGCTCGTTCGCGTCAAACCACGCTCTTACGAGTATCACCCAGGCTACTTCGGACAAGTTCATCACGGATTCTCTGGGAAGGCCATTTTTTTAAGCAACACATTGAAGCGCGCGTCCAAGCGCAGGGCATCGAATACGGGGTCGGATCTTGATCCAGACCATGTCGCCCCATCGCTCTTGGCGGATTTTCTCGAATTCCTTAAATGCTTGGTCATGATCCCTGAGCGCGATATAGACGTAGTAGGTACTGGTGGGCGGGACAGGAGTTGTCTGTGCCATTTTCCTAAGTGTTACCAGGACTTCGCGTGCCTGTGCTGTTTGCCCCAGTACACCGTACGCCCAGCCGAGTCCGCCGAGCATGTATGGGTCTCCAGGATTGAGTTCGACCAGCTTTTTGGCTACTTGAACGACCTCAGGATTTTTCTGCAGTCCGAGAGCAGACTGCAAGCATAAGAGAGCGAATGGGAAATTCGGATCCAATTCCAGCGTTTTCCTGCACGCACGTTCCGCTTCGGGGAAATCGCGCCGGTAATATGCAGCCCAGCCGATTTCCGCGTTGGCAATCAGAAACAAGGGGTCGAGCTGGTTGGCCCGCATGATCTGGTTGAGTGCTTTGTCCTGGTTCCCCGTTGCCTTGAAATAGATGCCGTACCACAGATGCGCGAGTGCATAGCTCGGGCTCAGCTCGATTGCGCGCTCGTAGGACTGCTTCGCCCCCGCCCAATTCCACTCGAACAAGAAGCGAACAAGGCCGAGAGATGCGTGGGCCTCGGCCAGGTTCTCATCCAGCGCCAATGCCTTTTCAGCGGCTGCCTTGGCTTTCGGAAAGGTTTCGTTCGGGGAAAGGAACGAAAACCAGCCGAGCCAGACATAGGCATCGGCCAGCCCAGCCCAGGATCGCGCGTCGTTCGGCGATCGGGCAATCGCCTCTTTGAAATACTCGATCGACTTCTTCAGGCCCTCAAGGGTTGTCTTGCTCCAGTGGTACCGTCCCTTGAGGTACAAACTATACGTCTCGGAGTCTTGACTGCGAGCAGCCACGGTGGCGGCATTACCCGGTTCGACCAGCCGGACGTGCAAGGCATCGACGACCCGACCGGAGATCTCACTTTGCGTCGCGAATACGTCCTTCAACTGACGATCGTAGTCCGCTGACCAGAGATGCCCTTGGCTGGCGACGTCGATGAGTTGCAACGTGATTCGCATTTTGTCGCCGGATTTGCGGATGCTGCCTTCCAGGATCGTGTTCACATTCAGATCGCGCCCGATGTCTGCGATACCTTTGGCCTTGCCCTTGTATTGCATGACCGAGGTGCGCGCTATGACGTCAAGCCCGCCAACCCGGGACAGCCGTGAGATCAATTCCTCCGTCATTCCGTCCGCGAAGTACTCGTCTTCCGGATTCGGGCTGATATTTGCGAGTGGCAGTACGGCGAGGCGTGGCTTTCCGGAGCCTGGCAGCCCATGCGAGATTGCACTCGCGACAGGGCCTTCTGCGGCAGGCCGTTGCGCGTTCCAGACAATTCCGGCGGCTACCAGCACCGCGAAGACCGCTGCAGCGCCAATCGCAAGAAGATGGCGATTGGTTCCTAGTGCGGAACGGGTTCTTCCAGGCGAGGTATTAAACAACACCCGATACGCCCGCACCGGTTTGGCGATGTTCTTGACCTGCTGCTCGCCGATGAACTTGTGGGCGAGAAGGAGCTTGCCTTCGACCTGATCGAAGGCGGTACCGGAGATGCAGATTCCGCTTGGTTCGGCCAACTGTTGAAGTCTCGCGGCGACGTTGACCCCGTCCCCGTAGATGGTCCTATCCTCCTGCTCGATCACGTCACCCAGGTTGATGCCGATGCGGAACAGCATGCGCCGGTGTTCGGCCAACTGGGCATTGCGCTTGGCAAGCTCATGCTGGATCTCGTTGGCGCAGTCCACGGCTTCGACAGCACTGGGGAATTCCGCCAGGACGCTGTCCCCTGCGGTATCGATCAATCTCCCTCCGTGGACTTCGATGCGCTCGCGGAACAGCGAACGCGCGTCATTGAGCGAACGAAGGGTGGCGGCCTCGTCATCGGCCATGAGCCGGGAGTAACCTGCCGCGTCGGCGCAGAGGATGGCGGCGAGCTTGCGGTGGGTGGTCATCGAGGGGCTTCGCCCGATTCAGGTGTACGGATGATTGCGCGTCCGTGCAAAAACGTGAGAGCTAGTCCATCCCCGCAGCATTCCGCGCCCCTCGTCGTTACCGCTTCAGAATGACCGATGCCTAGCGCGCAGTACATCACAAGAATCGGTCAATGCCTAGTCGTCGCCCCCGAAGACCGCGCAACGTCTTCCAGTCCGCGCAGAAGGAGCCCGAAATTGCCGCGTACAGTACCGGCAAGATGCGAACCGGATCGCGTCTGAAACGCCGCGATCTGGCACAATGCACGCTTTCCGACTATGACGCGCCTATCCAGAGCGTCTTCTCCGTCGAATTGTCCGTACCCTATGCCATAGCAGCGGTCCATTGCCAGTCCGCATAGCCTGAAGTCAGTAAGCCGAAAAACAAAATGAACAGCATTAGCCCCACTAGCGAGATCATTGCGGACCTGCGCGCCGGCACGATGGTCGTGCTGATCGACGAGGAGGACCGGGAGAACGAAGGCGACCTGTTGATGGCCGCCGAGTTCGTGACGCCCGATGCGGTCAACTTCATGGCCAAGCACGGGCGCGGCCTGATCTGCCTGACTCTGACCGAGGAGCGTTGCCGCCAGCTCGACCTGCCGCTGATGGTGGGTGACAACCGTTCGCGCATGGGCACCAACTTCACGTTGTCGATCGAAGC
>JANXVW010000160.1 GCA_025351455.1 Betaproteobacteria bacterium | reverse complement strand
CTCGAAAAATACCTCCAGCGCCTCGCGCAGCAGCGCTTTCTTCAGGTCGGGGAAATGCACGTCGACGATGCGCTGCATCGTCTCCTTGTCGGGAAACTTGATGTAGTGGAAAAAGCAGCGGCGCAGGAATGCGTCCGGCAGCTCCTTCTCGTTGTTGCTGGTGATGATAATGGCCGGCCGGTGTTTTGCGGTGACCAGCTTCTGCGTCTCGTAGACGTAGAATTCCATGCGGTCCAATTCGCGCAACAAGTCGTTCGGGAACTCGATGTCGGCCTTGTCCACCTCGTCGATGAGCAGGACCGCCTGGCGCTCGGACTCGAAGGCATCCCACAATGGGCCGCGTCTGATGTAGTTGGCGATGTCGTGGACGCGGCCGTCGCCAAGCTGGGAATCGCGCAGGCGCGATACCGCATCGTATTCATACAGCCCCTGTTGTGCCTTGGATGTGGATTTGACGTGCCACTGCAACAGCGGACGGTCCAGCGCCCTGGCGACTTCGATGGCCAGCATGGTCTTGCCCGTGCCGGGCTCGCCCTTGATCAGCAGCGGCCTTTCCAGGGTCACGGCGGCGTTGACCGCCATCATCAGGTCCTCGGTGGCGACGTAAGATTCGGTACCCCTGAATTTCATGGACATCTGCCCGTGGTTTGCCCTGTGGTTGGATCCGGAGCCGATTATAACGGCGCGGGCGGCTATAATTGCCTCTCCCGCCAACCTCAAACCAAAAAATCCCGGGAGGATGCATGCCTAAATTCAACGCCAACCTGTCGATGATGTTCAACGAGGTCGGCTTTCTGGACCGCTTCGGCGCCGCGGCGAAAGCCGGATTCCGCGGGGTCGAGTTCCTGTTTCCCTATGATTTCCCCGCGGCGCAGATCCGCGAGCAACTGGACAAGCACAAGCTCCAGATGGTGCTGTTCAACATGCCGCCGGGCGATTTCGCCGCCGGCGACCGCGGCCTGGCCTGCGATCCGGCCAAGGTCGGGCAGTTCCAGGACAACATCGGCAAAACGCTGGACTATGCAAAGGCGCTCGGCGCCACCCAGATCCATTGCATGGCCGGCCTCAAGCCGCGCGGCGTCGGCGAAGACAAGATGCGCGAGACTTACATCGCCAACCTGCAGTTCGCCGGCAAGGAACTCGCAAAACAGAACCTGAAGCTGCTCATCGAAGCCATCAATACGCGCGACATCCCCGGGTTCTATCTGAATTATTCGCGCCAGGCCTTCGACATCATGCATTACGCAAACGTGCCGAATCTGCTGTTCCAGTACGATATCTACCACATGCAGATCATGGAAGGCGACCTGGCCACCACGGTCGAACAGAACCTGGCCAAGATCGGCCACATGCAGCTCGCGGATACGCCCGGGCGCCATGAACCCGGCACAGGCGAGATCAATTATCCATTCCTGTTCCAGTTCTTCGACAAGATCGACTACAAGGGCTGGATCGGCTGCGAGTACCGCCCCGCCGGCAATACCGAAGCCGGTCTCGCATGGCTGAAGCCTTACCTATAAATTTGGCAACCTTTTTCACCGCAAAGTCGCAAAGGACGCAAAGGAAAGCGGGGAAACACAATCTAATCTACTTGGATGTCGATAGCTTGTTGGGGCATGAGTTGCCGGCATTTCCGATGCGGACATCCGTGCGGTTCGATGATCTGCGCGCCCAACGTTCTTCTTTGCGTTCTTTGCGTCTTTGCGGTGAAAGTTAGATTGAGGAGAGGGAAATGAATGTAGGATTTATAGGGCTGGGCATCATGGGCAGGCCCATGGTTGCCAATCTGATCAAGGGCGGCCACACGCTGTTCCTGGCAAGCCGCAGTGGCGTGCCGCAGGAACTGACGGCGGCGGGCGGGAAGGCCTGTGCGTCCGCGAAGGAAGTCGCGCAGAAAGCCGACATCATCATCACCATGGTGCCGGACACGCCGGACGTCGAGAAGGCGCTTTTCGGCAAGGACGGGGTCGCGGAAGGATTATCCGCGGGCAAGATTGTCGTCGACATGAGTTCCATCTCGCCGATCGAGACCAAGGTGTTTGCCGAGCGCATTAAAAAATCCGGTGCGGATTATGTGGATGCCCCGGTCTCCGGCGGCGAAGTCGGCGCAAAGAATGCAGCGCTCACCATCATGGTCGGCGCTTCCGAGGCAGTCTTCGCCAAAGTGAAGCCGCTGTTCGAACTGATGGGCAAGAACATCACCCTGGTCGGAGACGTCGGTGCCGGGCAGATCTGCAAGGTCTGCAACCAGATCATCGTTGCGCTCAATATCGAGGCGGTCGCGGAAGCCCTGCTGCTGGCATCCAAGGCCGGCGTCGATCCGGGCAAGGTGCGCACGGCACTCATGGGCGGCTTCGCGTCTTCGCGCGTGCTCGAAGTACACGGCGAACGCATGGTCAAGCGCACTTTCGATCCCGGCTTTCGCATCGAACTGCACCAGAAGGATTTGAACCTGGCACTGTCCGCGGCCCGCGCGCTGAAGATGAGCCTACCCAATACGGCGACCGCGCAGGAATTGTTCAGCGCCTGCCAGGCCCAGGGCGGCGGAAAGTGGGACCACTCCGCCATGGTCAAGGCCCTCGAAGCCCTCGCCAATCACGCTGTAGCTAAGATCTGATACGGCAATTTCCTTTCACCGCAAAGATGCAAAGAGCGCAGAGGAAAACGAGAATCTTATCGTGTACATACGAATTCTGATGCTCCTATTGCGTTGATGCGCTTCCCGCATTTCTTTGCGCCCTTTGCGTCTTTGCGGTGAGAATTTCTTTATGAAAATGGACCCACAAGTACTCTTGAGA
The DNA here is from genome assembly GCA_025351455.1 of Betaproteobacteria bacterium. Taxonomy (GTDB): domain Bacteria; phylum Pseudomonadota; class Gammaproteobacteria; order Burkholderiales; family JACQAP01; genus JACQAP01. Next base: position 1,832 of record JANXVW010000160.1, on the reverse strand, counting down.
ACTATGTTCGATGCGGCGATTGCAGCGGCGCTGCCTGACAAGACCTTGCCGGCCTACCTGCCGAAGCCGCCAAAGGGTCGCACGCTGGTGATCGGCTGCGGCAAGGCGGCGGGGAGCATGGCCAGGGCGGTCGAGGATCATTGGCCGGGAGCGTTGTCGGGGATGGTAGTGACGCGCTACGGCTACAACGTGCCGACGAAACGAATCGAAGTCGTCGAAGCCGCGCATCCGGTGCCCGACGAAGCGGGACGCAGGGCGGCGGAGCGCATGTTGAACATGGTGCGGGGATTGTCGGCCGACGATCTCGTGCTGTTCCTGGTCTCGGGTGGCGGGTCCGCGCTGTTGTCGTTGCCGGCGCCGGGCCTGACGCTGGCGGACAAGCAGGCGATCAACAAGGCATTGCTGAAAAGCGGCGCGAACATCACGGAAATGAATTGCGTGCGCAAGCATCTCTCCGCGGTGAAGGGCGGAAGGCTGGCAGCGGCCTGCGCGCCCGCCAGCGTGATCACGCTCGCGATCTCCGACATTCCCGGCGACGACCCCGCCGTGATCGCCTCCGGGCCGACCGTGGCGGACACGACCACATTCGCGGACGCCCTGGCGATCCTGGAAAAATACCGCATTAGCGAACCCAAGGCGGTGGTCGATCACCTGCGCGCGGCGAAAGAAGAAACGCCGAAGCCCGGTGATCCGCGGCTCGGGAAGACTCAATTGCACATGGTGGCAACGCCGCAGATGTCGCTCGAAGCAGCGGCGCAAATCGCGCGCAAGGCCGGCGTGACGCCGGTCATCCTCGGCGATGCGATCGAAGGGGAGGCCCGCGAAGTCGCCATCGTCCACGCCGGCATAGCGCGCCAGGTCAAGCGCCATGGTCAGCCGGCCGGAATGCCCTGCGTCCTGCTCTCTGGCGGAGAAACGACGGTCACCGTGCGCGGCAAAGGCCGCGGCGGCCGCAATGCCGAATTCCTGCTGGCACTGGCCGTGGCCCTTGGCGGCGAGCCGGGCATTCATGCGCTAGCCGGCGATACGGACGGCGTCGATGGCACGGAAGACAACGCTGGCGCAGTGGTCACTCCTGACTCCCTCGCCAACGCAGCCGGACGCAATCTGGACGCGAAGAAAATGCTCGCCGATAATGATGGCTACAGTTTCTTCTCCGGTCTCGGCGACCTGGTCGTAACCGGCCCCACGTTAACCAACGTCAACGACTTCCGCGCCATCCTGATCATCTGAGCGCTGATTCCCTGACCCGCTGATTCTCAAACCATGGGCACGCCCGCACTGCTTTCGTCCGAAATGCTGCAACCCCAGGTTCCCCATTCCGACCTCGTCGCGCAATTGACTGCCGTGCTGCCGCCGGCGTCGCTGTTGTACGAACGCGAGGACCTGAAGCCTTTCGAATGCGATGGCATGACCGCCTATCAGCGCATGCCGCTGCTCGTAGCCCTGCCCGAAACGGAAGACCAGGTCCGCGAAGTCCTGCGCATCTGCCACAAAGGCCGCGTGCCGGTTGTGTTCCGCGGCGCCGGGACGGGCCTCTCCGGCGGCGCCCTGCCCTACGCACAAGGCCTGCTGCTGGTGATGGCGAAGATGAAGCGCATCCTTCACATCGATCCGCTCGCGCGCATCGCGCGCGTACAGCCGGGCGTGCGCAACGCGGCGATCTCGGAAGCGACTGCGCCATACGGCCTGTATTACGCGCCCGATCCGTCCAGCCAGATCGCCTGTTCGATCGGCGGCAACGTCGCGGAGAATTCCGGCGGCGTGCATTGCCTGAAATACGGCCTGACGGTGCACAACATCCTGAAGGTCCGCTTCGTCACCATCGAAGG
>JANXVW010000130.1 GCA_025351455.1 Betaproteobacteria bacterium | reverse complement strand
ACTTTGGCGAAGCCCGGAGTACCCTGTCAGAGGTCGGCGCGAAAGCGACGGGTGAGGGAAGGTACTGTCGTTCGAATCGAACTGTCCCTCATCCCGGGCCCTTCTAACGGGTTACTCCGGGCTTCGCCAGGGTATCCCGGGGGGAGAAGGGAGTCTCGGCAGTCGGCCGTGAGGCCGACCCTCACCGGCTTGAGCCGTCATTGGAAGCCCTCGCCTTTAGGCGAGGGTAGTTCACTGACCTTCTACAGATCGCGCCACATCCGGAGATGCGCAATGCCCGCGTCCAGGAACTCCTCGCCTTCTGCGTGAAAACCGTGACGCAGATAAAACGGCAACGCCTGAATTTGCGCATTGAGCAACACGCGTGACATGCCGCGCTTGCGCGCTTCGTCGAGCAAGGCCATGAGCAACGCATTGCCGACGCCTTTTTTACGCCACACCCGCACGACTGCCATGCGGCCGATATGTCCGTCGGGAAGCAATCGACCGGTGCCGACTGGAACACCCTCCACAATTGCCAAGAGGTGGCGCGACTGGGCATCGAATTCGTCCCACTCCATGTCCGCCGGCACCGATTGCTCGCGAACGAATACCTCTTCGCGAATTGCCCTCAGGATTTCACGATCCGCATACCAGTCAGCCGGACGGATGGCGATTTCAGGTAACGGCGTCATCGGTTGGAAGCAGCCCCTCGGGCCGATTTTCCCGCTGCGCTATACCGTGGCGCCGCCGCTGACCTCAATCACCGCGCCGTTGATGTAGCTGGCTTCGTCGGAGGCGAGGAAAGCATAGGTGTTGGCGATTTCTTCCGGCTTGGCCAGTCGGCCGAGCGGCACGCGATCGATCATGGCCTGCATGACTTTTTGCGGAATGGATTTCAGGATCGTGGTTTCGACGAATCCGGGGCAGACCGCGTTGGCGCGAATGCCCTTGCGCCCCAGCTCGCGCGCCCACGTCTTGGCCATCCCGATGACGCCGAACTTGCTCGCCGCATAATTGGTCTGGCCGAAATTGCCGTAGAGCCCGACTACCGAGGAGGCGTTCAGGATCACGCCGGCGCCCTGGGCAATCATGATGTCCACCACGGCACGGGCGCAGTTATAGGTGCCCTTGAGGTTGATGTCGATGACGCGCTCGAACTGGTCGTCGGTCATCTTGCGCAACATCGCGTCATCGACGATGCCGGCATTGTTGACCAATACATCGACGCGGCCGTATTTGTCGATCACGCCTTTCACCATGGCGGCAATGCTCGCCTTGTCGGTTACGTTGAGTGTGAATCCGACCGCCCGGCCGCCTGAAGCCGTGATTTGTGCGACAACCTCGTCGACCGCCTTGCGGTCGAGATCGCACACCACCACCCTGGCGCCTTCGACTGCGAACTTCAGCGCCGTGGCCTGCCCTATTCCGCGAGCGGAGCCTGTAATGATTGCGACCTTGTCCTTCAGCCTCATCGGTTTGTTCTCCGTGTTGTGCCCGTTCTTTAATGCGATCCGACGGGCCGGCCGCACTCTACCCAATTGCGCTGCGAGGCACAACCGCGGGTCGCAAAGCTAGGTGGTGGATTCAATAATTTCAACTGCGGTTCCAGGCTCGACGAGATCGAATAATTCGAGGAGGTCGCGGTTGTGCATGCGGATGCAGCCGATCGATCCGGGCTTGCCCATGACCGCTGTGTCCGGACTGCCGTGGATGTAGATATAGCGGCGCATGGTATCGACGTCACCCAGTCGATTGAAACCGGGTTCGCATCCCGACAGCCACAGAAGTCGGGTGAGCATCCAATCCCTGCCCGGATGCCGGCCGCCCAGTTCGGCATCGTAGATTTCGCCGGTTGGCCGGCGCTTGACGAAAACCGTGTTGACGGGCTCCCCCGCGCCGATTTTTGCGCGAATGACATGACGTCCGCGCGGCGTGCAGAAACTGCCGTATTTTTCACCGGCACCGTTTTTCGAGGTGGAAACGAGATAACGCCTGACCGTTTTGCCGTCCTCAGTCAGTTCCAGCGTCTGGTCCGGAATGCTGATGCGGATAGACTTCATTGTCCTGTCGCGCGGCGTTGGCGAAAGAAATTCGTCAGCAGTTCACCGCATTGCTGTGCCATCAACCCGGCCTCCACCACGGTGTGATGATTCAGGCGCGCTTCGGTGAACAAATTAACGACGCTGCCGCAGGCGCCGGTTTTGGGATCGGCGGCGCCAAAAACCAGGCGCTCGATGCGGGCATGCATGATGGCCCCCGCGCACATTGTGCAGGGCTCGAGGGTCACGAAGAGCGTGCAACCGGCAAGGCGGTAGTTGCCCAGCGCCGTAGCCGCAGCGCGCAGGGCCTGAATCTCCGCATGGGCCGACGGATCGTGCCGGCTGATCGGGGCATTGAAGCCCGCCCCGACGACTTTGCCGCCTTTCACTACGACAGCCCCGACAGGTACTTCGCCGGCTTCCGACGCCTCCCCTGCCAACGCGATTGCCACCGTCATAAAGCCCGCATCTGACCCTTCTTTGATCAGATACTTGTCATTCATATCGAAACGATATCATGAGCTGTGATTAAAGAGGTGCGAGCGTCAGGTTTCGCATGCGGGACCGGCGCTGACTTTATTGCGTCTGACCAAGCCGTGCGCGTAGAGCGCTCAAGGTATCGGGCTCCCCGCGAATGCGGAAAAACGTCCCATCGCCGTCTGCGCGCTCCTCCAGCACTTCAAATTGCCCGAAGACCTCCCCGCGCAGTTGCTGCGCTGCCCAAGGCAGGAAAAGTTCGGCCTCGACGAGGTCCTTCTGGAAAAACCCGCGGATTGCCGCTTGCAGCCTGGCCATATCCTCTTCGCGACGGGCACTCATGACCATGCAATCCGGGTATTGAGCCGACAGCGCCACCGCGCGCGCCGCCTGCACATCGACGTCGCCCACGCAATCGACCTTGTTGAAAACGCGAATACGCGGCACGTCCTGCGCACCGATTTCCTTCAGCACTTCATCGGTTACCGCGATCTGCCGCTCGTAGCCCGGATCGCTCGCATCGATGACGTGAAGGAGCAGCGATGCCTCGGCCGCTTCCTCGAGCGTGGACTTGAACGACGCGACCAGGTCGTGCGGCAGGTTCTTGATGAAACCGACCGTGTCGCTGACCAGTACGTGTGGCACGCCTTCGGGATACAGCGCGCGAACCGTGGTATCGAGTGTGGCGAACAATTTGTTGGCGACCAGGACTTCGCTTCCGGTCAACGCGCGCATCAATGTCGACTTGCCGGCGTTCGTATAGCCGACCAGCACCACGCGCGCGAGACTCTGGCGCCCCTGCCGGCGCGCACGCTGGGTCTTGCGCTCGGCATCCATCGCGTCGATTTCCTTCTGCAACTCGGCAATGCGGTCGCGGATCTTCTGGCGGTCCAGCGCGCTGTGCGCCTCCCCTGCCCCGCGACCGCCGGTGCCGCTGCGCTGTCGGCCCTTGGGCCCCGCCAGTTTCGCCTCTTCGCGCAGCCGCGGCGCCATATAGCCCAGACGCGCAATTTCCACCTGTGCGCGGGCCGCGCGCGAACGGGCGTGGCGGTGGAAGATCTCCAGGATGACCATGGTGCGATCCATCACTTCGCAGCCGACCTCGATCTCGAGATTGCGCGCCTGCGATGGGGAAATTTCGTGATCGACGAGGACGACGTCGGCGCGGCGGGTTTCCGGATCGGCTTCCGACTGCGCCGCCTCCTTGGCCCGGGCGGCGCCGCCTTTCGCCGCCCGCCGCACAACATCGGCGTCGGATACAGAAGCGGGATCGCTCTCGGGATCGGATTGGTTTTCCACGAAACGGCGCATTTCCTGCCGCTTGCCGATCCCCAGGTAGGCCGTCGTGTCGAAATGATCCCGTTTCTGCACGAATGTGCCGACGACCTCGAAACCCAAGGTCTTGGCGAGCTCGCGCAGTTCGCTTACCGACGCCTGGAGCTCGACGTCGCTCACGCCGGGCAGTTGTACGGCGGCCACGACAGCGCGCGCGGGCTTCTCATTGACTTCCATTTGCATTTGGAGATTGTTTCTTTCAGGTGAACCAGCGCGAATAGTACCCGTCCGGGTGAACGGCCAATCTTGAGTTTGCGGTCAATTGCCGGATCTGGAGGTCTTGAGCCTCGCAGTCCGGCCCCTGTCCGCAGCGCCGGGGGGCGGGACGTGACCATTTCGAGCCGGCAGTCGGACATGCGGTCGGAACTCGCGCTTGCCGCCGATGCACGCCGATAGATCGCGGCTCTTACTCCCACTCGATGGTCGCAGGCGGCTTGGAGGAGATGTCGTAGGCGACACGATTGATGCCGCGCACTTCGTTAATGATGCGCGATGACACTTTTGCCAGCAGCTCGTGCGGCAGTGGCGCCCAATCCGCAGTCATGAAATCGGTGGTCTGCACGGCACGCAAGGCCACTACGTATTCGTAGGTACGGCCGTCGCCCATCACGCCTACGGACTTGACCGGCAGAAAGACGGCGAAGGCCTGGGCAGTCTTGTCGTACCAGCTCACGCCATCGGCATCGGTGGCCTTGCGCAGTTCCTCGATGAAAATCGCGTCGGCACGCCGCAGCAGGTCGGCGAATTCCGCCTTGACTTCGCCGAGGATGCGCACGCCCAGGCCCGGTCCCGGGAACGGGTGGCGGAATACCATTTCGCGCGGCAAGCCGAGTGCCAGTCCGAGTTCGCGCACCTCGTCCTTGAAGAGTTCGCGCAACGGCTCGAGCAGTTTCAAGTGCAGGGTATCGGGCAAGCCGCCGACGTTGTGATGCGATTTGATCGTGGCCGCCTTCCTGGTCTTGGCGCCGGCCGATTCGATCACGTCCGGATAGATCGTGCCCTGGGCCAGCCATTTCGCGTTCTTGATTTTGGCGGATTCGCGCTGGAAGACCTCGACGAATTCCTTGCCCATGATCTTGCGCTTGGCCTCCGGGTCGGACACACCGGCGAGCCTCGACAGGAACTCGGCGCTGGCGTCGACATGGATGACCTTGACGCCCAGATGCTTCGCGAATGTATCCATGACCTGCGCGGCTTCGTTCAGGCGTAACAGCCCGTGGTCGACGAACACGCAGGTGAGTTGTTTGCCGATCGCCTTGTGGATCAGCGCCGCGGCAACGGAAGAATCGACGCCGCCCGACAGGCCGAGGATCACCTCCTCGTCGCCGACCTGCTCGCGGATACCCGCGACCGCCTCGCTGGCGTAGTCCGGCATGTTCCAGTCGCTGCCGCAGCCGCAGATGTCTTGAACGAAGCGCTGCAAAATGCGCTTGCCCTGCATCGTATGCGTGACCTCGGGATGGAATTGCACCGCGTAGTAGCCGCGCGATTCGTCGGCCATGCCGGCGATCGGGCACGCATCGTTCGAAGCCATCAGTTTGAAGCCGGGGGGCATCGCGGTCACCTTGTCACCGTGGCTCATCCACACCTTCAGCATGCCGTAGCCTTCGGGCGTGCTGAAATCCTCGATGCCGTCGAACAGCTTGGTATGGCCGCGCGCGCGGATCTCCGCGAAGCCGAACTCGCGCACCTTGCCGGCTTCGACCCTGCCGCCGAGTTGCTGCGCCATGGTCTGCATCCCGTAGCAGATCCCCAGCACCGGCACACCGGATTCGAACACCGCCTTCGGCGCGCGATCCGTCGATTCCTCGTAGGCCGACATGTGGCTGCCGGACAGGATGACGCCACGCGCGCCGTAATCGCGGACGAACTGGTCGGCGACGTCCGCCGGATGGATTTCGCAGTAGACGCCGGCCTCCCGCACGCGGCGTGCAATCAGCTGCGTGACCTGGGAACCGAAATCTAGAATCAGGATTTTGTCGTGGGACATGAAATTAGGGACGAGGGACGAGGGGCGAGGGGCGAGGGACGAGTAAGTTCAAAGGCAAAGAAGCTCCAGAGCACTTCCTCGACCCTCACCCCTCGTCCCTCGCCCCTGAATTTAGTCAACGTGATAGTTGGGGGCTTCCTTGACGATTTGCACGTCGTGCACGTGGGATTCGCGCACGCCCGCCGAGGTGATCTGCACGAACTCGGCGCGTTCCTTCACGGCTTCGATGGTGGGGCAACCCAGGTAGCCCATGGCCGAGCGCAGGCCGCCCATCAGCTGGTGCATGACCTGGACCACGCTGCCCTTGTAGGGAACGCGGCCTTCCACGCCCTCGGGTACAAGCTTGTCGGCACTGTCTTCATCGTCCTGGAAATAACGGTCGCTGGAGCCCTGTTGCATCGCCCCGAGCGAGCCCATGCCGCGATACGACTTGTAGGAGCGACCCTGGAAGAGTTCGATTTCACCGGGCGCTTCCTCGGTGCCGGCAAACAGCCCGCCCAGCATCACCGAATCGGCGCCGGCGGAAATAGCCTTGGCGATGTCGCCGGAAAAGCGGATGCCGCCGTCTGCGATCATCGGCACGCCAGTGCCCTTGAGGGCGGTAGCAACGTTATTGATTGCCGTGATTTGGGGAACACCCACGCCGGCCACAATACGGGTCGTGCAGATCGAACCGGGTCCGATGCCAACCTTGACCCCATCCGCGCCCTGGTCGAGCAGCGATTTTGCCGCCGCCGCGGTCGCGATGTTTCCGCCGATGACCTGCGCCGCGGAATAAGTGCGCTTGATCCAGCGCACGCGATCCAGCACGCCCTGCGAATGTCCATGGGCGGTGTCGACAATCAACACGTCGACACCTGCCTCGATCAGAAGTCCGACCCGCTCCTCGGTGCCTTCGCCGACGCCTACCGCTGCGCCCACGCGCAGCCGTCCGAGCTGATCCTTGCTGGCAAAGGGATGCTCCGAAGACTTGAGGATATCCTTGACGGTGATAAGGCCGCGCAATTCGAAATTTTCGTTGACGACCAGTACGCGCTCCAGGCGATGCTGGTGCAGCAGGCGCATCGCTTCCTCGATACTCGCCCCTTCCCTGACGGTGACCAGCCGGTCGCGCGGCGTCATGATGTTCTTCACCGGCTGATCGAGGTTGTTCTCGAAACGCAGATCGCGGTTGGTGACAATGCCGACAACTTTCGTCGCATCGACCACGGGCAGTCCGGAAATGCGATGCTGGCGGATGAGGGCCAGCACGGTGCGCACCGTCATGTCCTGTGAAATGGTAATGGGATCCTTGACCACCCCGCTTTCGAAGCGCTTGACCTTGGCGACTTCCGCCGCCTGTGCCTTGGCCGGCATGTTCTTGTGGACAATGCCGATACCGCCTTCCTGCGCCATGGCGATCGCCAGACGCGCTTCCGTGACCGTATCCATGGCCGCGGAAATCAGCGGAATATTCAGTGCAATGTTTCTGGTCAGGTGCGTCGTCAGGCTGACGTCGCGGGGGAGTACGGTCGAATGAGCGGGAACCAGCAGAACATCATCGAAGGTGAGCGCCTTTTGCAGGACTCGCATGCTTTTGATCCTTCACAAAGAGGCCATTATACAGACCGGGTTTAGAGCGGTAAATCCGGCCATAGCCGGACATTGTCCGTTGACCATGACGGCGCGAGCGGCTATGGTTAGCGTCGTGTTCACCTACCTTGCGCGGAGAGCAAATGGGCCGTTTTCATCGCTTGATGCGCCTCATGGTGCCGATACTCATGTCGATAATCGGCCCG
>JANXVW010000138.1 GCA_025351455.1 Betaproteobacteria bacterium | reverse complement strand
CGACCACTTTCTGCTGGTCGGCGCCCTTGAAGTTGAATCGCCCCGCGTACGCGCGCGAAGGCATCTCGAACTTGCCGACGGTGAGGATGTCCTGGCCGTGGGAAATCGCTTCCCACACGGTCTTCTTGTTCTCCAGCGCGTCGCGGCTCTGGTCGACGAACGCCAGCTGCACGGTGGAACCGATGACGATCTCGCCGCTGTCGGGCTTTTCCTTGCCGGTGATCATGCGGAACAGCGTCGATTTGCCGGCGCCGTTCGGACCGATGATGCCCACGATCGCGCCCGGGGGGACGCTGAAGGAAAGCTTGTCGATCAGCAGGCGGTCGCCATACCCCTTCGACACTTCCTTGAACTCGATGACGCTGTCGCCCAGGCGCTCGGCCACCGGGATGAAGATTTCCTGGGTTTCGTTCTGCTTCTGGTGCTCGTGGGACGACAACTCTTCGAAGCGCGCGATGCGCGCCTTGCTCTTGGCCTGGCGTGCCTTGGGGTTCGAGCGCACCCACTCGAGTTCTTTCTGCATCGCCTTGATACGGGCCGACTCCTGCTTGGATTCGACTTCGAGGCGTTGCTCCTTCTGCTCCAGCCAGGAACTGTAATTGCCTTTCCACGGGATGCCGCGGCCGCGGTCGAGTTCCAGGATCCACTCGGCGGCGTTGTCGAGGAAGTAGCGATCGTGGGTCACCGCCACCACGGTGCCAGGAATTTTTTGCAGGAACTGCTCCAGCCAGTCCACGCTTTCCGCGTCCAGGTGGTTGGTCGGCTCGTCGAGCAGCAGCATGTCGGGCTTCGACAGCAGCAGCCGGCACAGGGCGACGCGGCGTTTCTCGCCGCCGGAGAGATTGGCGATTTTCGCGTCCCACGGCGGCAACCGCAGCGCATCGGCGGCGATCTCGAGCAAATGCTCGACGTCGGAACCGCTGGCCGCGAGGATGGCTTCGTATTTGGCCTGTTCGGTGGCGAGCTTGTCGAAGTCGGCGTCCGGCTCCGCATACGCCGCATAGATTGCTTCGAGCTTCTGTTTCGCCTCCAGGACTTCGCCCAGGCCGCCTTCGACCGATTGGCGCACGTTCTGCTCCGGATCGAGTTGCGGCTCCTGGGGCAGATAGCCGATGCGCAGGTTCGGCATCGGGGTCGCTTCGCCCTCGATCTCTTTGTCCTCTCCCGCCATGATCTTCAGCAGGCTGGACTTACCGGAACCGTTGAGCCCCAGCATGCCGATCTTGGCACCCGGGAAAAAAGACAGGGAGATGTCCTTGAGAATGACGCGCTTGGGCGGGACGATCTTGCCCACGCGCTGCATTGTGTAAACGTATTGAGCCATGGTTCTGCTGGGAGGGTTGTATCCGGGGAGCCCGGGATTATAAGCGAGTGCGGGAAGAGCCGTGAATGACGTCGGGTGGCGGATGTCGCAATAAGCGTCGTTTTAGGCGATATTTATGGGCCGCCTTCGTGGCGGCCTGTTGCCGGGAGAATTGACGGGCCATGAAAAATGCATCACGAATGCTTGCAGCCGGACTTGCGATCTGGTCGGATTCCGTGCTGGCCGATGCGCCCGAGGTCACACCTTATCGTCCCACGGTTTCCAACCCGGCCGCGCTTTCCGCGCCCGGCCTGCTCGAAGTCGAGGGCGGCGTGGCGCGAACCCGCAGCGACGGGAACGCCCGGCTGTTTAGCACGCCATACCTGTTCAAATATGCCTTCGCCGAAAACGTCGGTGTCCTGCTAGGGGGCGACGCCTACCTGAACCAGAGAGACGCCGACGGCAACCGCCTTACCGGCGTGGGCGATACGGTGGCGGAAATCAAGCTGCGGCATGCATTCACCGAGAGCATAGCGGTCGGAATCGAGTCAGGCGTGCGTGTCCCGACCGCGAAGACCGGTCTTGGCACCGGGAAAAGCGATTACCTCGTGAACGGGATTTTCAGTGCGGACCTGGGTGCCATGAATTTCGATCTGAATCTCGCCTACACCCGGCTCGGGGCGGTCGATGCGGGAGAAGGCCGCGGCGAATTCGATTGGGCAGGCGCGCTGTCGGGGAACATCACCGGTCCGTGGGGTTGGGCCGCCGAGCTTTCGGGAACGGCGCAGCGTGGCGCAAGTAGCAGTACCCGGGCTCTCGTGGCGCTCAGCTACCAGGCGGCGCGCACCCTCGTATTCGATTTCGGCATGGCTCATGACCTGGACCGCCACACGGACGAGATGACCTTGTTCGCGGGGTTCGCCGTCCTGTTCGAGCGCCATTAAGCCCCGGCTGCGCCAACACCCATTCCCGTTTACCATATGCGCTGAATTCCTTCGGAGGCCCTGCCATGCCCGATCAAACCCATAGCCGTCCGACCGTTGCTTCCGTGGAGAAGCGAACTGATGCCATCCAGGCCGCACTCGAAGAGCGCGGCTTGAAAGCCGGCGAATTCATTGAACAAGCCGAACACCTCGTCGAAGAAAAATGGATCCCCGAAAATGGCGCGCGCGTCGTCGCCAAGGCGTGGACGGATCCGGCGTTCAAACAACGTCTGCTGGCCAATGGACGCGACGCCGTAGCCGAACTCGGGCTCACCATGCCACCGCACCACCGGCACCTCGTCGTGCTGGAGAACGCACCGAAGGTTCAGAACGTGATTTGCTGCACGTTGTGTTCCTGTACCGCATTCACGATCATCGGACTGCCGCCGGACTGGTACAAGGACCTCGAGTACCGCGCGCGCGTCGTGCGCCAGTCACGAACCGTGTTGAAAGAAATGGGGCTCGACCTGCCGCCCGAAGTCGAAATCCGCGTCTGGGATACGACGGCCGACACGCGCTACATGGTATTGCCGGTGAGGCCGCCCCATACCGAAGGCTGGTCGGAAGAACAACTCGCCAAGATCGTCACGAAGGATGCGATGATCGGCGTTGCCCGGCTGCAGGGGACCTGAATCATGGACGGCATGCACGATCTGGGAGGCAAACAGGGTTTCGGCCGCATCCGCTATGCGCTTGATGCCCAAGTGTTTCATGAGCCCTGGGAAAAGCGGGTGAATGCGCTGTACGGCTTTGCGGTAAAACTCGGCATCTTCAACATGGACGAGTATCGCCATGCCATCGAGCGCATGGAGCCGCGCCATTATCTTTCCGCCAGCTACTACGAACGCGCCCTCACGAGCCTCGCGACCCTCTGCGTCGAAAAGGGCATCGTCACGCTGGCGGAACTGGAAAAGCGCGCGAACGGAACGTTTCCGCTATCGATGTCCAGCGCGCCGGGGCGTTCGAACATTCCGGGGCGCGAACGCTTCAAAGCCGGCGACCGGGTCCGCGTGCGCAGCGACTATGTCCCCGGCCACATGCGCATGCCGGGCTACATCCGCGGCAAAACTGGCGTCGTGGTCAGCGAATCGCCCGCCTATCCATTTCCGGACGCGCACGCCCATGGCGTGAAGGCCGAAGACGAACCGACTTTCGACGTGCGCTTTCGCAGCGAAGACCTCTGGCCGAATTCCTCAGATGCGGCGCTGGTGCATGTCGCCGTCTTCCAAAGTTACCTCGAACGGGCAAGCGATTCGGCCTGACGCGCATTCTACTGCGCAACCCGCCAGGGCGAGCGGTCTTGCCATGTTTTGAGGGCTTCGGTCGCCCAGGCCGTGTTCTTGTCCTTGTGGCAAAGATTGCACGCGTTTGGAATTTTTAGTGCGTCGCTCTGGGCCGGCGTAATGAAACGGAAGGTATGCGCCCGCACATTCACATCCCCGATCGTCTGTTCGATTTTTGGCATGTGGCAGGCAATGCACTCGTTGCCGGGGCTGCCGGCCTTGTGATGCGTATGCGCTTCAATTGAAGATGCGTGCGGGCCATTCGGCGTATTGGATCCGTGGCAGTCCAGGCAGATGTTTTTCGCGGGCTTCCACAGGATGGCGTCATTTTCCGTGCCGTGAACATCGTGGCAACTGAAGCAAGTCACGCCGCGTGTGTACATCAGGCTTTGCACGAAGTCATTGCCCTGCATGCGGTTCTTGTGTCCGGTGCCTTCCGGGAAGTGCGTGAATGAAAGCTCACCCGGTTTGTGCTCTTCCAGTTTCCAGTAATCGACCAGATTCTTGCCCACGTCGAAGCCAACCGGCCAATCGTAATATTTTCCCTGGATCGGATTCTTCAGGGGCTGGCCCTGAGAATGACATTGGATGCAGACGTCGTTGGCCTGCACGTAATTCAACTTCGCCGGATTGATGATGTTCGGCTTTCCCTGATGGGCCACGTGCTCGCTGCCCGGTCCGTGGCAGCGCTCGCATCCCACATTCCATTCGGTCACTTTCTTCGTTGCAATGTCGTAGTTGACCGAATGGCATCCGTCGCACAGCGGACCGGTCGGCCGCTGGAAATTGTCGGGCGGATAAAACGTGGCCCACCAATCCGTGCCGTTCTTGACGAAGTACGGCCGCCACACCTTGTGCGTGACATCCCATTGCGCGGGAAACACGAAATAGTCGTCGCCCACCTGCTTGAAATAGCGTTGCTTCCATTTGCTTCCATAGGTCAAGGCAACATCATCGCGCGTAAAAGTGACCAGCGGATCGGGTTTGGAGAGGTCCGGAATAATGGCGTCCGGATGGGCGTGGGGATCCTGCACCACATTTGCCATGCGCGTCTTTTGCCAGCGGCCATAGATTTCGGCGTGACAGTCCTTGCAGGCCCCGGAACCCACATAGTGTGAGGAAGCAACCGATGCGGTCGGATGCGCGCCAGCCAGTTCCGGAGAAAGCGCCGCGATCTTGGGCAGGTGGCGAATATAGGCGATAACCTGCCATAACTTCCGATCAGGCATGTCCCACGCCGGCATGCCTGTATGCCTGATGCCATTCTTGATGTGATAAAACAACTCACCGTCACTCATGCGTTGAACGGCGGCGCTTTTCAAATCGGGAGGGTGCGGATATTGATTGCTGCCTATGTCAGTTTTGCCGCTGCCGTCATAAGCATGGCAAAGCTCGCACTTACTGCGGAACACCTCGTGTCCGGCGAAAACGTCCGGACTGCCGGCCATGGTGCTCAACGGATTTTTCATCGCCCTGTGGTCGGCGGGCACAGTGTGATGGAGAAGCCATTGAGCGATCTTCGCCTCCAGCTCAGGGGCATCCCCCCGTGCGCTGGAGCCCTCCCAAACGATGAATGCGTACAGACCGCCGAGCAAAACAGCGATGACCACAACGCCGACAAGCGCAATCTTCAATCTTGTTCTGCTGTGCATGTGCACTCCTTTATCGCGCAGGACGCCTATCTTCCGCCCACCATCAACTGAATGCCAAGATAGGCGATAAATGATGGCGTCTCGGGCTTATTGGTGAGCCCCGTACCGACGGAGGCCAATAGTCGGATCTTCGAACTCAAAGGCGTTCGCAACCCGACATTGAGAACGACGTCACCGCCATTCAGTACCCTCTCGCTGGTGCGATGAACTTCCGCCATCAGTTCAAGCGATTCCGACGCATCGATCGCGGCCAGGAGACCGATGACCCACTCGTCGGCCTGTGTACGAAGATACTGATACCCGAGTTCCCCGATGAATTCGATTTTCCCGAACGAGTACCCGATTTCGACAGGCAGGAACAGGTTGGGGCCGGCCTCCACGATGCCCCGCGCCACAGAACCGGAAGAGTTCTCCACTTCAAGTTGCGGGTAAACCGACATGTTGAGACCGCCCTTCTCCTGGTCGAGGAAGCGCCACTTCAACCCCAGCAACGAGTTATCGGGTCCGCTCCTGACGTCATCGCCGCCCGATGGCCGTGCATATACCCAGCCTGTTTCGTACTTGAGTTGAATATGGTCGCCCAGGCCATAGGCGATATCGACGTGCGGGAAGCTGCGCAACCGCTCCAGTTCATTACGCTCGTCCAGGTATGCAAAGTTGATCTCCCATACCCCATCGCCCGGAGTGCCAGGATCATCCGTGAGCATCGGCGGCCCGCCTTGTGCAAACGAGGCCGGAACAACACCTAACCATAGGAAGAGGAGCCCGATCGATGCATACCACCCAGGCCGCACCCTGGAATCCCTGCGCCGCATGCATCGGCGCCAGATCGATCTGTGACTCCGCCAGAATTGGCCCATTCCGATCACCAAAACGTACGTGCAACAACGGATTGTCGGTCGCCGAAGCCCATAATGCCGGGTATCGTTGTAGCGTATATTACACACCAGTAATGACTATAACTCAATGACAAAACGTACATGACCGCTCCATCGAAGGCCGGAAAACCGGCGTGGCTGTTCTTCATCCTGACTCTGCAGGGCCAGCAACCCGCGGTGCGCATGCGCGTCTGGCGGGCGCTCAAGGCGCTCGGCACGGCAGTGGTGCGCGACGGCGTGTACGTCCTGCCCAATCGGGACGAGTTTCTCGAACCGTTGCAGGCGCAATCCGGGGAGGTCATCGCTTCGGGCGGCAGCGCACAGATTCTTGAGGTAGCGGCGCGGGACGAGGCACAGGACGCCGAGTTCCGCCAGTTGTTCGATCGCACGCCCGACTACGAGAATCTGTTGCAGGAGATCCGCGCGCTCAACAAGGCCCTCGGCAGGACGAAGGTCGCCAACCTCTCATCGTCCCTGGCGCGCCTGCGGCGGGATTACGAAACCATCGCGCTGCAGGACTTCTTTCCCGACGCGGCGGGCGACCAGGCCCGGGACGCACTGGAATCCCTGGCAGCCGCTGCCAATATCGTGCTCTCGCCCGATGAGCCCCACGCGATTGCAGGGAAGATTGAACCTGTCGATCGAGCAAAATATCAGGGCCGAATATGGGCAACGCGAGCTCGCCCATGGGTTGATCGCCTGGCAAGCGCATGGCTGATCAAGCGCTTTATCGATCCTCGCGCCAGGCTGATCTGGCTGAAGAACCCGAAAGACTGCCCCAAACGCGCTGTCGGGTACGATTTCGATGGCGCCGAGTTCACGCATGTCGGCGCCAAGGTGACGTTCGAAGTATTGGTCGTCAGCTTCGGGCTTGAAAACGATCCGGCGCTCGAGCGTATGGGCGCCCTGATTCACTATCTCGACGCAGGCGGCTTATCGGTGCCCGAGTCAGCCGGCCTCGAGGCGATGTTGCGAGGCGCGAGACGATTGATCGAAAACGATGACAGCCTCGTGGATGAGGCCGCCAAGCTGTTCGAATTCCTTCATGTCCACTACACCGAGAGCGCCTGACGCGATCGGCACCAGGAACGAGCCGGAGGACAACCCGACCGAGGGCTCTTTGTCATTTCCGACAATGCCTGACGTGCCAGCCTGAGCGCTTCCATCAAACCATGTCCATCAACGGGAAGAATGCGATGGCTCTCGAATTGCGTCCGAACTGCGAATGCTGCGACATCGATCTTGCGCCGGCGTCGACGGCCGCGCGGATATGTTCCTACGAATGCACGTTCTGTGCCGATTGCGTGGAAAACGTCCTGCTCAATGTCTGTCCGAACTGCGGTGGCGGCTTCGTGCCGCGGCCGATCCGCCCGGCCACGGAATGGCGGCCAGGACTTTCGGTCGCCAAGCGCCCGCCATCGGACAAGCGCCGGTCATTGAGCTACAGCCGCGAAGACATGGCCGCGCACAGCCGGCGCATCAAGGACATTGCGCCGGAGAAGCGATAAACGTCCCGCCCGGCCCTAGCTGACGGTCCCGCGAGCCGGGCGATAACCGAGCAGTCCCAACGCGGTTGCCGCCGCGAATGCCGCGCCAGCCAGAAACGTCGCCGACGCACCGAAGCCGCTCCACAGCGCGCCGGCGATAACACTCGCCAGCAAGAGCGCAATGCCGCTGGCGAGATTGAAAATCCCGAAGGCCGTTCCGCGCAGATGGTCCGGCGCGGTATCGGCGACGAGCTTGGACAACAAGCCCTGCGTGAGGGCCATGTGCGCACCCCAAAGGGCGCTGCCGGCGATCACCAGCGCCGGCGTCGCGGCCGCCGCCAGCACCAGGTCGGCCGCGACCAGCAGCGTCAAACCAAGGAGCAACAACGTGCGGGCGCTCACCCGATCCGCAGCAATGCCTGCCGGATAGGCGAATACCGCGTAAACAACATTCATCGCAATCAGCACCAGCGGCACGTAGCCCAATGCGATGCCGACATCCTGCGCCCGCAGCACGAGGAAGGCTTCGCTGAATCGCGCCAGGGTAAACACCCCGCCCAGCAAAACGACCAGCCAGTAGCGCGACGGCAACGCCCGCGCATCGGCCAGGGTCAACGGCGATCTGGTGGTGGATTGTCCCTGCGCGCGCTCCGGTTCCCGCACATAGAACGCCAGCACCGCCACCGCGACAAAAGCCGGCACCACGGCGATCCACATCACCGCGCTGATGTCGTTGGCGAACCAGATCATGAAAACGACCGCCAGCACCGGTCCGATGAACGAACCGATCGAATCGAGCGCCTGACGCAGCCCGTAGGCCGCCCCGCGCAACTGCGGCGGCGTAATGTCGGCCACCAGCGCGTCGCGCGGCGCGCCACGAATGCCTTTGCCAATGCGATCGACGAAACGCGCGCCGAAGACCCAGGCGATGGAAGTGGCCAACGGAAAAACCGGCTTCGTGAAGGCCGCCAGCCCGTAGCCGAGGATCATCAGAAACTTGCGTTTGCCGAGGTAATCACTGAGCGCGCCCGAAAAAACCTTGGTGATGGCGGCTGTCGCTTCAGCGACGCCCTCGATCACGCCGATGGTCACCATGGAGGCCGCGAGCACCGTGGTCATGAAAACGGGCAGCAGGCTGTGGATCAGCTCGGACGAAATGTCCATGAACATCGATCCGATACCCAGTGCCCAGATGCCCAGCGGAAGCGCACGCACGGATGCCCGCACGCCGGAATGGCCCTGAGGAGTGCGGGAGGGGGGTGGGCTCATGAGTCACGCATGCAGACGCCGCTTCACGCGAAGTTCGGTATGGGCGACACGTTAGCATTTTCCTGAATGGCAAGCCGCTTTGGGGGCGATTGCCGTGAAGTGCGACGGGCGCAGCGGACTCGCAATCACAATGAAATCCGTTGGATGTCCGGGATATCGAAACGTGAATATTCGAAAGTGGACAGAAAGGACGCGGCCAGACAAACTCTGGGTGGTCGGTCTTCCGACGTG
>JANXVW010000030.1 GCA_025351455.1 Betaproteobacteria bacterium | reverse complement strand
CCAATATCGGTGGGCATGAAACGCTTCTTCTCGAGCAAGGCATAGCCACGGTCCTGCAGCGTCGAAATGATGTTCGCGTACGTTGATGGCCTGCCAATGCCGTACTCTTCCAGAGTTTTTACCAGGCTTGCTTCCGTGTAGCGCGGCGGCGGCTGTGTGAAATGCTGCTCGCCGAATATACGATCGACCGGTACAGACTCTTTTTCCTCGAGCAGCGGCAACCGGGCTTCCTGTTCCTGCTCGGTGTCGTCCGCATCCTCCAGATAGACGGCCATGAAACCCGGGAAGACCAGGATTTGCCCGCTTGCGCGAAACAGCGTATCCGCGCGGCCGGCAGCCAGATCCACCGAGGTCGTGTCATATTTGGCGGGCGTCATCTGGCAGGAAAGCGTGCGTTTCCAGATCATTTCATAGAGTGCCGCCTGGTCCACTGTCAGGTATTTGCGCAACGCGTCCGGTGTGCGCTCGATTGACGTCGGGCGAATGGCCTCGTGTGCTTCCTGGGCGTTCTTCGATTTGTTGCGATATTCATTTGCCGTATTGGGCAGGTAGTCCGGCTCGAATTTTTTCCTGATGTAGTTGCGGATGTCGACCAGGGCCTCGTTGGCAAGCGCCAGCGAATCGGTACGCATGTAGGTAATCAGGCCGACCGTGCCGCCGTCGATTTCCACGCCTTCGTAGAGTTGCTGCGCGGTGCTCATCGCACCGCGCGTGGTCATGCCGAGTTTGCGGACCGCTTCCTGCTGCAGGGTAGACGTGGTGAACGGCGGCGCTGGCTGCCTGCTCTTGGGTTTGCGTTCGACCTTGACAACTTTGGCCGTCCCTTTTGCCGTCTTCTCGATGTCCTCGACAATCTTGCGATGGTCGTCTTCACTGACGATGGAAAACTGTTCGATCTTGTCGCCGCGGTATTGAATCAGCCGCGCGCCGAACTTCTGTTTGCCCTTGTGGCTGTCAAGATGCAGCGACCAGTATTCGCGGCTCTGGAATTTTTCTATTTCCAGCTCGCGCTCGACGATAAGCCGCAACGCCGGACTCTGCACCCTGCCCGCGGACAAGCTGGGGCCGATTTTTTTCCACAGAAGGGGTGAGAGATTGAAACCCACCAAATGATCCAGAGCCCTGCGTGCCTGCTGCGCGTTGACCAGTGGCATGGAAATGCCGCGCGGATGGGCAACGGCTTCCTTCACCGCGGATTCCGTGATCTCGTAGAACACGACCCGGTTCAGTTTCTTGTTCTTCAGCAGCTTCTTGTCTTTCAGGATCTCGGCAAGATGCCAGGCAATGGCTTCACCTTCGCGGTCCGGGTCAGTCGCGAGGTAAATATTTGTGGCCTTGGCGACGGCCTTGATGATCGTGTCTACGTGTTTCTTGTTTTTTTCCACCAGCGCGTAACGCATGTGGAAATCGTCGCTGGGGTCGACTGCGCCTTCCTTCGCCTCCAGATCGCGCACATGACCATAGGACGCGACTATTTCGAAGCCGCGGCCGAGATATTTCTTCAGAGTCTTGGCTTTGGAGGGGGACTCTACGATCAACAGACTTTGGGACATTGAGTTTCCGGCCTGGAAAGGAGGCGGAATGATAAGAAGTTGATGGCGCCGGAGCAAGCGCCATGATCGGCGGGGCTAGTCTAATGCATTATTTCCATTGCGCTATCGCATGGAAATACAAGCTTACTGTAGGTAGCGTTCCTGGTTCGGGGAAATCAGTTCTTCGAGTACCAGCGAATCCAGGGTTTCGTTCTGGTTCCACAGCACCATCAGCACGATAAGCTTGACCTTGTCCAGGTCCACCGCGGGCTCGTCTAGTGCCACGACGCGCTCGATGATGAGTTCGCGTTGTAACACACTGATGACACCAGCGCTTTCAAGGAACAGCAGGAAGCCGCGTGCTTCGGCCGTCAGGGTGATCAGTTCCGGCTCCGTGTAAAACCGGAATCCTTTGCTGGGAAGGGAATTGGAACGGGTACCGCTGCGGCCGACGCGTTCGAGACCGCTTAGCCAGGTCAGGGCTTGGGAGATGTCGCGACTGTCGAAACCTGCCGCGGACAGGCGTTTGGAAAGGGTTTCTTGATCGGGATAGGCACCGGCATGGAAATAATTTTCGAACAGGAAGACGAGTATGTCGAACATGAGCCCCTGTCTGGAGGTGTTGGCGCCCCTCACGCTAGCGCACGCGCTGAAACTTTCCGCCGGGAAGGCGGCTGACCACGCCTTCAAGTTCCAGTGTCAACAGCATCGCCGATGCGCTATCCGGCGTCAAGCCGCTGCGCTCGCATAGGGTGTCGAGGTCAAGTGGATCGTAGCCAAGCGCCGCAAGGATGGGGCTTTCCTGCACGGTTTCAGTTTTCACAACCGTTGTGGTATCCCGCACACGGACTGCGGCGCCAAATTCTTCGAGGATGTCCTGACTGCTCTCCACCAACTTCGCGCCCTGCTTGATGAGCTGATGGCAACCTTTAGACAGCGGCGAATGGATGGAACCCGGAACGGCAAACACCTCGCGGCCTTGCTCCAGGGCATAGCGCGCGGTGATCAGCGAGCCGCTTTGCAATGCCGCTTCTACGACCAGGCAGCCGCGCGCCAATCCGCTGATCAGCCGGTTACGCCGCGGAAAATTGGAGGCGAGCGCGGGCGTGCCCAATGCGAATTCGGAGACCAGCGCCCCTTGTTCGGCGAGCTGGTGCGCCAGGTCACGGTTGCGCGCTGGGTAGACGATATCGAGTCCGGTGCCGACCACGGCAATTGACGACGATGCGGCGGCGAGACCGCCCACGTGAGCGGCTGCATCAATGCCCAAGGCCAGTCCGCTGATGATGGTGAAACCGCCTTGCGACAATTCCTGTGAAAACGCCTGCGCATTGACACGGCCCTGCTGGCTTGCGTTGCGGCTTCCCACGACGGCCAGCGCAGCACCGTCGAGCAGATCAGGCTTGCCCTTAACGTACAACAGGGGTGGCGGGTCAGTGATTTCCAGCAGCAGCCGGGGATAGGCGTGGTCGGCAAAAGTAACGACCTGATTGCCAGGTTCCTCCAGCCATCGCAAGGTTGCCTCGAGGCGTTTCGGGTCGGGACCGCGCACAACGGCTGCAGCGACATCATCGCCGATGCTGCGTGCCAGCGTTGCGTAATCAGCCGCGCAAATGGCTTCGGGCGTCGCCAGCGCGGCAAGCAGCTTGCGAAAACCGGAAGGGGTCAGTCCGGCAACCAGCCCGAGCTTGATCCAGGCAATCGTTTCCTGGTCTGGCGCCATGCCCTGCAAGTACTGCTACGGAGTCTGAACCACGTCGAGTAGATTGACCGGCCGCGTCGAATTCAGCACCAGTCCGTACGACACTTTTTCGAAGACGCGGAATACAAACAGCATCCCGTAGCGCTCGGCGGGGAGCTTGATCTTTTCCTTCGGACCGATTGCGTTTGCGGGAGTAACGGACGGCCGGTCGTGATACAACGCCAGCACGTGGCCGATTTCCATGCCCTCGCGGCTTCCGCGATTGATGATCACGACTTCCCTGGAGCCGATTTCCGAGACGCTGTCGTTCGGGCCGGCGATAATGCGGCCTTTGATCAAACTGCCGGGAGCATGCGGCACATAAGACAAGGACTGGACCGACGGCGTTTTCGCGAGCCGGTCGCCCGGCGCAATTTCCTGTACTGCCTTGGTCAGCTTGACCGTGCTGACTTCACCGAATTCGGTGATTTGCGCATCGCCAAGATAGACGGCTTCGCGTCCGAGTACTTCCTTGGTATCGGGATCGGTCAAAGTGCGTCCGGGACGGTATACGTTCCAGCCCGCTTGTTCTTCCCAGACGACGCCCTTGGCAAAAGCCGTGTCTCCGGCGGACAGAACGACCCGGTTTTCCGGGCCGGCAACCAGCGTGGGCGCGGCGCTCAATTCCTGCTCGCCCACGACAAGGGGGCGGATGAGAAAAGACTGGATCGCAGAGGGGGGAATACTCGAAATGGCGCCGGACGCGAGAGTTTGACGGCGCATGTTCGGGCTTAGTTTGGCGTCCATCAGCTTCCATTCCAAGTCGCCACCGTTGCTGCCGTCGCCGCCTGCGCTGGAGCCGTCCTTGCGCAAATGCGGGGTTCTGCCGCTGAAATCCAGCACCAGCACGTCGCCGGGGTAAATCCAGTGCGGATTCTTGATTTCTTCTTTATTCAGCCCCCAAATGTCTGGCCATCTCCAGGGGTCCTTGAGGAATTTTGCGGAAATCCCCCACAACGTATCGCCCTTTACCACGACGTAACGATCTGGCGCGTTCTCGGCGAGTTTGATCTCATCTGCCGGCGCAGTTCCGCTGCCCAAGACAATGCCCAGCAACAGCAGAGATATAATTGATTTGCCCATCTCAGGCCCCCATTCTTCCGATCCGAAATTGCGTCCCACGCCAGCGCCCGCTTTCCTGCCAGGGCCGATTCGATACTTTGGATTAAATTCTGCATCTAGTTTATTAAATTAGCAAGCAAATATGGCAATCCTACCGATCATCCATTACCCTGACCCTCGATTGCATAAAGTCGCCGCCCCGGTCGCAGCGGTCGACGAGAGCATTCGCAAACTGGCCCGGGATATGGCCGAAACGATGTATTCGGCGCCGGGCGTCGGCCTGGCGGCCACACAAGTCGACGTTCACAAACAGGTCATCGTCATCGATATCTCCGAAGCCCATGACCAGTTGCTGGTGTTGATCAATCCAAAAATTGTCGATTTACGGGGAAAGGCGGACTGCGAGGAGGGATGCCTGTCGGTACCGGGCATTTTCGAAAAAGTCAGCCGTGCCGAATGGGTGAAAGTGCGGGCGCTGAACATCGACGGCAAGACCTTCGAAATCGAGAGCGACGGTCTGCTCTCGGTTTGCATGCAGCATGAGATGGATCACCTGAAAGGAAAGGTTTTCGTCGAATATCTTTCGCAACTCAAGCAAAAGCGTATTGTCGGCAAACTGAAGAAGCAACAACGGCAAACGCTCTGATGCGCATCGCGTTCGCAGGCACACCGGCGTTTGCGGCGGCCGCGTTGCAGGCGCTTGTCGAATCGCATTTCGAAGTCGCGCTGGTATTGACCCAGCCGGATCGCCCGACGGGACGCGGACTGCGCGAATTGCCCAGCGCAGTGAAACAGCTGGCACTGCGCCATGGTCTCGCCGTTGCGCAGCCGGCGATCCTGCGAAACGAAGAAATCCTTGAACAGCTGCGTTTGGCAGCGGCACAGGCGCTGGTCGTGGCGGCTTATGGCCTGATCCTGCCGCAGGCCGTTCTCGATATTTTTCCTGCCGGCTGCATCAATATCCATGCTTCGCTGCTGCCGCGCTGGCGCGGGGCCGCGCCGATCCAGCGTGCGATACTCGCCGGCGATCGGGAAACGGGGATCTGCATTATGCGCATGGAACAAGGCCTGGATACCGGTCCGGTTTATCTCGCCCGGAAAATTCCAATATTGCCCGATGACTCTGCAGGTTCCTTGTACGACCGCCTGGCTGCGCTCGGGGCGCAGTGCATTGTCGAGGCGCTTCCGCAAATCGGGCAACGCACGCTGGCGCCTTCCCCCCAACCAGCCGATGGCATCACCTATGCGCACAAGATCCTGAAAGCCGAAGCGGCGATCGACTGGCAGCGCGACGCGCTGGATGTGGACCGTCAGGTACGTGCATTCAATCCTTTTCCCGGCGCATTCAGTTCGCTGAAAAAAGAAACGGTAAAGATCTGGCGCGGATTTGCTGGCACCGGTCTATCGGGGAGGCCCGGTGAAATTCTGGCCTGCGCAGCGGACGGAATCTCCGTCGCGTGCGGTACGGGAATTTTTAAGATAACGGAATTGCAACGAGCCGGCGGCCGGCGCCTGTCAGCCGCGGAATTTCTGCGCGGCTTGCCAGCAGCCAAAGGCGAGCGATTCGTCGCCCCGGGTTAGCAGGAAACGTGCTCCAGATCCAGCGTTTCGCCGCGCAAACCGTCGCCAATGTATTGTCCGGCACCAGCCTCAACGCGACACTCGATTCGGTCTGGCGGCGCCACCGGCAACTGACCGCTTCCGAGCGCGGCGCCATCCAGGACATTTGCTACGGCACGTTGCGGCATTTGGGGCAGCTGCGCGCGGTGCTGGATCAACTCGCGCCCAAACCGATTGCCATCCCCGAGTTGCGGGCCTTGCTGCTGTGCGCGCTCTATCAGCTCGAATACAGTGAGGCTGCGCCCTACGCCGTGGTGGATTCCGCAGTGGAATGCGCCGCGCAAATTGGCAGTGAACACGTCAAGTCTTTTGCCAATGCGGTGCTGCGCAACTACCAGCGCCGGCGCGATGTGCTGTTGGCCAATGCCGCGGCCCTCGACGAGGGGCGTTGGTCCTACGCCGGTTGGTGGATCGAAAGAATGAGACGCGACTTCGGTGCGGAAGCCGAACGCATCCTCGAAATTGGCAACCGTCATCCGCCGATGACATTGCGCGCAAACGTCCGCCGCGGCAGTGCGGACGAATATTTGCACAGGCTGCGGCAGACGGGGCTCGATGCCAGAAAACTCGATAACGGCGCGCTGCTGCTGGCGCGACCGGTGCCGGTCGATCGCCTGCCTGGATTCGGCGAAGGCGCTGTTTCCGTTCAGGATGCGGGAGCACAACTCGCAGCGACGCTCCTGGATGCACGCGACGGCATGCGCGTGCTGGATGCATGCGCAGCGCCTGGAGGCAAAACCGCCCATGTCATGGAACTTGCCGATGTCGACATGACCGCGCTCGACGCGGATGCCGTGCGCCTGCAACGGGTGGGCTCGAATCTCGAACGCCTCGGCCTTCGCGCCCGATTGCAGGCCGCGGATGCGGCCGAGCTCGACACCTGGTGGAACGGTAATCCGTTTGATCGCGTGTTGGTCGACGCACCCTGCTCCGCGTCGGGAATCGTGCGACGCCACCCGGATATCAAATGGCTCAGGCGCGCCTCGGATATCGCCGGTTTTGTCGCGCAGCAGCAGCGCTTGCTGGACGCATTGTGGAAGGTGGTCGCCCGAGGTGGTAAATTGCTCTACGTGACCTGTTCCATTTTCGGCGAAGAGGATCACGCGACAATAAGCAATTTCGCGGCGCGTCACCCCGACGCCCGCATTCTGGGAGGAATGCCGGGACGCGACGGTCTGCTGCTCCCGGACGAAGATCACGATGGCTTCTACTACGCCCTCCTGCAGAAGGACTGAACTTCTGCGCTGGCTGCTTGCGCTGAGCCTGTGCTGGTGCGGCACGTCGATTGCGGCCAATGAAGGCATCCACGTCAAGTCCGCCGAGATCGTCCGGACGGGGGCGGAATATTACATAGAGGCGACTTTCGAGGTTGAACTGACCCACACGCTCGAAGATGCGCTCAACAAGGGCCTGCCCCTGCACTTCATCGTGGATTTCGAATTGATCCGGCCACGCTGGTACACGCTCTACCT
Organism: Betaproteobacteria bacterium; assembly: GCA_025351455.1. GTDB lineage: Bacteria > Pseudomonadota > Gammaproteobacteria > Burkholderiales > JACQAP01 > JACQAP01. Next base: position 18,622 of record JANXVW010000030.1, on the reverse strand, counting down.
GTGGAACAAGTCGGTTGTCGAATTCGAGCAGAACTACCGGCTTTCCTACAACGCGCTCACGCGACAATATCGCCTGTCGCAAGGCGCCTTTCACCAGAATTTCGACACGCTCAACGATGCGCTGACGCTGATGGGCCGCTTGCGACCGCGCTTGCTGGCCGACATGGACATGCTGGACCAGGGCAAGGTTTACGAAGCAGCGGTGCGCATGCGGCTCGATGTTTCGCAACTGCCCAAGCCGCTCCAGATCAACGCGCTGGCCTCGCGCGACTGGAATCTTGCATCCGAATGGTTTCGCTGGACGCTGATCCGATGAACATCGCCCGCATCGTCAGGCGTTCGCTGTTGAGCCGGGGAATGCAGTTCCTGATCGCGCTCGTCCTCGCGCTTGGCGCAGTGATGCTCTACCTCCTGTCCGGTGCCAGCGCCAACACACCCTGGTTCTCCAGCGATCTGCCATTGCTGCTGGCGCTCGGCGTAGGCGTGGTACTGATTCTCATGTTGGTGGTCGGCTACCAGCTTCTGTTGCTGCGCAGGCGTCTCCACGCGCGCGTGTTCGGCTCCAAGCTCACCTTGCGGCTGGTGCTGTTGTTCGCCTTGGTCGCTGTGCTGCCGGGCGCGTTGGTCTACGCCGTCTCCGTGCAATTTCTCTCGCGGTCCATCGAATCCTGGTTCGACGTGCGAGTGGAAAAGGCGCTTGAAGGCGGCTTGAGCCTGGGGCGCGTGAACCTGGATAACATGCTCAAGGAATTGCGGCGCAAGGCGGAATCGATGACGCTGGTTCTTTCCGAGCGTGCGACGACGCGCCAGTTGGCGACGCTCAATACCCTGCGTGAACAGGCGGGCGTTAGCGAGGCGACGCTGTTGCGCACGGACGGTTCGGTCATTGCGTTTTCCAGCGTGGACTCGACCAGCCTCGTGCCGGAACTGCCGTCGCCATCCGTGGTTCGCAGGGTTCGCATGCAACAGCCGTACACCGCCATTGAGGCTGTGGGTGAAGGCGGATTGCAGCTGCGGGTATTGGTGCCGATAAACGACGTGACCGGCGCGACGTTGCTGTTGCAACTGATCCAGCCGGTGCCGCCCGCGCTGGCGCGTGACGCCCAGACCGTGCAGGAGATCTATCGCGACTACCAGGAACTGTCGCTGTCCCGGCTCGGGCTGAAGCGCTTGTATGCGCTGACGCTCACCTTGTCGTTGTTGTTGGCATTGCTGTCCGCGCTGTTGCTGGCCATCCTGTTCAGCGGACGGTTATCCGCGCCCCTGAGCGTGCTCGCGGCGGGGACGCGGGCCGTCGCGCAAGGAGATTTCAGCCAGCGCCACGCGGTGAAATCTCATGACGAACTCGGCTTGCTGACTGAATCCTTCAACATCATGACCATGCAGCTTGCCGATGCCCAGGCAGACGCGCAGCGCAACCAGGAACAGGTTGCCGCCGCCAAGGCGTATCTCGAAAGCGTGCTCGGCAACCTGTCGGCGGGCGTCATGTCATTCGATGCCGAATTCCGCCTGCGCTCGGCCAATCGCAGTGCGGAGCAGATTCTCGGCGTCGACGTCGGTGAACTGATTGCCACGCATCCGGACGAATGGGCGGTACGCCAACCGCGACTGGGAGCCGTCGGCAATGCCGTGAAGGAGGCATTGGTGAAAGCGCGCGATGAACCCTGGGAGACGCAGGCGGAATTGTCCGGCGTCGCCGGACAGCAGGTGTTGCTGTTGCGCGGATCCAGGCTCTCCGCCGACGTGCAAACCGGCATGGTGCTGGTATTCGACGATATTACCCGCATGCGCGAGGCGCAACGCTTGGCTGCCTGGGGCGAAGTCGCGCAGCGCCTAGCGCATGAGATCAAGAATCCGCTGACGCCGATCCAACTTTCGGCCGAACGCTTGCAGCATCGCCTCGCCGACAAACTCTCCAGCGAGGATGCGCAAATCCTCCAGCGTTCGACGCAGACCATCGTCAACCAGGTGGCTGCGCTGAAGGCCATGGTGGACGCCTTCAGCCTGTACGCGCGCACACCAGTAGCGGACCTGCAGCCGCTCGATCTGAACCAGCTCGCGCGCGAAGTGATGGAGTTGTATGAATCCTCGCGCCCGGCGCTGCAACTCGACTTTGCGGCAAACCTGCCGCTGGTCTCCGGCGATACCGCCAAGTTGCGGCAAGTCATCCACAATCTACTGCAGAATGCGGAGCAGGCGGTCTGCGACGTGGCGATTCCGCGCATAGTCGTGCGCACCGAAGCGGTCGACGCCGGCGTACAACTCACCATGCGCGACAACGGCCCCGGTTTCCCGGAAGCCCTGATGGGCCGGGTATTCGAGCCGTATGTGACCACGAAAGCCAAGGGGACCGGGCTGGGCCTGGCCATCGTCAAGAAGATCGTGGAGGAACACAACGGCAGGATAGTCGTCGCCAATGACCGGGCGGGCGGTGCTAGCGTGACCATCATCCTGCCGGCTGCGCCGGCCAGGATTACCGAGTTGCGGATGAACCGGCTGGTGGGAAGATGAGCCAGATTCTGGTCGTCGACGATGAAGTCGGGATACGCGAATTACTGTCCGAGATCCTGCGCGACGAAGGGCATCAGGTGCGTCTTGCGCAGAATGCCGCCGAGGCGCGCCAGATCCGCGACCGCCTGCGGCCGGACCTGGTGTTGCTCGACATCTGGATGCCCGATACCGACGGCATCACGCTGCTCAAGGAGTGGGCCAGCACCGGACAACTGACCATGCCCGTGGTCATGATGTCGGGCCATGGCACGATCGATACCGCCGTCGAAGCGACCCGCATCGGCGCGTACGCGTTCCTGGAAAAACCGATCGCATTGCAGAAGCTGCTCAGTACGGTGGGTACGGCGCTGCGGCAGGGCACGCCTACGGGCAACGCGCCCGCGGTGCCGGCGACGGTCGGCAAATCCAGGGCGGTCGAGCTGTTGCGCGCGCAACTCGAACGGCTGCGTACCCTGAAATCCTCAGCATTGTTTGTCGGAGAACCCGGCGCCGGAATGGAACAATGCGCCCGGCTGCTGCATCAGCCCAACATGGCGTGGGTGGCACCGGAGGATTTTTCCGTGCTCGACGTGATGGAGACCAACCTGGTCGGCCAGGCGGCAGAAGGCATCCTGTTCCTGCGCGAAGTCGGTGAAATGACGCGCGCTCAGCAGAAAAACCTGCTCAACCAGACGCTCAAACTGGAGCGCTATCGCACGCGCATTCTCTCCTCCAGTTCAGTGGACCTTGCCGAACAGGTGGCGAAAGGCGCGTTCGATCCAAGACTGTACGCATTGCTGGCCGGCGTGGTCCTGCGCGTGCCAGGTCTGCGCGAGCGCGCCGAAGATGTTCCCGAACTCGCCAACCTGGTGCTGTCGCGCGCGATCGAGGCGAAAGAGGTACCGGCGCGCAGTTTCAATACCGCTGCATTGAACACGCTGCGCAATTACCATTGGCCGGGCAATCTGTTGCAACTGGAAAGCGTGGTGAAGACCGTGGCGCAACTGGCGCTTGGCGGTGAGATCGGCGTAGTCGACATCAATAGTGCACTGGCAACACTGGATGCGCCGCTGCCGAGCCCGGTGCAGACGTTTGCGCTGGACCGCGAACTGCGCGAGGCGCGCGACGCTTTCGAGCGCGTCTATTTCGAATACCACTTGGGCCGGGAAGGCGGGAACATGAGCCGGGTCGCCGAACGCGTCGGCCTGGAACGCACCCATCTGTATCGCAAGCTCAAGCAGCTCGGCGTCAAGCTTCCACGCCGCGCCGATGAATAATCCGGGCCGTCCTCGGCTAAACTAACACTGTGGTTTATCCCGGGCTCCCGGGTATTCTGTTTCTCCAAAGGAAGACATGGCAACCAGGACCGATCTTGCCAACGCCATCCGTGCGCTGGCGATGGACGCAGTACAAAAAGCTAACTCCGGGCATCCGGGCATGCCCATGGGCATGGCCGAAATCGCCGAGGAATTGTGGAACCACCATCTGCGCCATAACCCGGCCAATCCCAAATGGGCCGATCGCGATCGTTTCGTTTTGTCCAACGGTCACGGCTCCATGCTGTTGTATGCGCTGTTGCATCTGACTGGATATACGTTGCCGATGGAAGAGATCAAGCGCTTCCGCCAACTGCATTCGATGACGCCCGGCCACCCGGAGCTGGGCATGACGCCGGGCGTGGAGACCACCACCGGACCGCTCGGCCAGGGCTTGGCGAACGCGGTCGGCATGGCGCTTGCGGAAAAATTGCTGGCTGCGGAATTCAACCGCACCGGATACGATGTGGTCGATCATCACACTTACGTTTTCCTCGGAGACGGCTGCCTGATGGAGGGCATTTCGCACGAGGCTTGTTCGCTGGCCGGTACGCTCGGGCTCGGCAAACTGATGGCGTTCTACGACGACAACGGCATTTCCATCGACGGCCATGTCGACGGCTGGTTCACCGACGATACGCCGAAGCGTTTCGAGGCTTACGGCTGGCACGTGATACCCCATATCGACGGCCACGACGTCAACGCCGTGCATGCTGCCATCGAGGCAAGCCGGAAAGTCACCGACAGGCCGAGCCTCATTTGCTGCAAGACCATCATCGGCCGTGGTTCGCCCAACAAGGCTGGCAGCCACGATAGCCATGGCGCCGCGCTGGGGGAAAAGGAAGTTGCGGCAACGCGCCTGAACATCGGCTGGAATCATCCGCCTTTCGAAATCCCGGCCGATATTTATGCGGGCTGGGACGCGCGCAGCAAAGGCGCCGCACGCGAAGCCGATTGGAATGCGAAGTTTGCCGCGTATGCGAAAGCATTTCCTAAAGAGGCAAGCGAGTTCACGCGTCGTATGTCGGGCGAACTGCCGCAAAACTGGCGCGCGCATGCCGATGGATTCCTCGCCAAGGTCAACGAAAAAGCCGAGACCATCGCCAGCCGCAAGGCCTCGCAGAACGCGATTGAGGCGCTGGCACCGGCGCTGCCGGAACTGATCGGCGGATCGGCTGACCTGGCCGGTTCCAACCTGACGTTGTGGTCGGGATCGAAGAGCGTCGGCAAGGCCGGCGGCGGCAACTACGTCAACTATGGTGTGCGCGAGTTCGGCATGTCCGCGATCATGAACGGCCTGACTTTGCACGGCGGCCTGATTCCCTATGGCGGCACTTTCCTGACTTTTTCGGACTATTCGCGCAACGCGCTGCGCCTGGCGGCGCTGATGAAAATCCGCACGCAGTTTGTTTTTACCCACGATTCCATCGGCCTGGGCGAGGACGGCCCCACGCACCAGTCGGTCGAGCATGCGGCAAGCCTGCGCCTGATTCCACACATGGACGTCTGGCGGCCTTGCGATTCGGTTGAATCCGCGGTGGCCTGGATGGCCGCGATCGAGCGCCGCGACGGGCCGGCCTGCTTGTTGTTCTCGCGCCAGAACCTGCCCTTCCAGGCACGCGATGCGACGCATATCAAACAGATTGCGCGCGGCGGCTATATATTGGCGGACGCTGCCAACCCTCAGGCGATCATCCTCGCCACCGGCTCCGAAGTTTCGCTGGCCATGGCCGCGCGAAAACAGCTGGCCGATGCCGGCATCGCGGTCAGGGTGGTGTCGATGCCCTGTACGAACGTATTCGACCGCCAGGACGCAAATTACCGTGAATCGGTGCTGCCGGAAGGCATCAGGCGCGTCGCGGTGGAGGCGGGCGTGACTGATTTCTGGCGAAAATATGTGGGACTCGAAGGCGCGGCGATCGGACTCGATCGCTTCGGCGAATCGGCACCGGCGAACGAATTGTTCAAGTTCTTCGGGATTACTGCCGAAGCCGTTGCCGAGGCAGTCAAGCGCGTGATCTAGGCAGGCGGCCCCTGCGATCACGCCGAAGCCGTTGAGGAAGGACACATGGCGGACAGGATGCGAATGGTCGTTGACATTGGCGGCACCAATGCGCGGTTCGCGCTGGTGCCGGCGGGTTCGCTGCAACCGCAGGACGAGAAATCTGTGCGATGCGCGGATTTTCCCAGCCTGGAAGATGCGGCGCGGTGCTATCTCCGGGACCTTGGCAACCCCGTGGTGCAGGAGGCCGCAATCGACGTCGCCGTCGAACCCATCGGTGATTTCATCAAGCTCACCAACGGGCCATGGGGCTTCTCCATCGACGGCACGCGCAGTGCGCTTGGACTGGATCGCCTGCAAGTCGTCAATGATTTCACCGCGCTGGCGCTGGCTGTGCCGACGCTGCGTGCAGATGAGTTGCAATCAGTCGGCGGTGGCAAGGCCGTTGCCGGCACACCCATTGCCGTCATTGGGCCGGGCACCGGCCTCGGCGTCTCCGGATTGATTCCCGCAGGCCGACGCTTCGTCGCCCTGCAGGGAGAGGGCGGCCACACGGCCTTCAGTCCGATGAACAAGCGCGAGCTCGGCGTACTCGGGTGGCTGCTCGGCAAATTCGACCACGTTTCGACGGAACGCGTGGTCAGCGGCATGGGCCTGGAAAATCTCTACCAGGCATTATGCGCGCTGGACGGTGTATCGCCGCAAGCGCTTGGCCCCGACAAGATTACCGCCGCCGCGCTCGCTGGCACGGATGCGCAGTGTGCAGAGGCCGTGGAAATGTTTTGCGCCATCCTCGGTACCGCGGCGGCCAACCTGGTGGTTACGCTGGGCGCACGAGCCGGCTGTTACATCGGAGGCGGCATCGTGCCCAGGTTGGGGAAGTACTTTGCGGACTCGCCGTTTCGCTCCCGCTTCGAAACCAAGGGCAGATTTTGCCGTTACGTCTCGGCCGTGCCAACCTACGTGATCCAGGCGGAAACCCCCGCGCTACGCGGTCTGGCCACGCTTTTTCAGGACGAAAAATAAAACCATGAACGGATTGATAGACAGCATCGGCCTGGCGGCCGGATTGCTGACCACGACGGCTTTCATCCCGCAGGTATGGAAAATCTACCGGACCAAATCCGGCAAGGACATCTCGGCCCGGATGTTCTCGCTTTTCAGCGCCGGCATCGTGCTCTGGCTGATCTATGGCGTCCTGCTGCAATCGGTGCCGCTGATCCTGTCCAATGCGGTGACCCTGGTCCTGTCGTTGACCATCATCGGGCTCAAGCTACGCTATCGCGAGCCGCGATAAGCCAGATGCGAAACGTCAACCGATGCGTTTGCCGGAATCGGGATCGAAGAACACCGCCTTGGAAAGATCGAAAGCCAGTTCCATCGACTCGCCTGCCGCACAGGCCTGTTCCGGCCTGACCCGGCAGCACACCGTTTCGCCATTGATGCGCACGAACAGCAGCGTATCCGGTCCCGTGGGTTCGACCAGTTCGATCCTGAACTTGCGCGCGTAGGCATATCGCGCGGTGCGCAGCACGGTCCCGGAATCCGAAATCTGTTCCGGCCGCACGCCCAGGATCAGCGTCTTGCCCATACGGGGGCGCAATGCTTCGCCGGCTTCACGCAAGGGCAGGACGAAAGGCCCGTCCGCAGTCTGCAATTGCAATCCGACGCCGCCGGCATCTTCCACCGCTTGTGCCTTGATGAAATTCATCGAAGGCGAACCGATGAAGCCGGCCACGAACAGGTCTGCAGGCCGGTCGTAGATTTCCTGCGGCGAACCGAACTGGCGAATCTCGCCGCCTTGCATGACCGCGATCTTGCTACCCAGGGTCATGGCCTCGATCTGGTCGTGCGTGACATAGACGATGGTCGCCTTGAGCCGGTCGTGCAGCAGCTTGATCTCGGTGCGCATCTCGACGCGCAGTTTCGCATCGAGGTTCGATAGCGGTTCGTCGAACAGGAACAATTGAGGGTCGCGCGCGATGGCGCGTCCCATGGCCACGCGCTGGCGCTGGCCGCCGGACAATTGCGCCGGCTTGCGGTCGAGAAGATGAGCCATCTGCAGAATCTTCGCCACGCGGTCGACGATTTCGCCCTGCTCCTGCTTCGGAACGCGGCGCATTTCGAGCCCGAAGGAAATGTTCTGCCGCACCGTCATGTTCGGATACAACGCGTAGGACTGGAACACCATGGCGATGTCGCGGTCCTTCGGGCTCAGGTTGTTCACCACCTTGTCGCCGATCAGGATTTCTCCCGATGTGGCGGTATCCAGGCCGGCCAGGATATTGAGCAGGGTCGATTTGCCGCATCCGGATGGCCCGACCAGGATCAGGAACTCGCCGGCGTCGATCCGCAGCGCGATGTCCTTGAGGACTTCGACGGCACCGAAGACCTTGCGTATGTTTCTGATGGTCAGAGATGACACACTGCCTCCTTTTCAGCCCTTTACCGAGCCCGCCGTGAGCCCGCGCACGAAGTATTTTCCGGCGACGACGTAGACGAACAGCGTCGGCAGGCCGGCGATGATGGCGGCCGCCATGTCGACGTTGTATTCCTTGACGCCCGTGGACGTGTTGACCAGGTTGTTCAGCGCGACTGTGATCGGCTGCCGTTCGCCGGAGGAAAACACGACGCCGAACAGGAAGTCGTTCCAGATTTGCGTGAACTGCCAGATCACGCAGACTACGAGGATCGGTGGCGACAACGGCAGGATGATGCGCCAGAAAATGCGGAAGAAGCCGGCGCCGTCGATGCGCGCCGCCTTCACCAATTCCTCCGGAATCGAGACGTAGAAATTGCGGAAGAACAATGTCGTGAAGGCGAGGCCGTAGACGACGTGCACGAAAATCAGTCCGGTGGTCGAATTCGCGATGCCGAGCCAGCCCAGCGTCTGCGCCATCGGGAGCAGCACGACCTGGAAAGGAATGAAACAGCCGATCAGCAGCAGCGTGAAAAACACATCGCTGCCGCGGAAACGCCACATGGTCAGGACATAACCGTTGAGCGCGCCGATCAGCGTGGAAATGGCCACCGCGGGAAGCACGAAACTGACGGAATTCCAGAAATTGCCGCTCAGGCCGCCGCAATTGACCCCGGTGCAGGCACTCGACCAAGCCTTGATCCAGGCGTCGAATGAAACCTGTTCAGGCAGTGCGATAAGGTTGCCGCCTCGAATGTCGTCCAGCGTCTTCAATGACGTGGTCAGCATCACGAACAGCGGCATCAGGTAGTAGAGCGCGAACAGGATCAGCAACGCATAGAGCATGACCCGTCCGATTACCCGGGCGCCGGCTGTTTCGGTACGCTGGACTTCAACCACGATGCTGCCTTCGCGTTTCCGCGTACATCATCGGCACGATGATCGCCACCACGGTCAGCAGCATCATCATGGCGCTCGCCGCGCCGAGGCCGATCTGGTTGCGGTTGAATGCGAACACGTACATGAATGTTGCCGGCAGGTCGGAAGAAAAGCCGGGCCCGCCGCCGGTCAGCGCCATGACCAGGTCGAAGCTTTTGATGGCGATGTGGGCGAGGATGATCAACGCACTGAAGAACACCGGCCGCAGCGACGGAATGATGATGCGGGTGTAGATGCGCACCGGTCCGGCGCCGTCGACCTGGGCGGCCTTGATAATGGAGTCGTCGACGCCGCGCAGACCCGCCAGGAACAAGGCCATGACGAAGCCGCTGGACTGCCAGGCGCCGGCGATGACAACCGTATAGATGGACATGCCAGGCGTGACGATCCAGTCGAACGTGAAGGTTTCGAAACCGAGTTGGCGGACCAGGTGCTCGATGCCCAGGCCCGGATTCAGGATCCATCGCCATGCGGTGCCGGTGACGATGAAAGACAAGGCCATCGGATAGAGGTAGACGGCACGCAGGAAACCTTCCGCGCGGATGCGCTGGTCGAGCAGGATGGCAAGCAGCAATCCGGTGACGAGGCAGATGCCGATGAACAGCGAACCGAAAATGGCCAGGTTCTTCAGCGCAATCCACCAGCGGTCGTTCTCGAACAGGGCGACGTACTGAATGAATCCGACCAGATCGTAACGCGGCAGCAGCCGTGATTCGGTGAAGGACAGCCAGGCTGTCCACAGGACGAAGCCGTAGACGAAGACCAGCGCGCAGGCCAGGGTCGGTCCGAGCACGATCTTCGGCAACGCGGTCTCGACATAGTCGCGCAGCTTTTTGCCCGGGGGCGGGGACAGCGCGGCGTCGGCTCGGGATGAATTCACGCGCTACCTTGAAGGGAAAGGATTACAGCAGGCGGACGGGGACGGCACGTGCCGCCCCCCCCCGCGTTATCAAGTCACGACTGGATTACTTCTTGGCACCGGCTGTGGCCATTTTCTCCGCGGCCGCTTTCGGCGTCATGGACGGGGTATTCATGAAACCCGTGACGACGTCGAACATCGCTCCCTTGTTGGCGGGCGGCATCGCCATTTCGTGCGCCCAGCTCGGCACCAGCTTGCCGCTCTTGGAGGCGGCAACGAATTCCGCGGCCGAATCCTTGGCGCACTGGTCGAATTTGTCCAGATTCATGCCCAGGCGTACCGGGATCGAGCCTTTGTTGAGGTTGAACACTTCCTGGAACTGCGGCTCCATGATCGCGGCAGCCAGATGCGCCTGTGCGGATTTCGCCGACGGATCCTTCTGCTGGAACATGATAAAGCTGTCTATGTTGAAGGTATAAGTGCCCTTGTTGCCCGGCACCGGCATGCAGATGTAGTCCTTGCCCGGTTTCTTGCCTGCGGCAGTGAATTCACCTTTCGCCCAGTCCCCCATGAACTGCATCGCGGCCTTGCCGTTGATCACCATCGCCGTGGCCAGGTTCCAGTCGCGGTTGGCGGCGTCCTTGTCGATGTATTTCTGCACGATGCGCAGGGTTGCGAAGGATTTTTCCATCTGCGGGCTGTTCAGCGCCTTCTGGTCGAGTTCGACGAAGGCTTTCTTGTACCAGTCCGCGCCGCCGGTGCCGAGCGCGACCGCCTCGAATATCGTGGAATCCTGCCAGGGCTGCCCACCGTGGGCGACGGCGATGAAGCCGGCTTTCTGGATCTTGTCGGCGGCAACCGCGAACTCTTCCCAGGTGGTCGGGATCGTGGCCCCCGCTTTCTTGAATACTTCCGGATTGGCCCACATCCAGTTCACGCGGTGCACGTTGACCGGCACGGCTACGTAGTGGCCCTGATATTTCATGACGTTGCTGACGACCGGCGGGAGCAGCGAGTCCCATTTTCCGGCCGCGGCGACGTCGTCAAGGTTCGCCAGGACGCCTTCTCGCGCCCATTCCTGGATGCCCGGTCCCTTGACCTGCGCTGCGGTCGGGGGTTGTCCCGATACCACGCGCGACTTCAGTACCGTCATCGCGGTTTCACCAGCGCCGCCGGCCACCGCGAAATCCTTCCACTTGTCGCCTTTGCTTTCGAGAATTTTCTTGAGTTCGCCAACCGACTTGGCCTCGCCGCCCGAAGTCCACCAGTGCAGAACTTCGACTTCGCCTGCGGCGGCGGGTACCGCGAATGCAATCCCGACGGCCAGCGCGAGTGCGGACAGCGTTCTCATTTTCATGCGTTGTTTCATGAATTCCTCCTGGTGATATCGGATATTTTTCTTGAGGGTCCTGCGGACGGCCGCAGTCCCGGTTGGCATGGACCCGCAGTCATCACCTGCCTACTATAGGAGGCCGCCGGTACCCGCGCAACGTATGCCGCCGTCGCACCGCAGCACGGCTGTGAACGGCGCCCTGAGTGCAGTAATATCTGGTTTTCATCGGGGGACCCGGCAATGACCATTCGCGTTGCAATAAACGGCTATGGCCGCATCGGTCGCAACATCCTGCGTGCGCACTACGAGGGCGGCAAGAAGCACGACATCCAGATCGTGGCGATCAATGATCTGGGCGATGCCAAAATCAACGCCCACCTGACCAAGTACGACACCGCCCATGGAAAATTTCCCGGCACCGTGGCGGTCGACGGCGATTTCCTGGTTATCAACGGCGACAAGATCAAGGTCTGCGCCCTGCGCAACCCGGCCGAGTTGCCGTGGAAAGACCTTGGCGTGGACGTGGTGCTCGAATGTACCGGCTTGTTTACCAGCAAGGCCAAGGCGGGCGCCCACCTGACCGCGGGGGCGAAGAAAGTCATTATTTCCGCGCCCGGCGACAAAGACGTCGATGCCACCGTGGTCTACGGCGTGAATCACGGCGTCCTCAAAGCCGCGCATACGGTGATCTCCAATGCAAGTTGCACGACGAATTGCCTCGCCCCCATGGTCAAGGCGTTGAATGACCGCATCGGCGTGGTCAACGGATTGATGACCACGATTCATTCCTACACCAATGACCAGGTGTTGACCGACGTGTATCACACCGACCTGCGCCGCGCGCGTTCCGCCACCATGTCGATGATTCCCACCAAGACTGGCGCGGCCGCGGCGGTGGGTCTGGTGCTGCCGGAACTGAACGGCAAGCTCGACGGCTTTGCCATGCGCGTCCCGACCATCAATGTCTCCATTGTCGATCTCGCCTTCGTGGCGAAGCGCGCGACCTCGGTGGAAGAAGTCAACGCGGCGGTGAAGCAGGCAGCCGGTGCCGAACTGAAAGGCATCCTCGAATACAACACAGATCCGCTGGTATCGGTCGACTTCAACCACAATCCCGCATCGTCCGTGTTCGACTCGACCCTGACCAAAGTTTCGGAGGGCACCCTGGTCAAGGTATGCTCCTGGTACGACAACGAATGGGGATTCAGCAATCGCATGCTCGATACCACGGTTGTTTTCGTGAACGCGAAATAAATACAGGGCACTTTTTCGGGCAGAGGGCACAGGGACGCACAGGCGGCGATGCCAGGCCTGGGCGCTGTGCCCTCTCTCGTTCCTGAACACTTGAACGGAAAGTCGACGCCATGCCCATTCTGCGAATGACCGACCTCGACCTGCGCGGCAAGCGCGTATTCATTCGCGCCGACCTGAACGTGCCGCAGGACGATGCCGGCAAGATCACCGACGACAGCCGCATCCGTGCGTCGGTGCCGGCGCTGCGCCATGCGCTCAAGGCCGGCGCAGCGGTCATGGTGACCTCGCATCTGGGCCGGCCCACCGAGGGGGAATTCAAGCCCGAGGACTCGCTCGCGCCCATCGCGCAGCGGCTATCCGAGCTGCTTGGCATATCGGTGCCGCTGAAGGCGAACTGGGTCGATGGCGTGGACGTCAAACCGGGCCAGATCGTGCTGCTGGAGAATTGCCGCGTCAACAAGGGCGAGAAGAAAAACGAGGATGCGCTGGCGAAAAAAATGGCTGCGCTATGCGACGTGTATGTAAATGACGCATTCGGCACGGCGCACCGCGCCGAAGCGACAACCCACGGCATCGCGAAATTTGCGCCGGTCGCTTGCGCCGGGCCGCTCCTTGCCGCCGAACTCGATGCGCTGGGCAAGGCGCTGCGCGAGCCGAAGCGGCCGCTGGTCGCGATCGTCGCCGGCTCAAAGGTATCGACCAAGCTCACCATCCTCGGCGAGCTGGCGAAAAAAGTGGACCAGCTGATCGTGGGCGGCGGAATCGCGAATACGTTCATGCTTGCCGCCGGCCTGTCGATCGGCAAGTCGCTGGCCGAGGCCGATCTGGTCAATGAGGCGAGGAATATCATGGCCACCATGCAAGCCAAAGGCGGCAGCGTGCCGATTCCGGTCGACCTGGTATGTGCCAAGGAATTTACCGCCACAGCCGAAGCAACGGTGAAAGCCGCGAAAGACGTCGCGGCTGACGATCTGATCCTCGATATCGGGCCGAAGACGGCCGCGCAACTCGCCGTTCTCCTGGGCAAGGCCGGCACAATTGTCTGGAACGGTCCGGTCGGCGTATTCGAATTCGACCGCTTCGGTGAAGGCACGAAAACGCTGGCGAAGGCGATTGCCGCTTCAGCCGCGTTTTCGATCGCGGGGGGCGGCGACACAGTTGCCGCCATCGCGAAATACGGCATCGAAGACAAGATCGGCTACATTTCCACGGGCGGCGGGGCTTTTCTCGAATTTCTCGAAGGAAAGAAACTTCCCGCTGTTGAAATCCTCGAGGCGCGCGCGGCCGGCTAGCGCGCGGAAAAAAAATGATGCAAAAAAGCACGAAGATAGTCGCGACCCTTGGGCCGGCTTCCAGCGATCGCGACGTTCTAACGCGCATGATCGCGGGTGGGGTCGACGTGGTCCGCATGAATTTTTCCCACGGCACCAAGGAGGAGCATCTGGCCCGGGCGGAACTGGTGCGCGAAGTTGCCCGCTCACTGGAACGCACCGTGGGCATCATGTGCGACCTGCAGGGACCGAAAATCCGCGTCGGTAAATTCGAAAGCGGCAAGATTACACTCAACAACGGCGACACGTTCACGCTGGATGCGGATTGTGCGTTAGGCGACCAGCATCAGGTGGGCCTAGACTACAAGGAATTGCCGCGCGATGTGGCCCCCGGTGCGGTGCTGCTGCTCGACGACGGCCGGCTGGTACTCGACGTGCAGAAGGTTCTCGGCAGCCGCATCACCACCACGGTTCGCGTCGGCGGCGTTTTGTCGAACAACAAGGGCATCAATCGCCAGGGAGGCGGCCTTACCGCGCCGGCGCTGACGGCCAAGGACATGGAGGACATCAAAACTTCCGTGGCGATGAAGGCCGATTTTCTCGCGGTGTCGTTCCCGAAAAGCGGCGCCGACATGTATATGGCCAGGGAGTTGATGCGCGCGGCCGGCGGGCGCTCGATGCTGATCGCCAAGATGGAACGCACCGAGGCCATCGTCGCGATGGATGAGATCATGGACTCGTGCGATGGCATCATGGTGGCGCGCGGTGACCTCGCCGTGGAAGTAGGCGACGCGGCGGTACCCGCATTGCAGAAGCGCATGATCCGCGCGGCCCGCGAGCGCAATAAGCTGACGATCACGGCGACACAGATGATGGAATCGATGATCACCAGCCCGGTGCCGACTCGCGCGGAAGTATCCGACGTGGCGAATGCCGTGCTCGACGGCACCGATGCGGTCATGCTCTCGGCTGAAACGGCAAGCGGAAAATATCCGGTTGAAACCGTCGAATCGATGGCGCGCATTTGTATCGAAGCCGAGAAATCGGCCGACTTCACGCTCGACCGGGAATTTCTCAAGCGGGTGTTCACGCGCGTCGATCAGTCCATCGCGATGGCGGCGCTGTTCACGGCTTACCATCTGAAGGTCAAGGCGATCGCCGCGTTGACGCAATCGGGTTCGACGGCATTGTGGATTTCGCGATTGAACTGCGGCGTGCCGATTTATGCGCTGACGCCGGAAGTCTCGACGCGTTATCGCATGAGTCTGTTCCGCGACGTCTATCCGCTGATGATCAAATACGTCGGCCACGATCGCGACCACCTTTTGCAGGAAGCCGAAGACCAGCTGGTTACCGCAGGTCTGGTGCAGAAGGGCGACCTGATTGTCTTGGCGTTCGGTGAACCGATCGGGTCGCCGGGCGGCACGAACACCATGAAGATCGTCAAGGTCGGGGAAAGCCGCAAGCCGTGAAGAGGCCGGTACTGCGTGGCTACCGTGACGACGTGACTATCGCGAATGGCGACACGTTAATTTTCCAGGACCGCCAGATGGCTTCAATTTCAATGCGTCAATTGCTGGACCACGCTGCCGAAAACGACTACGGCGTGCCCGCCTTCAATGTGAATAATCTCGCGCAGATCCAGGCGATCATGCAGACCGCCGAGGAAACGTCCAGCCCGGTGATCATGCAGGCCTCGGCCGGTGCGCGCAGATATGCGGGCGAGCCCTTCGAGGCCTTCGGCACCGCCGGCCAGGCGGGCAAGTTCAAGGCGATTCCGCTCGACACCATGGCGGACAAGTACGCCAGGGGCGAAATCCGGGCCTACGCCGAAGACGGCGGGCGCTCCGGCGGCAACCAGCCTGGTTACGCAAAGCAATGAGGACGCCAAGCTTGGCAAAGCCCGCGCCCTCGAAACGCAGCAGAGCCCAACCGCTCGTCGGGATCGTCATGGGCAGCGACAGCGACTGGAAGGTCATGCAGCAGGCTGCACTGATATTGGAAGAGTTCGCGGTACCCTACGAAGCGCGGGTGGTTTCGGCGCATCGCACGCCTGACGCGATGTTCGCGTACGCCGGCCAGGCGGCCGATCGCGGCTTGCGTTGCATCATCGCTGGTGCGGGAGGTTCCGCTCACCTGCCCGGCATGATCGCGTCCAAGACCATGATACCGGTGCTCGGCGTACCGGTGACTTCGCGCGCGCTGCGGGGACTCGACTCGCTGCTTTCCATCGTACAGATGCCACGCGGGATACCAGTTGCCACTTTCGCCATTGGCGAGCCCGGTGCCGCGAACGCCGGCCTGTTTGCCGTTGCCTTGCTCTGCCAGGGCGATGATCGGCTGGCCTCGAGACTTGCGGCTTTCCGTCGGCGCCAAACCGCAAAGGTCAGGGCCATGGAACTGCCTGCGCCGGCCAAGCCGGCGGGCAGGACCCCCTCGCGTAAGAAATGATCGCGCCCGGTTCATGGCTTGGTCTGCTGGGCGGCGGGCAGCTCGGCCGCATGTTCACCATGGCCGCGCAAAGCATGGGCTACAGGGTTCTGGTGCTGGACCCGGGCGATCACAGTCCGGCCGGCAGCGTGGCCGACGAACACCTGCGTGCCGATTACCTCGATCGCGAGGCGCTGCGCAAAATGGCGACCCGCTGCGCGGCGGTGACCACCGAGTTCGAGAATGTGCCTGCCGAGAGCCTGGCGTTCCTGGCGCAGCACGCTACGGTAAGTCCGGCTGCCGCCGCGGTGGCGGTGGCACAGGATCGTATCCGGGAAAAAACTTTCCTGGTCGACAGCGGCCTTGATGTGGCGCCCTTTTCAGTCATCCGCAGCGAAGCCGACCTGCAGGACGCGCTGCTCGCGCCGCTGCTCCCCGGCATCCTGAAGATTGCGCGCCTTGGCTATGACGGCAAAGGACAGGTCAGAGTGGCTACGCCGCAGGACGTGCGATCGGCGTTCGCCAGTCTTGGCGGCAGGCCCTGCGTACTGGAAAAATTCCTGGCACTGGAGCGCGAGGTATCGGTGGTGGTGGCACGCGCCTTCGACGATCAGCTCGTAACCTATCCGCTTTCGGAAAATCACCATGCTGGGGGCATTCTCGATATCAGTATCGTCCCGGCCCGTGTGTCCCCGCAATTGGCCGACGCCGCCCGCACGGGCGCGATGAAAGTTGCAGAACGCCTCGACTACCGCGGTGTCCTCTGCGTCGAGTACTTCGTGCTGCGAGACGGCCAGCTGCTGGTAAACGAGATCGCGCCGCGCCCGCACAACAGCGGTCACTACAGCATCGATGCCTGTGTCACCTCGCAATTCGAGCAGCAGGCGCGTGTCCTGTGCGGGCTGCCGCTCGGCGATCCGTCGATGCACTGCCCGGCGGTCATGGTCAACCTGCTCGGGGAGCTTTGGGCCGCTGGTGAACCGCGCTGGGAACATGTTCTGCGCCACCCGCGCGCCAAACTGCACCTGTATGGCAAGACAGAAGCACGAGCCGGTCGCAAGATGGGGCATTTCACCGTGCTTGCAGAAGATGCCGCCGCCGCACTCGAAACGGCAACGGACGTCAAGGCCATGCTGCTGGCGGACGCGCAATCGCTGCGCGCCGCGGGCGCAGCATAAGTCCGGAGAAACATCCCTTGAAAAAACCGGTTACCGTCCTGGAAACTCACCTGAAGTCGCTGCAGCTGCTCCACCGCGGCAAAGTGCGCGATATCTATGCTGTCGATGCGCAACGCCTGCTGATCGTGCAAACCGATCGCCTGTCGGCATTCGATGTGATCCTGCCGACCCCGGTACCCGGAAAGGGCCGGCTGCTGACGTCGATGTCGAATTTCTGGTTCCGCAAGCTGGCGCACGTGATTCCGAACCATTTGCTCGATACCCCGCCGGAGTCCCTGGTTGATCCGGCCGAACGCGCGCAGGTGGAGGGACGCGCCTTCGTTGTGCGGCGGCTCAAGCCGCTGCCTGTCGAAGCGATCGTGCGCGGCTATCTGGCCGGCTCGGGCTGGAAGGACTATCGCAACACCGGCATGATCTGCGGCATTGTCTTGCCCCCGGGATTGCGGGAGGCGGACCGGCTTGCGCAACCGATATTCACCCCGTCCACCAAGGCGGCCATCGGCACCCACGACGAGAACATCGATTTCCCGCAGATGCGGCGCCTGGTCGGTGCCGAGCAGGCGGCGCTGGTGCGCGACAAGACGATCCAGTTGTATTCCGAGGCAGCGGCCTATGCGCTGACCCGGGGCATTATCATCGCCGACACGAAATTCGAGTTCGGCCAGGACAAGGCCGGCAAACTTTATCTCATAGACGAAGCGCTGACGCCGGACTCTTCGCGTTTCTGGCCGCGGAACCAGTATCGCGTCGGCACGAACCCGCCGTCGTTCGACAAGCAGTTCGTGCGCGACTGGCTGGAGGCGCAGAAGTGGAACAAGCAGCCTCCCGCGCCGGCACTGCCCGACGACGTGTTGCGCAAGACCGCCGAAAAATACGAGGAAGCGCTCCGGCTTTTGACCACGTGAATGCGAAACGCATGGACACGAAGGGTCACGAAGGAAACACGAAGGGCCACGAAGGAGATTCAGAGGCATGACCTTTCAATGCAAAGTGGCGACGGGTGAATAGAAACTCGAAACCATGCTTTTCGGTTGTGTTTTCCTTCGTGCTCCTTCGTGTTCAAAGAGGTTGCCCTAGTTGGTAACGGATCATGAAATAGAGAAAGCAGCGCAGATACTGCGTGACGGTGGC
>JANXVW010000024.1 GCA_025351455.1 Betaproteobacteria bacterium | reverse complement strand
TACGTCTGGGTTTACGAGAAGCAGTGGCTCAAGCAATTCATCGAAGGCGTGATCGCCTCGCCGTCGATCGAGCCCGCGCTGTACCGCGACTTCCACGCCGGGCAGCGCACGCGGGGGGTGGTCTACCTGCCGACCACCTCGTACATCGAGATGAACGAATGGACGCTCAATGCCGATCGCGCGGACGGCTATGCCGAACTGGTCAGGCGGGAAAAAGACCAGCAGCACTACGAGCAGACGAAACCCTTCGTGCGAGGCGGAATCTGGCGGAACTTCATGTCGCGTTACGCCGAATCGAACTGGATGCACAAGCGCATGCAGCAACTTTCCACGCGCGTTGCCGAACGCGGCGCCAAGGCGACGGACCGCATGCGCGAGCTGTTGCATCTCGCGCAGGCCAATGACGCCTACTGGCACGGATTGTTCGGCGGGCTCTATCTGCCGCATCTGCGCCGGGCGGTATGGAACGCGATCGTCGAATTGGAGGCCCTGCTCGACAAGGCCGACCCGCGTACGGACGCGGTCGTCGATCTCGATCTGGACGGCCACGACGAATTCTTCATCGGCAACGAGCTGCTGCAGGCGGTCATCCGAGATGACGGCCTCGGCGCGATCCACGAACTGGACGCCTACGGACTGCGCCACAATTTCGGCGATACGCTGGCAAGGCGGCCCGAACACTACTATCGCAAGATCCGCGACCATGGTGCCGCGCAGGGCGAGTACCACGGCGACGGCATCGCGTCCGCGCACGATCGGGTCAATTTCCGCCATCCGGTGTCGGCTGAGGACCTCAATCCGGACGCCGTGGCGCGCGTCATGTTCGTCGACCGGCACAATGGGCAGCCGGTGCGATACACCCGGCCGGCGGTGAAGGGCGCGCGCGCCGAACTGCTCGCGGAAGGCATCGTCAAGACGGTGTCGATACGCGCAAACAGTCTGAACGTGGACTACCGGATCGCGGGCGCGGCCATGGCGCTGGAAACCGAGATCAACCTGGCGATGCCGAGCTGCGACGGCTTCCTCGGCCGTTACGTAGTCAACGGCGAAGTAACGGGCGGTTTCGGCGAACCCTATGCCTGGCAGAACATTACGACCCTGGCACTGGAGGACGGCGTACTGGGGGGCAAGGTTGTATTGACGATGAATCCCGCGGTCGCGGTCAGCGTCGCGCCGCACAAGACCGTTTCACAATCGGAAGACGGTTTCGAGAAAATCATGCAGGCGGTGACCTTGCGCATCACCCATCCCGTTGCATCGCGCGAACTCAACATTGTGCTGACGGTCGAGTAGGAATCGATCCTGGTAAGACGGGATTTTCTGGCCTATAAATAGAAGGCGGCTGGCCCACAACAACGAGGAGCTTCAACCATGATGACGCGCGAGGAATATGTCGAGCACATGAAAAAGCAGCTAGACGAATGGAATTCGAAGTTGGGCAAGTGGGAACAGGAAGTGCAGAAGGCGCAGGCCGGCGCGAAGGCCCAGTACGAAGTCCAGATCAAGGCGCTGGAAAAACAGCGCGACGAAACCGTCAAACGCCTGAACGAAACCCGCGACGCCAGCCACGCCGCCTGGCTGGAAGTCAGCAAAGGCGCGGAAGCGGCATGGAAGAACATGCAATCGAGCTTCGAGAAAGCCTGGGGCGAGTTCCAGAAAAAGAAACTCTGAACCGGCACCAGGTTAGAGCACTGCTGCGGAGGCTTGCCCGGCACCGGGGCGTGGGGCGGCCCTGCGCTGCTGATAATCCTGCGTTTTTGCATGGTCCCGAATTTGCAATGGCAACCGGCATCTCCGGCTATTGTTTCCGGCCGGTCGCGGATAGGAAAGGAAGCGCCATGCCAGCAGCCCAGACCGGAAAATCGCGCACCACCCGCAAGACTCCCGCAGTCACGATTACCGCGCGCAGCAAGACAGCCGCCCTACCGGCGCCGGCAGCCAAGGTCCCCAGGCCGAAGAAGAAATCCAGCCCCGCCATTAGCGAGAGCGCCTGGCGCGAAATGGTCGCGACCGCGGCCTACTATCGTGCGCAATCGCGCGGCTTCCTGCCCGGCTCACATGAGCAGGATTGGCTCGCCGCCGAAGCCGAACTGAAGAAACAGCTGCGCAAAGCCTGAATTACCGGCGAACCATTTCTCCTCTGATTCGACGGTAGTGACCGCCTGCCGGCCACCCGTGTACGTCTTTTGTTTGTTCCCGCCCGCCTTTCCGGCCGTGCGAGCCTGTTGTACGCTTCGATCCACGATCGACAACTACAACCGAGGAAGAGCATGGGCACAAGAAAAAAACCCGAAGAGCTGCGCAGCCATCGATGGTATGGCCCCCAGGACCTTCGCTCCTTCGGACACCGATCGCGCACGCTGCAGATGGGCCATTCGCACCCGGACTACAAGGGCAAGCCGGTCATCGCCATCATCAATACCTGGAGCGACATCAACAACTGCCACTCGCATTTCAGGCAGCGCGCGGAAGAGGTCAAGCGCGGCGTCTGGCAGGCCGGGGGCTATCCGCTGGAAATGCCGGCGATCGCGCTCGCGGAAGTGTTCCAGAAACCAAGCACGATGATGTATCGCAACTTTCTCGCCATGGAAACCGAGGAGTTGCTGCGTTCCTATCCGGTGGATGGCTGTGTACTCATGGGCGGTTGCGACAAGACCACGCCAGGCCTGCTGATGGGAGCGATCAGCATGAATGTGCCGGCGATCTTCATGCCGGCGGGGCCGATGTTGCGCGGCAACTGGCAGGGCAAGACGTTGGGCTCCGGATCAGACGTCTGGAAATACTGGGACGAATTGCGTTCCGGCAACATTACGGGGCGCGACTGGACGCAGATCGAGGAAGGCATCGCACGTTCGGCTGGCACCTGCATGACCATGGGCACGGCCTCGACCATGACTGGCGTTGCCGAGGCGCTCGGATTCAGCCTGCCGAATTCCTCGACGATTCCCGCGGTGGATTCGAATCACAGCCGCATGGCGGAGTTCAGCGGGCGGCGCATCGTCGAGATGGTCTGGGAGGATCTCAAGCCGCGCGACATTCTGACCGAAAAATCCTTCGACAACGCGATCAGGGTGCTGATGGCGCTGGGCGGTTCCACCAACGGGTTGATCCACGTGATCGCCATGGCCGGCCGCGCCGGCATCTCCATACCGCTCGAGCGCTTCGAGCAGATCGGCCAGCGCACGCCTTATCTGGTGAACATGCGGCCTTCGGGCAAATACCTGATGGAGGATTTCTACTACGCCGGCGGGCTGTGCGGCATGCTCGAAGGCATGCGCGGATTGCTCGACGTGGATGAACTGACCTGTACCGGTAAAACGCTGGGCGAAAACATTGCCGGTGCGAAAATCCATAACGCCGACGTGATCCGCACGCCGGTCAATCCAATGCAGCCCGAAGGCGGGCTGATCGTCCTGCGTGGCAATCTCGCTCCCGACGGCGCCGTCATCAAATCCACTGCGGCCGACCCGAAGCTGCTCCAACACGCCGGCCGCGCAATGGTGTTCGAGGACTACAACGACATGGCGGCCCGGATTGACGATCCGGACCTCGATGTCGACGCGGATTCCGTGCTGGTCCTCAGAAATGCCGGTCCGCTCGGTGGTCCGGGGATGCCGGAGTGGGGCATGCTGCCGATCCCGAAAAAGCTGCTGAAGCAAGGCGTGCGCGATATGGTGCGCATTTCCGATGCGCGCATGAGCGGAACCAGCTACGGCACCTGCGTGCTGCATGTGTCGCCCGAGTCATGGATTGGTGGGCCGCTCGCGCTGGTCCGGACCGGCGACATCATCGAACTCGATGTGCCGGCCAGAAAGTTGACGCTCAAAATAAGCGACGAGGAACTTGCAGGGCGCCGCGAGGTCTGGAAACCCAAGGCGAAAAAATACGAGCGCGGGTACGGCAAGATCTTTTCGCAGCACGTCTCGCAGGCCGACAAGGGCTGCGATTTCGATTTTCTGGAAGGAACGGCGCCCATCCCCGAACCGGAGATCCATTGACATGATGCAGACACTCCGCTGTTGCGTATTGTTACTGGCCCTCTTCGCCAGTGGCATGTCCGTCGCCTCCGCTGCCGAAAAATCAGGAGGGTCGCCGGCGAACAGCGAGATCAAACTGGCCGATGCCACCATCGAGATCATTTACACGGGCGATGCCGCCGCGATGGATCGCAACGAAGTGCGCGAATGGATCGCCGCATCAGCGCATGCAGTACAAAGCTACTACGGCCGCTTTCCAGTGAAACATGTGCGCATCCGCATCGAAGCCGGGGAGGGTCGCGGCGCGCATTCGGGTACGACCTACGTCTACAACGGCGCGCTGATCCGTGTGGGGGTAGGGCGTTACAGCGATAACGCCGACTTGAAGCGTGACTGGATCATGACTCATGAAATGGTCCATCTCGCGATGCCCGAAATCGGCGAGCAGCATGCCTGGCTGGAGGAAGGCCTGGCAACTTACGTCGAACCGATTGCCCGTGCCCAGGTCGGACAACTGACGCAGGAGACCATCTGGCGCGACATGCTGCAGGACATGCCCAAGGGACTGCCTGCCGCAGGCGACCGCGGCCTGGACAATACCCACACCTGGGGGCGCACGTATTGGGGCGGTGCCTTGTTTTACCTGCTTGCCGATGTTCGCATTCGCGAACTCACCGGCAACCGATTCGGTTTGCGGGATGGCCTGCGGGCCATCGTCGCGCAGGGCGGCAGCGTCGAAGTCGCGTGGGACGTAAGGCGAACATTGGCAATAGCGGACAAGGCGACCGGCACAAATGTGCTGGTCGAACTTTACGACGAGATGCGCAACGCACCGGTCATTCCCGATCTCCCCGCACTCTGGAAACGCCTCGGCGTAAAGCTCACGCCTGATGGCACCGAGTTCGACGACAACGCGCCGCTGGCTGGGATTCGAAGGGCTATCACGACGCCACCTGCTGGCTGACGACATTAGCAAGTCCGTAGTACGCCGCGACCGGTATTGTGTTTCTCATAGTTGACAAATTGACCTTTTTGTCTATCATGAGAAACATAATGCCCGCCGCCGCTCCCGTCATTGTCCTCGCCGACCAGAAGCGCCTTGCGTTTCTGGGGGAGCGTATTCGCACCGCACGCAAGCGCCAGCGAGTGACCGCCGTCGCGGCAGCCCAAGCTGCGGGAATCTCGCGCGTCACGCTCCATCGTATTGAGCGCGGCGAGCCGACTGTTGCCGTCGGCGCCTGGGTCGCCATTGCAACCGCCCTGGGACTGGCCTTCGACTTACTCGACGCAAAGGCTGCGGCCGCAGCGACGAAGCTGCCCAAGAGGATCCGGCTTCGCGTCTTTCCGCAACTGAAGAAGCTCGCCTGGCAATTGCAGGGCGTGGACGAAATTTCGCCGCCGGAAGCGCTCGACCTGTACGAACGCAACTGGCGCCACCTGGATCGCACCGCCCTTTCCAACGAAGAAGCGGCGCTGATCGATGCTCTATCGCGCGAACTTGGCGGAGGACGTCTGCTTGTTTGAGCGTCCGCATCACCGCGACGTCGCGCTTGTCTTGCAGTCACTCGATGCGCCAGCCTTGTCGCAGCGCCACTGCTATTTCGGCGGTGGGACTGCCATGGCGCTGCGTTATGGTGAATATCGCGAGTCCATGGACATCGATTTCGTGATTTCCGATTTGGCGGGCTATCGCGACCTGCGCCAGATGCTCGGAAACGTGCGCGACTATTTGCCGATCGCGCGCGAGGGCATCGAAGTCAAACTTGCGCGGGAGATTCGCGCGGACCAATACGGAATCCGCACGCAGGTACGCTCTGGCGAATCGACGATCAAGTTCGAAATAGTGCTCGAGGCGAGAATCGACCTGGTGGTGCCGAGCCAGCGCGATCGTGTCTGCGGAATACAGACCCTTGCCCCTATTGATCTGGCGGCGGAGAAGCTGCTCGCGAATGCGGACCGATGGGCGGATGACTCGGTTTACAGTCGCGACCTGATCGATCTGGCAATGATGCGCGCGGATCGACCGCTTCTGGAGGCCGCCTGCGTGAAGGCAGAGCGTGCTTACGGCGAGTCGGTGCGGAGATCGCTGTCACAGGCGGTCGATGGGCTGGAGGCGCGGCGCGGTCGGCTGGAGGAATGCATGACCGCGTTGAGCGTCGACGGGGTCACCAGGGCGCAGCTTTGGCAGGCGATTCGAACGGTGGCGCGGCAGTTGCTCGCATGACCAGCCGCGTTGCTCCTCGTCATGTGCCTCGCTGCTTGCGAATGTTTAGAGTCCCCGCTAGGGGATCCGTAAACTCCTCGCCTTCAGGCGACGGGTCGCTTTTTCTGACCTCTCCCTCCGGGATACCCTGGCGAAGCCCGGAGTACCCTGTCAGAGGTCGGCGCGCAAGCGACGGGTGAGAGAAGGTACTGTCGTTCGAATCGAACTGTCCCTCATCCCCGGCCCTTCTA
>JANXVW010000021.1 GCA_025351455.1 Betaproteobacteria bacterium | reverse complement strand
GGGAACGGCTTTTGCCACGATCTGGGCAAGTTGCCGTGTGCGGTCGACAGGCCCGCTCGATCGAGCCGCAACAATCGCTCTTGCAATCTGTTTAGCAAACCGTTCTTCGCCATGGCGTTTGATGACCTCCCCGATTTCCTGTTCCGAAGCCTGCGCAAGCCACTCGGCCGCCGATATTCCGTGGCCGGGATCCATCCGCATGTCGAGCGGTCCGTCGAAGCGGAAACTGAAGCCTCTGGCAGCGGAGTCGATCTGGGGTGAAGAGACACCCAGATCGAGCAGCACGCCGTCGACTCCAGCCAAATCCGCCTTTGCGACAAGCCGTCCGATCCGTCCGAATTCCATCTGGATAGCGGTCAATCGCGAATCGGAAATCTCCGCTGCGGATGCGAGTGCCTCGGGATCGCGATCGATTGCAATCAATTTTCCCGAATGGCCCATCCGCGCCAGGATCGCGCGGCTGTGTCCGCCACGGCCAAAAGTCGCATCCACGTAAACCCCGTCGGCCTTGATGTCCAGTGCTTCGACGGCTTCGTTGAGAAGCACCGTCTTGTGCGAGCCTGCCCCGCTTTTCGCGGACGAGGCCGGACTCACAAGGCAAAGTTCTCCATCCCCGGCGGCGCCTTGTCCGAACCCGTCGACAACAGGTCCAACTGCTTTTCCCAGGCCTCCTGGCTCCAGATTTCGAAATGACTACCTTGGCCCACCATCATTACCTGCTTCTCGAAGGAGGCGAATTTGCGCAATTCGGGGGAGATCAACAGTCGTCCGGAAGCATCGAGTTCCACTTCTTCCGCGAAACCGACTAACAGACGCTTCCACAAGCTGGTCTGTGCGTCGAAACTGGAGAAGCCCATGATCCGGACGCGGATGGGCTCCCAGGCAGGTTCCGGATACAGCAGAACGCATCGATGGGGATGGGCGGTAAGCACTTGCTTACCCGTTTCGCCGGACTGGAGGGCATCCCGATACCGCGTCGGGACGGCAAGTCGGCCCTTGGCATCCAGATTAAGTGCTGTCGCTCCCTGAAACATTTCTCAATTCGCCGGAAGTGTTGGAATTTCCAAGTTTTCCCACTTAAACCTACTTTTCCCCACTCTAGTAGAAAAAAAATGGAAGGTCAAGCGGAGCCGGCAGTTTTTTGAGTTACGACAACGACTTACAGATAATTATTGAGATTAGTATGAGAATGAGTAAATGATTGTTATTTTTTAATAAGATAAAGATCATTATTAATGTTAATTCGAGAAATTGGCCATGTGGGAAATGGCCGACGGAGAATCTTGGTCCGAATTCTCCGAAGAAAAGGAAGCTGGCCTGTAAGCCGGGTTCTGTGGAATGCCTTGCGGCACTCCGGCAGTCATTCATCTGGGCCGGCAGTTACCTGCCGGCTCGAGCAACCTACCCGGGGACAGCGCGAGCCGCGCTATTGCCCCCCTATTTGGTCTTGCTCCGGATGGGGTTTGCCGTGCCGCTTCTGTTACCAGAAGCGCGGTGGGCTCTTACCCGGCAGCCTTGCGGCTGCCCACGCCCTTGCGGGACGCGCACCGTTTCACCCTCGCCTGATCCGACACCCTTCTCGCTACGAGAGCGAGACTTTGCGACCATCCGGTCACAAAGTCGGGTATCAGCCATAGGCAGTCTATTCTCTGTGGCACTTTCCATCGCCTCGCGGCGTCCGGTCGTTAACCGGCATCCTGCTCTGCGGAGCCCGGACTTTCCTCTATGCAAGCGAATTGCACAGCGACTGCCCGGCCAGCTTCGCGACGTATTCTACGCGCTGCATGGCCTGCTTCCGCATTTTGAATCGCGGTTGAACCTCGGGCGCCCATCGCCCCTGCCTGCGCAGTTCGGAACGAATGCTTTCCGATGGCAGCCGCCATTAAAAAGAGGGGCTTTCGCCCCTCCGTTTTTTCTCCCGCATTCCGCGACTATTTCCTGCCGTTGACTGCAGCCTTCAACCTGGCACCAGCAGCAAACTTGGCGGTCTTCGCAGCGGGAATCTTGATGGCTGCGCCGGTTTGCGGATTGCGCCCCGAACGCGCCGCCCTCTTGCCCTGCGAAAACGTTCCGAAGCCGACCAGCGTTACGTTTTCACCCTTTTTCAGCGACCCGGTCACTGTATCGATGAATGCATCAATCATGACATCGGCCATGGATTTGCTGCCACCCGCTTTTTTCGCGATGGCGTCGACAAGTTCTGCCTTGTTCATTTTATCCCCCTGTCATCTAAACGAACGGCAGCCGGAAATAATAATCCGGCTGCCTCTGTAGGCTCTACGCGATGAATTGTACGGAACTAGCTGGCGGAGCATTGCGCCGTGCATAAATCCCCCGCCGCCCGACATTCTCATGCGAACCCTGATGCCTCCCACTGCTGACGGATTATCCATGACTTGAGTGACGGACCAAAGCGTCAATTTGTGTCGCCAGCGGGGCTGAGCCGTGCAATCAGTTGCTCTGTTCTGATCCCAAGTTCAATCGGATTTTCAATTGCATAAATATCTTCACGAAAACACTCGGCTTTCCGGTTTCAATGCAGCGCAGCATATTGACGCTCAAGCGATTCGGATGGTTTAGGCATTCAATGAAATTAGTTCCGGAAAATCCGTTCCAATGCGTTCGAAATGCTGACGAGGCCTATTTACGCGAGTCTTCTATTCGATCTTCCAGGCGATCGTAGCTCCGCCCCGCAGCGGGACCAGAGTATCGGCGCCGTACGGTATTTCGTCGGGAACGCACCAGGCGCGTCTGGTGAGGGTGATCTGCCGGCGATTGCGCGCAAGACCGTAAAAATCGGCGCCGTGAAAGCTGGCAAATCCTTCGAGCTTGTCCAGGCTTCCGGCCGCGTCGAACGCTTCCGCGTAGAGTTCGATGCCAGCATGCGCGGTATAGATGCCCGCGCAACCACATGACGTTTCCTTGGTGTCGCGCGCATGGGGCGCGCTGTCGGTGCCCAGGAAAAACTTCGGATTGCCCGAAGTAGCCGCCTTGATCAGCGCCAGCCTGTGCTCTTCGCGTTTCAGGATCGGAAGACAATAGAAATGCGGACGAATTCCGCCCCTGAAGATATCGTTTCGATTCATCAAAAGGTGATGCGCTGTAATCGTGGCGGCCACATTGTCCGGCGCGCCCAGCACGAACTTGACCGCGTTGGCCGTCGTGATGTGCTCCATCACGATGCGCAGACCGGGCAACCGCTGGGTCAAGGCGATCATCGTGCGTTCAATGAAAGTTTTTTCGCGGTCGAAAACATCGATGTCCGCATCAGTGACTTCGCCATGAATCAGCAGCGGCATTGCGCTCTCGGCCATCGCCTCGAGGGCGCCCATGCATTTGCGTATATCGGTTACACCGGCGTCGGAATTGGTGGTCGCGCCTGCAGGATAGTATTTCACGGCATTCACGATACCGCTCGCCTTGGCATTGCGTATTTCAGCGGGCTTCGTGTTGTCGGTCAGATAGAGCGTCATCAACGGCTTGAACTCACTCCCGGACGGCAAAGCCGAGGTTATGCGGTCGCGATACGCCGTCGCGGCCTCGACCGTCGTTACCGGCGGCCTGAGGTTCGGCATGACGATAGCGCGACCGAAGCGCCTCGCGGTATCCGCGAGAACCGCCTTCATCGCGTCGCCGTCGCGCAAGTGAAGATGCCAATCGTCAGGCAAAGTTAACGTTATTCGGTCCATGCCAATCCGCGCTCATCGGGAAAATATTCTTGCTCGGTCATTTCTTTTCGTCGCCACCTTCGTTTTTAAGTTTCAATGCCTTTTCGTACAGCGCATTTTTCTTGATTCCTGTGATTTCGGCTGCGAGCCCCACGGCCTGCTTAAGTGGTAATTCCTGCAACAGGATTTCGAGCACGTGCTGCGGGCCGGAATCGTCCTGTTCTACAGCGTCCGCGCAGCCTTCCACCAGCAACACGAATTCCCCTCGCCGATGATTCTCGCTTTGCTCCAGCCAGGCCAGCGCTTCGTCGAGGCGGCACACATGCACTTGCTCGAACAGTTTGGTCAGTTCGCGCGCAATGCCGATGCGTCGGTCGCCCTCGAATACCGCGACGATGCTGGCAATGCATTCGACTATGCGATGCGGCGCCTCATAAAAGACCTGGAGGCCGGGCTGCGCCTTGAGCGCCGCCAGCATTTTCTCGCGTTCGCCTTTGCGGACGGGAAGGAAGCCATGAAAACAGAACGACTCGGATTGCAGTCCCGCGGCCGCTATCGCCGTCGTAATCGCACTCGCACCGGGAATCGAAACCACGCGAAATCCGGCCGCCCTGACGTGCGCAACAACGATTGCACCAGGATCACTGATTGCCGGGGTGCCCGCATCCGAAATCAACGCGACTGACTTCCCTTGCGACAACAACGTCACCAGTTTTTGCGCCGCCTCGCGTTCGTTATGCTCATGCGCCGAAATCAGGTTTGTCTGAATACCAAGATGGGCCAGCAGCTTGCGCGAGACCCGGGTATCCTCCGCGGCGATCGCATCCACCGATTTGAGCGTATCGATTGCACGCAGCGTGATGTCCCGAAGATTCCCGATCGGGGTGGCCACCACATATAATAGGGGCTCGGCTACTTCCGTACGTTCGCTATGCAAATTCGTCCGGCCTTTTCTTTATCGGTGTGGTCATTACTATACTGGGCGCTCCTCGCCTTAGCCACCGGCTTCGCGAGCGCCGAGGACACCGTAGACAAGGTTCCTGTCAGCGAGCCGCATATCGGGGTGATACTGCCGTTGCAGTCCAGTTCCTACGGCAAGCATGCCGATTCCGTGCGATTGGGCATACTGAATGCTGCCGGCAATGCCCAGCCCGGCAGCCTGAAAGTCAGGATTTATCCGACGAGTGACGATCCCGAGCAGATCCTTGCAGCCTATCAGCGCGCCACATCGCTTGGGGCGCGCGCGGTAATCGGCCCACTGACTCGAAACGGCGTGACATCGTTGGCGCAAAGCGGCCTGGTCAGCGTGCCGACACTGGCGCTGAACGTGCCGGAGGGAGAAATCCTGCTCCCGCGTGACCTCTATGTATACGGCTTGCAAATCGAAGCCGAAGCTCGCCAGGCCGCGCAATTCGCGCTACGCCAGGGTGGCAGCAAGGTGTTCATCATTGCCGGCGACTCGGCTCTGGGAGGCCGCATTGCCCAGGCCTTCTCCGAGGAATGGAAAAAACTTGGCGCGGAAGTTACCGGCCAGTTTGGCTACACGACGAATTCGGCAACGCTGGCCAGATTGCGCGAGCAGGTGATGAATTCGAAAGCAGACATCGTGTTCATGTCGCTCGACGCGGCCCGGGCTCGGTTCATCCGTTCCTATTTGGGCGCCTCCACGCCGATCTACGCGACTTCGATGATCTTCACTTCGAACGCGGATGCGCTCGCCAGCTACGATCTGGATGGGGTGCGTTTTCTCGACATGCCCTGGCTGCTGCAGCCCGACCACCCCGCGGTCATCAGCTATGCGCGACCAGACGGCCAACGCTCGGGCCTGGACCAGGAACGCTTCTATGCCCTGGGGATCGATGCCTACCGCCTTGTCCAGGAACTGCTGCGCCCCTTTGAGACCATGGCGCCGCTGGACGGCGTGACGGGTACGATCGCGCTGAACAACGCTCACCAGTTCGTCCGCACGCTGGTCCCCGCACAATTTTCCCAAGGCAGCGCCAAGGTGCTGGACGGCTCGCAGGGTCGATGAGCGGGCGTGGCGCACTGGCCGAAGAGAGCGCCGCGGAATTCCTGAAAGGGCGCGGACTCAGATTGCTGGAGCGCAACTACAGCTGTCGCTTCGGCGAGATCGACCTGATTATGCGCGACGGGCGTACGCTGGTGTTCGTCGAAGTGCGTTATCGGCGCAACAAATCCTTTGGCGGAGCGATCGAGAGTATTACCGCCGCCAAGCGCGAAAAGCTGTTGCGCGCCGCCCGGCACTACATGGCGGTCACACAGGAGTTTCCGGCATGCCGCTTCGATGCGGTGTTGCTTAGCGGCGACACGCAGGAGCTCGAATGGATAGAAAATGCATTCGGTGAATAAGCGCTTGCGGGACGAATGCAGACGGAGCTTTATGCAATAATTCGCCCGTCACGCAAATAACCGCCACCGATGGACCTCATCAGCCGCATTAACCAGCATTTCACGGACAGCGCCCAGCTCAAGCTGCAGGCGATGGAACTTCTCTCCGGGCCACTGGCCAGCGCATCCGAGCGCATGGTCGAGTGCCTGATGCAGGAAGGAAAAATCCTGTCGTGCGGCAACGGCGGGTCTGCAGCTGACGCGCAGCATTTTTCCGCGGAGCTGCTTAACCGTTTCGAGAAGGAGCGCCCGCCGCTTGCGGCAATCGCCCTGAGCACGGATACCTCCACGCTCACGTCGATCGCCAACGACTACCACTATGACGAAGTGTTCTCCAAGCAAATACGCGCGCTGGGCCAGCCCGGCGACATCCTGTTGGCCATATCGACCAGCGGCAATTCGGCGAATGTGATGGAAGCGATCAATGCCGCGCACGACCGCCAGATGAATGTCGTCGCGCTCACCGGAAAGAAAGGCGGCAAGATCTCGGCCCTGCTCGGGCCGGCGGACGTGCACATCTGCGTGCCCGCGGATCGAACCGCGCGCATCCAGGAAGTTCATCTGTTATGCCTGCATTGCATGTGCGATGCAATCGACTGTCTGTTGCTAGGAGTGGAATGAATGAAATCTACCGTGCGCGTCGTTGCGTTGCTTGTGGCCTTTGCTCCCGTTCTTCAATCGTGCATTCCATTGATGGTCGGTGCCGGCGTAGGCGCCGGAGTCATGATGGCGGAGGACCGTCGCACGAACGCAACGATCCTGGAAGACCAGACCATCGAGATCAAGGCCAGGAACCGTAT
>JANXVW010000321.1 GCA_025351455.1 Betaproteobacteria bacterium | reverse complement strand
AACCGCTTCCGCAAGTTGCTCGTGCGCTATGAGAAGCTTGAGCGCAGCTTCCTCGCGCTTAACTATCTCGCCGCCGCGATCATCGCGTTTCGCAAGGTGCGTATGAAGATAAACATTATTTACGGATAATTTCTAAGTATCAGACGGCGTTGCCGCTGCCGGTGGCGGCGGTCGTGCCTAAAGCGGGCGCCAGGAGAAAAGGGAGGAGGTGAAAGAAAGAAGGAGAAGGAGATGGCCCAACCTTCCCTACCCTGTCAACCGCAGAGTATGATTGCCTCTCGGAACGCTCGTAAGCATCAGCCAGAGAATTTCGCGAGCATCGGCGGATCGTAAGGGATTTCAGGGGGCGCGTGAGCCATGACGACGCGACTTTCGCCGTTGGTACGATCGCGTCTGCGCTTTCCAGCGCATGTGCGCGGCCAGCTCGGCCGCTCGCATTGCATCGGGTCGATGACATTTGCAAGATTGTCAGACGCCGGCCCTGGCGATGTGCGAGTCGATGTTGGGGCAGACCCTGGTTCCATTTCGCTGCTTTCCCGCCATCAAATAATCAGACCAATGCGGGGCCAACCCGCCTTATGCCGATGGACGACATACAGTCAGGTCCGGTGCAGTGAGTCCTGCTCGCTGCCTGTAAGGGGGCCATAACATGAGCACAAGGCTTGTTTCCCTTGCCAAGACCACACGTCCAAGCTTTGCCGGCATCCTGCCTCGAGATCGCCTCTTCGCGATGCTGGATGCCACCCAAAAATGCGCGATCTGGGTGACGGGTCCGCCCGGATGCGGAAAGACGACGCTCGTTGCCAGCTACCTGGAACGTCGCAAACAGCAATCGCTTTGGTATCAAGTCGACGAAGGCGACGGGGATGTTGCGTCGTTCTTTTATTACCTTGGCTTGGCGGCCAGTGAACTGCGCCCCAAGCCGCAACTGCGGCTCCCACAACTTACGCCGGAATATCACGCTGCCATTTCGGCGTTCGCCCGCCGTTATTTCCAGACGCTGTACTCGCACCTCGGCAGGCCGTTTGCGATAGTGCTCGACGGGTACCACGAAGTGTCCGCGCAGTCGTTATTCCATGAGGCAATTCGCATCGCGCTCTCCGAGGTTCCCGGCGATTGTGTTGCTGTGCTTATCAGTCGAAGCGACCCTCCGCCGCTGATGGCGAGGTTGCGCGCCAACCAGGCGATGGAGGTGCTTGGCTGGGAAGATCTGCGGCTGACCCAGGAAGAAAGCAACGCGATTGTCCACCAACGCGGTCATCATCTGTCAGGCCAGACGCTCGCCGAACTGTATGAAAAGACCCAGGGCTGGGCGGCCGGCTTGATTCTGACGTTGGAGCAGGTCGGCGCCCGCGACTCGATCGCGCAAGTGCCGGAGTTGTCCACCCCGCAACTCATATTCGATTACCTGGCTGGAGAGATATTCGAGAAGTCCGATTCCCGCACGCAAACCTTCCTCCTGGATACCGCCTACTTGCCGCAGATGACGGCAGAAATGGCCCGCAGTCTGACCGGTGAAGCCGATGCGAGAACGATTCTGGCCCGGATGTATCGCGAAAACTATTTTGTGACGCTCAAGCAGGCTAAACCCGAACCCGTATACCAGTACCACCCGCTGCTGCGCGAGTTCCTGCTTTCGCGTGTTGCCGAAGCTTTCGACAAGGAAAAACGCATCGGATTGCAACGAAAAGCGGCAGCCTTGCTGGAAGCAGAAGGGCTTGTCGGCGAATGTGTCTCCCTGCTGCGCGAGATCAACGACTGGGAGCACATGGTCAAGGTGATTCGCTCCCATGCCGAGGCGATGCTCAACCGGGGCATGGCGGAAACGCTTGCGCAGTGGGTCGTAGCCTTGCCCAAGGAAGTGCAGCAGCAGCACCCGTGGACGCTGTACTGGATCGCCGTGGCGCGCATGCACGCGTCGCCTCGCGAAGGCCGCATCCTGCATGAGCAGGCATTTGAACTGTTCCGTGCGCAGAAGGATAAGGATGTAACCGGGCTCATGCTGAGCTGTTCCGGCGCGATGGACTCGATCCTGTACGAGCTGGATGATTTCACTTTACTCGATCGGTGGATCCCGATCATGGACGAGTTGCTGCGCACACATCCGGAAATGCTGTCCCAGTCGCTGGGCACCCGTCTTGAAACGAGCCTGCTGGCCTCAATGGTCGTGCGCCAGCCGCACCATCCCGACCTCGAGAAGTGGGTCGAGCAAGCCCACAAGGCATCAGCGGCCCAGGAAGACCCGGACGTGCGCATGCTGGTGCAGCCTCGCGTCGCAATTGCGATCATATGGGGAGGGCACTTCCCGAAAGCATGGGTGGTAATCGAAAGTATGCGACGCCTGACCTCCAACCATGAGGTTTCGCCGTTTGCAATGAGCATGATGAGATTGGCCGAGGTCATGTACTTCATGCTCACCGCGCAGCATGATGAATGCCTCCGGTCGGTACGCGGGGGACTCGAGATAGAGCAGGCCGCCGGGGTGAACGTCACCTCCCATCAACTGTTGGCATTCGGAGCAGGCGGTATGCTGACCTGCGGTGACCTAGACGCCGCGAGACAGATGCTCGACGAGTTCACAAAATTGCCGAGGGTGGCGGCGCGCTTCGATCTCTGCCTGTTCCATCTCTTCGCAACCTGGCATGCATTGCTCGCGCACGACAACCTGCGCGCGTTCCAGCAACAAAAGCTCGCGCTCAGGACAGCGGTCGAGGTGGGTTGCCCTTACTTCGAAGTGCTGTGCCGCCTGGCTGCAGCCGAGGTTCTCTACGAGGGCGGCGAGAGAACCAACGCCATGGCGCAATTCCAGCAGGCGTACGACCTCGGGCGACCGATCAGGAACCACCTGCTCGAATTTACCGGTCTGATGAGCTACGCGCGCATTGCGCTCGAAGACAAACGGCGCCGCCGCTCGGGACTGCTGGCATTGCGCCAGGCGCTCACGGTCGGCAAGCCGCGTAATTTTGTGACGTTTACGTTATGGCGGCCCGATCCGCTTGCACGCCTGATGAGCCGCGCGCTCGAGGCGCATATCGAGCCCGATTATGCCGCGGAGATCATTCGCGCCTGCGGCCTCACGCTGGATTCCGCGCGCCTGGGACTTTCCGGATGGCCTTGGCCCTTCAAGGTTCAGACGCTGGGGCCCTTTCGGCTTCTGCGCAGCAATGAGCCGATTGTCTCGTCGGGTAAGGGACAGAAACGCCCCCTGGACCTGCTCAAGGTGCTCATTGCCCACGGCGGCCGGGAAGTGAGCGAAACCCACATTACCGAAGCGCTGTGGCCTCGCATCGACGGTGACTCGGCGCACCGCTCCTTCAACTCTACCTTGCACCGGTTGCGCAAGCTTCTGGGTGAGGATCGCGCACTGGTTCTTTCGGAAGGCAAATTGTCGCTCGATGGACGCTACATATGGACAGATACGTGGGCACTCGAACAACTCACGGCGCTGATCGATCAGTCCTTGCGCGGCGGGCGCGAGACCATTGACAGCTCGGCAGTTGCCGCGCTTGGCGACCGGCTTCTCGATCTTTATCGGGGCCCGTTTCTCGGCAATGAAGCTGATCAACCATGGAGTCAGACGCTTCGCCAACGTCTGCGCAACCGCTACGTGCGCACGGCGTGCGACATCGCGCACTTCTGGCAAAAGGCCGGCGATACAGAGCGAGCAGTAGATTATCTTCATCGCGTTCTCGACATGGACGATCTGGCCGAGAGCGTATATCGCCAGCTCATGCAGTGCTACGTCGACCTTGGCCGATTTGCGGATGCCGTCGAGGGTTACGCACGCTGCCGCTCGGTACTCGCGGCGAGACTGGGCGTTGAGCCTTCCCTGGAGACCCGCGGCATTTACGAGAAAATTGTGGCTCTCCAATAGGTTGCGGCCACTCACCCGCGGCCTGGCACGCGCTTCCCGAGCGTAATCAATCCTGCGTTCTTCACGATTTTGTAAGTCATAAGTAATCGGTTGGTAATCCATCCGGGAGGCCGCCGCATGCATCCTGCAGTCAACATTTTTTAGCAGGCGTATGCACAGCAACTTCCACCAACGGAGGCAGACAATGAAGACGAACATGATGCAGGTTTCGAGTGTGCTGTTGGCGACACTGATGTTTCTGGGCGGATGTGCAACACCCGGTGAGGCCGACGGGCATGTCGCGGCCAATACGTTTGGACAGGGCATGAAGAATCTGATCCTCTCGCCATTCATGATCGTGGCGGGCATAGCACAAGGCCTGGCTTTTCTCCCGTACACCATCGGAACCGGTCTGAACGACCTCAATAAAGGCTTGTTGCAGGCCAATGCGGTTCCGCTGGACGACTCGTACAAGGCCACCTTTGGCGTATCCATCGAAGACCAGCGTGTGGATCCGCAGTCCGGAAAGATTCAGGGCCAGCCCGGTCAGTATGGTCGCTATCGCTCGGCTGCGATCTTCGAGGCAAACACTGCGCTGCAACGCCTGCTGGTATCGCAAGGAATGCCGGAGCAGACGGCGAAGAATTATGTGTTGACGGGCAACTATCAGTACGCGCTGACACGAGGCCAGATCCTTCTTGCCGTTGTATACCGGCATCCGGGCGAGCAACCCTTTCGTGTAGCCGCGAAACAGACGGGCATTACAACGACGTTTCGGCCGGGCCAGCGAGGCTGGCACGAACCCTATCAGCGCGACGTGGACGGACAACCCGTCGACGAAGTGGTCGACTGGGCCGCGATCGACTACAAGCTGTTGCGCCAGGAAAAAGTCGTCGCAACTTTGATGGTGCTCGCGGTGGAGGCGATCAAGTCGGGCAAGCGGTCGCCGGAGTACTGGGAAGTAGAGCGACCCTGGATGGCCGGAGATACGAACAAAGTCATGGCACTTTCGCAAGGCAGGGTAAGCCTGCCGGCTTCCTGAATCATTAACGTCAGAGGTTTTATAAGGAGACGATCATGAACTTACGATTCCGCAGGGATCTCGTTATTTTGCTCTACCTTGTCCTGCCTTCGGTTGCGTGGGCAGCATTGCCCGCCGTGGATCCTCCGGTGCGCTACATGTCGCTTGGCGACAGTCTGGCGGCAGGCTATAAAGCCCAACCCGCCACCAAGGGTTACTCCTATCAACTCTATTTGGGTGAGATATTCGGAAGCATCCCGAACACGCTGTTCGACAATGCCTCGGTACCTGGCGCAACGAGCAATGACGTGCTGAATTTCCAGATTCCGCAGGTGCACTTGTTTGAGCCGACGGTGGTCACCATGTCAGTAGGCGGGAATGACCTTCTTGGCCTGCTCGGGTTGCCTAATCCGGCGCAGGCGGCGCCCGCGGTCCTCCAGAATTTTGCGGCAAATCTCAGCGCAATCCTCGCCCAACTGTGCTACAGCATGCCCCCACGCGGGCAGATTTACCTTCAGAACTTATATTCGATTTCCGAAATTCCCGGTGCCGACAGTGTCGTACCACTTTTCAACCAAACTTTGCTCCAGGTGGTATGGAGTGTGAAGCGGCTCGATGGTTGCCTGGACAAGACAATTGCCGTCGCGGATGTCTACAACGCATTCTTGCGCCAACAAGGGCTGCTGCTTATCGAAAAATACCTGAAGAGAGGTATTTACGTCCTTGAGCCTCATCCAACAAACAAAGGCTACGAAGTGATTGAGGACGCCTTTCGCGCGGTCATCGTGCGTTAACAAGCGCGGACCAACTCACCAGCCCGGTCCGCAGATATCCGAATATCGGGTGACAGCATTTGGCCGGTCAGCGGCCGTATTACGATCGCTGACCAGTCTTTGCGTTACACGTCGGTGGGCCACTGGGTTGACTGGTGGACTCGCAGTGTACCGGCAGGCGATGCGCGGCGTATCAAGATACCGCGGACCAGTCGTGCTAAATTCGCACGCATGTGCAACGCCGCGACCGGAGACACAAGATGATTGCAGAAGCTTGGATCAAGCTGGAAGAAGACGTCGCCATGCGGGTCACCAATCCCGGAGTGAGTCCGCTGGAGGACATGCGCCAGCGCTCGGGCCTGGAATTCCTGCGCGACATCGCCGCCGGTTTACTGCCGTTTCCGCCGATCGGCAAGACGCTGAATTTTTTCCTGGTCGAGGCCGACGAGGGACGGGTCGTGTTCCAGGGCACGCCGACTTTCGACTTTTACAATCCGATCGGAACCGTGCACGGCGGCTGGGCCTGCACCTTGCTGGATTCGTGCATGTCCTGCGCCGTGCAGACGACATTGAAAAGCGGCTTTGCCTATACGACCGGCGAATTGAAAGTGAACCTCGTGCGCCGGCTCACGGACAAAACCGGACCGGTACGCGCGGAAGGCAAAGTCATCCATCCCGGCCGCCAGCTCGCGACCGCGGAAGGCCGCATCTTCGGGCCGGATGGCAAGCTGTATGCGCATGGCACGACGACGTGCGTTATTTTCGAGTTGCCGAAGGCGTGAAGGGTGAATGAGTGAACAAGGCAAGGAGTGAACAAGGCAAGGAGTGAACGTGCCGCTCGCCGTTAACTGTTTTTTGCCGGGTTGACTCAGATTAGAACCAGAGTCATTTTTCCATTCGACCTCGCCATCCTTGCCGAACACCAGGACACTGCGGGTGCCGAAATTGTCAACGAACTCGTCAGCGCTTTCCTGGAAGAAGCCCCGCGCATGCTGGCGGAGTCGCGCAGTGCACAGGCGGACGCGTCGGCAGATTCGGCGCGCGGCGCATTCCATGAAATCCAACTGCAACACCTTCGGTGCGCTCAGGCTGGGACTAATGGCGCGTGAGCTCGAACTCGGCGGACTCCTCGCCGATGCCGCGCCGCTCGCCGCGCTGGATGGGGAATACGCGCGCGTCGCGGCTGCGCTGGAGGAATTATGCACTGGCTGAGTCCGGCGCACGCCTGCTGGTGGTTGACGACAGCAAGGTCAACCGGCTGCTTGCTTTCGCGCAGTCTGGAACTGCAGGGTACCGCGTCGTCACCGCTGAGAACGGCCGCGTTGCGCCGGAGGTGCTGCGGCGAGAGGCCTTCGACCTGCTTCACCATTTCGGGACCGGTACCATACGCTCACGCGCGATTGTCCCCGCGGACAGTACCCGGGAGGTGGGAATGGCGGAGCGGGCGGGCGCAAGGCGCGACGGGCGAAATCCTGCGGCGGCGCGCCCGTGTGGTCTTGCGTAAAGACATCAAGCGGCGATGAGGTGTATGTTGCGGGCTCCATCGTTGTTACGGGGAATCCTCATGGGGATTGTAAACTTCGTCGACGATACGTGGGGGAGTCGACCTTGGCCCATCAGCGGTCCACAATGCAAACTTCCGGAAAGCCAGCGTAATCATGCGAAAAGTCATTCTGCTCACGGCGATCCTCGCGTCGCTCTTCTGTCGGTCCGCGTTCGGGGGCGCGCAGGCGGTCGTATCCTCCTGTCCGCCGGGCAAGGAGCCGCAGACGCAAACCCTGGTGGGACTGCTCACCGTGCACGTGATCTGCGATCGCGTGATTTTCGAGATCCCGCTGCGCGGGCTCAATCGCGACATTCTCGTCAACACGGAATTTGCCGCGCTTTCGACCGGCACCGACTTTGTCGCGCCCGGCTCTGTGGTGGACAATCGCGTGGTGCGGCTGATCAAGCTGGGCAACAAGGTTTACCTCGAGGACGTGCGTTACGAGATCCTGGCGCGCGAACAGCCCAACCTGCAGCGCGGCGTTGAGGCGGCTTCGCTGCGCACCGTGATCAGGGTCTTCGACATCATCGGCGAAGGCCCCGGGGGCGAACCGCAGATCGACGTGACCAGCGTCTTCACCAACGAAGTGCCTGCCGGCTTCGCACTCGACCTGATGCGCCATTTCCACATGCGCGCGGTCGACCCGAAGCGCTCCTACGTCCAGACCGTCACGGCTTTTCCCGGAAGCATCGATGTGCGCTTTTATCAGACTTGGATGGCGGATCCGACGGAGCTGCGCAAATCGACCGATGCCGAGGACCGGCCTGCCACGCTCGGCTTCATTTTTCACTCGAGCATCCTGGCGCTGCCCCCCACGCCGATGCGCGGGCGTTATGCGGACGATCGCGTGGGCTATTTCTCCGTCCCATTTGACGATTACGGAACCGGCGAATACGGCAGCGTTCGCCGCGCCTATATCCAGCGCTATCGCCTGGAAAAAAAGGATCCGACGGCGGAAATTTCGGATCCAGTCAAGCCGATCATCTTTTATCTGAGCCGGGAAGTGCCGGATCAGTGGCGGCCGTACATCAAGCGCGGCATCGAGGATTGGCAACAAGTCTTCGAAAAAGCCGGTTTCCGCAATGCCATCGTGGCGCGCGACGCCCCGACGCCGCAGGAGGACCCGAATTGGGATCCGGAAGACGTTCGTTACAACGTCGTGCGCTGGACGCCCAGCGGCCGCCAGAACGCGATGGGGCCGGCGGTGGTCGATCCGCGCAGCGGCGAAGTGATTTCTTCGCATGCGATCTTCTGGCACGACGTGGTGCGTCTTGCCGAGACCTGGTACTTCACGCAGGTCGGGCCGCTTGACCCGCGCGCGCAAAAGCTGCCCCTGCCCGAAGACATCACTGGCGAGATGCTGAGCTACATCGTCAAACACGAAATCGGCCACGCGCTCGGCCTGCGCCACAACTTCAAGGGGCACTCGGCCTATTCGATCGCGCAGCTGCGCAGCCGCGAATGGACCGAAAAATGGGGCGACTCGGCGTCCGTCATGGATTATTCCCGACTCAATTACGTAGCCCAGCCCGGCGACAATGCTTACCTGCTGCCCAAGTTCGGGCCTTACGATTTCTTTGCCGTCGAATGGGGATACAAGCCGTTTGCCCAGATCGCGGTGGTGGACGGCAAGCGCGTCAGGCAGGTGATGAGCAGCGATACGGAATGGAGCCAGCTCGACCAGCTGGCGGCGCAACAGGTCGGCAATCCGATGCTGCGCTTCGGCGGCGAAGACGATTGGGCCGCAATCGATCCGCAGGTCAACACCAAT
Source organism: Betaproteobacteria bacterium (assembly GCA_025351455.1). GTDB lineage: Bacteria > Pseudomonadota > Gammaproteobacteria > Burkholderiales > JACQAP01 > JACQAP01. The sequence goes on along the minus strand of JANXVW010000321.1, from coordinate 9,309 downwards.
GTGTTGGGCGACGATCCGGTCGAAGCGGCGGACCTCGGATTGCGCAACATCGATCGGGTGATGCCGATGCTGGTCTCGGCGAGCACGCAACCGGGCGGTGGTTACGCGCGCATGGCGGAATTGTATGAAGCGTTGATTACGCTGCGCCACCGCGAATTGATGGCGGTCGCGAAGCTCGCGGGCGGCGTGGAGGAGACGCGTTACCAGGCCGGACGCGGCTCCGCGCCACCGTTCCAGCCGGTCGCGGCGAAACGCCAGCGGGCCGCGATCAAGTTTCTGCTCGATCGCGCCTTTCCCACGCCGGCTCCCCTGCTGAATCCCGATGTCCTGTATCGCATGGCGCCCAGCGGCGGCACCACTGCGCTGCAGGGGTCCAACATCCAGCTGCTGCGTAAGATCATCGATAGCGGCGTGTTCGAGCGCATGGCCGAAGCACGGGAACTGGATCCGGCCCCGAAGGGCTATACCGGAATCGACATGCTCTACGACCTGAATGACGGGTTGTTCCGCGAACTCGCGGCGCCGGTCCCGGTCATCGATTTGTACCGCCGCAACCTGCAGCGCAATTATGTCCTGACTTTGCTGGTGGCCGCGGGCATGGAGAACGATCCCCAGGCGCGATCGAACTCGATCGACTCGCGCAACATCGACGCCGGCGTGCAAGCGCGCCAGGCGTCGGGGTCGCGCTCCGCGGCTTCGCCGCTTGCCGATGTGGCACAGCAATACGGGAAGGACGGTTATCCCAGCGAGTTTCGCGCCGCGTTGCGGCTTGGCGCGGTCGACCTGGAGTCCAAGATCGACGGGGCGATCGGCCGGGTCAAGCATCCGGGCACGCTGGCGCTGCTGCGCGAGCTCAAGGCGAAGCTCGAACGCATGCCCTGAACGGATGCGCGGCGGCCGGTGCGCACCGCCGATGTTGCATTCATGCCCAAGGAAAAAATGATGGAAAAGAATTCCCGGTTCCCGGGGCGGGGAAGTGCAGCTACTTGCGGCTCAGGCACGAGGCCGGTCGTGCAGGACCGGCTGCCTGCGTCGAACGGTGGGCGCCCCTCTTCGCGACCCGTGCGCCGCCATGACTGAACAGGTGGCCGATTTCTCCAGGCTTCTGGAATGCCTCCTGGACCGGCTGCCGGCGTTTCGCCTGTCGCTGCTCGAGCATGTGCGCGTCGACCTTGAATGCGTGGAACGGGTGGCCGGGGAAGTCCTGCTGCGCAAAGGTGACCAGGCGCACTCGCTCTACATCGTGGTTTCCGGAATGCTGCGCGCGACGACCGTATTGGAAGACGGGCGTGAGCTAATCCTGTCCGAATTCGGGCGCGGCGAAATGGCAGGCGAGATGGCGATGCTGGCTGGCGGCGGCGTTTACAGTGCCACCGTGTCGGTGGCGACGGATGCGGTGCTCGTCAGGGTGCCGCGCGATGCATTCGATCGGCTCGCAAAATCGGCGCCGAAAGCCGTCCGCGAACTGGCCGGCGGCATTCGCCGGCGTCTTGCCCGCGACCAGCTTGCGATCGGATTGCCGACGCTGTTCGGGCCGCTCGACGAGACTATGCTGCGCTTTGTCGAAGCGCGGGTAGAGTGGGTCAGGCTGCGCGCCGGACAGACGCTGTTCGCAGCGGGCGACAAGGGCGAAGAGCTTTATTTCGTGCTGGGCGGACGCCTGCGCGCGATGGCTGGCGACGGCCGCACCTTGAGCGAAATGACCCGCGGCGAGAGCATCGGCGAGATCGCGCTGCTGACAGGCGAAGCCCGCACCGCGACCGTGGTGGCCATTCGCGACAGCGACCTGGTGCGCATTTCCCGGGGGGCATTCGACGAAATCGTCGGCAAGTACCCCGTTGTCATGCAAACGATCGCACGCATCGTGGTTCAGCGCCTGCGGGCGAAAGAGGGGCCGCGTGTCGCGTCGACAACGGGCAAATGCATTGCGGTGCTCGCCGCCGGCTCCGCAAACCCGGCCGTGGCTTTTACCGAGCGCATGGTGACCGCGCTGGGACGCGTCGGTCCGACACTGCACCTGTCGGCCAGTCGCCTCGACTCCATGCTGAATCGGCCCGGTATCGCGGAAGCCGAAGAGGATGACGCCGCCGGCGTCCGCCTCACCGTATGGCTCGACGAGCAGGAATCGCATCACCGCTTTCTGGTTTATGAAACCGACGGATTACCCTCGCCCTGGACGCAGCGTTGCCTGCGCCAGGCGGATGAAATTCTGCTGGTGGCGGACGCCGGATCGGAAGTCGCGCCGAATCGGGTCGAGAAGGAATTGCTCGGGGCCATGGACGGCATCTCGAAGGCCCGGCAGAGCCTGATCCTGCTGCATGCCGACGGCAGCCGCCTGCCATCAGGAACGTCGCGTTGGTTCGCCGGCCGCAATGTGCTGCGCAACTTCCACATCCGCCTCGACACGGAGGACGATTTCGGGCGCGTGGCGCGCTGCCTCGGCGATGTTGCAGTCGGCCTCGTGCTGGGCGGTGGCGGTGCGCGCGGCCTCGCGCACATCGGCGTGGTGCGCGCGTTGCGCGAAGCGGGAGTGCCAATCGACATGATCGGCGGCACTAGCATGGGCGCTGTCATGGCTTCGCTGGTGGCGATGGGCCAGGACTGGGAGCAGATGCTGGAGACCAACCGCGAAGCCTGGATTCACAGCAAGCCACACAAGGAATACTCCCTGCCGTTCATTTCCCTTATCCGCAGCCGCCGTCTCGACAACGTGGCAAGGAAGATCTGGGGCGAATACAACATCGAAGACCTGTGGCTGAATTTTTTCTGCATCTCCTGCAATCTTTCCACCGCCGCCACCATGATTCACGAACGCGGATCGCTGTGGAAGGCGATCCGCGCCAGCGCCTCGCTGCCCGGAGTCTTCGTGCCGGTCCTGAGCGATGGGCACATCCTGGTGGACGGCGGCCTGGTCAACAACCTGCCCGGCGATGTGATGCGTGAGCGCGCCTGCCACAGGCTGATCGTGGTCGATGTCGGATCGGAGCACGAATTCATCTTCAAGCTGCCGGAGTTTCCCTCGCCCTGGCAATTCCTGCGCAGCCGCATCCTGCCGTTTGCTGCGCGCATCGAAGTTCCGCACATCGTCGATGTGTTAATTCGCGCTACCGATGTCAGCAGCAGCCAGAAGACGCGCGACGTCAAGAGAATCGCTGACGTTTGCCTGCGTCCGCCAATTGACGCCTACGGCGTGCTCCAGTTCGAATCGCTCGACGAGATCGCCGAGGTGGGATATCGCTACGCGAAGGCGCAGATTGTGCAATTGCGCGGCGAGCAATCGCTGGTCGGGCTATTTCCGGTCAAATGAGTGCGGCTTGGCGTTTTTTTCGCAACGGCGCATCGCGCATATTCTGATCGGTACCTGGAACGACGCGACCCGCGCGCGCCGTCATCCGGGTTCACCGATTCTGCGCACAATGGCGATGCGTTCGTGTTCGGGCGGCGCCCGATCCTGGTGCCGGCGGCAAACGCGACGTTTTTACGGACAGGAATGTTCGTCTTCTTCGATGCCCTCAAGGCCCGGTATTCGCACGGAAAATGCCAAAGAGACAAATGCATGTCGGGCTCGGCGCCGTCGCGTGTATGCATGGCGCGGTTGTTGCGGTGGGTGAGCGGGATCGTCGGCTCCGGCACCCCGCGCTCTTCCGTTTCATCCGGATTGTTCCCCGGTGCCCGTCTTTTTTTTGCGAAGAGGGATTCATGTCCGAGCAACACACCAGTTCCTGCAATCACGATTACACCGCTGAAGCAACCGCCGTCGCCGAGCAGGAGTCGCCGCGAGTCGACGCAAGCCGCAGGAACTTCGTCTGGGGAACGCTGGCCGCTGGCGGAGCCGCGGTTTCCGCGGCGACGATGTCGATCCCTTATGTATCAACCGCGCAGGCGGAGGGTCTCGATCCGGTCAAAACCGGCGTGCGCAACCACTATTACGTCGCCGCCACCGACAAGACCGTCCACTGGGGCTACTTCAGCAAGAAACTCAAGCCGGTAGTTTCAATCGATTCCGGCGATTTCGTGACCGTCGAAGCCATCACCCACCACGCCTATGACGACTACGAACGCCTGATCAAGGGCGACCCCGGCGTCGAAAGCATTTTTTACTGGGACAAGAAGAAAAAGAACGTCAACCGTCGCGGCGCAGGCCCGATGGATGCATCGATCAAGGGACGCGGCGCAGGGGAGGGCTTCGGCGTACACATCTGCACCGGGCCGGTGTTCGTCAAGGGCGCGGAACTGGGCGACGTCCTCGAGGTGCGCATCGTCGATGTCAGCCACCGGCCCTGCGCCAATCCTGCCTACAAGGGAAAGAGTTTCGGCGTCAACGCCGCGGCCTGGTGGGGGTTCCACTACAACGATCTGATCGAGGAACCGAAGAAGCGCGAAGTCATCACGATCTATGAGGTCGATGCCACCGGCGAGCGCAGTTGGGCAAAGGCGGTCTACAACTACAAATGGGAACCGCAAACCGATCCGTTCGGCGTCGTCCACAGCATCATCGATTATCCCGGCGTGCCGGTGGACCACAGCCTCGTGAAGGAGAATCACGGCATCCTCAAGGGCGTGCGTATTCCCGTACGCCCGCACTTCGGCGTCATCGGTCTTGCGCCGAAAGAAGCCGACATCGTCGATTCGATTCCGCCGGGACCGTTCGGCGGCAACATCGACAACTGGCGCATCGGCAAGGGCGCCACGATGTACTACCCGGTGCAGGTCAGCGGCGCGCTGTTCTCCGTCGGCGACCCGCATGCCTCGCAGGGCGATTCCGAGCTCTGCGGCACGGCCATCGAATCCTCACTCACTGGCACCTTTCAGCTGATCCTGCACAAGAAGGCGACGCTCACTGGGACGACACTGGAAGATCTCAAGTACCCCTTGCTGGAAAACAAGGACGAGTGGGTACTGCACGGATTCAGCTTTGCCAACTACCTCGAGGAACTGGGCGCGGAGGCGCAATCGCAGATCTATTCGAAATCATCCGTGGATCTGGCCATGCGCGATGCATTCCGAAAGGTGCGCCATTTCCTGATGACCACGCAGGGACTCACCGAGGACGAGGCGATCTCGTTGATGACGGTCGGCGTCGACTTCGGCATCACCCAGGTGGTCGACGGCAACTGGGGCGTGCACGGCATCGTCAAGAAAGAGTTGTTCGCCGGCCGCTAGGCTTTCCAAACCGGCTTCGCCAAAGCAAAGGGCGCCGCAAGGCGCCCCTTGTTATTTATCGCCCGGGGCTTAAGGCAGTCTCACCGCAAAGATTCATTTCAATACCCCCTTGAGGGGTACGCAAAGGGCGCGAAGAAGAACGAAAAATCAATACTTGCAGTGGAAGTATGTGAGCCGTGATCACCTTGGCGCAACGAGTCAATCAATTCGACTAACGATACCGATTTTCCGTCGCGTCCTTGGCGTCCTTTGCGTACCCCTCAAGGGGGTATTGAAATGAATCTTTGCGGTGAAATCGAACTATGCAGTAGCGCCGTAGGCTATTCCTTGCGGATGAGCCGCTTCAGGTTTTCCGAATTTTCCCAGAACGTCTGCGCGCGCGTCAGATTCTCTTTTGGCGATTGCAGGAATTGTTCCTTGGCGGCCTGGTTGAAAAAACAATAAAGCTTGTCGTCCGGGCCTACCCAAAACACGGAGCAATTCGTGGCCACTTCCTTGCCTTCGGACAGCGCCATCGGACATTCCCCGTCGAATTCTGGATCCGCAGCGTAAACGTTCGAGTGCAGGCAAAGCAGGACAGCGAACACCAAACTGGCGACATTCATAACAGTTCCTGTAAGCGGTTAATCTTCATCTGGGCAATTTTACAGGAGCTAGGTTGGGGTATGCCGCGGCAAAACGCCTGGCTTTGCGTGCCCATGTAAACTGACGGCCCAGGATTTCTAGACACGGCCGTGACTTCCATCTATCCAGAGCGCATTGTTTGTCTCACCGAAGAGCCCACCGAAGTTCTCTATGCACTGGGCGAGGATCACCGCATCGTCGGCATTTCCGGATTTACGGTAAGGCCGCCGCGGGCGAGGCGAGAAAAACCGAAAGTTGCCGCGTTTCTTAGCGCTAGAGTCGATGACATCGTCGCGCTCAAGCCGGATCTTGCAATCGGTTTTTCGGACATCCAGGCCGATATCGCGCAGGCGCTTATCAAGCGGGGTGTCGAAGTCTGGATCAGCAATCATCGCTGCGTCGATGGCATATACGGCTATGTGCGCCGCCTGGGCGCGCTGGTCGGTGCGCACGACAAGGCCGAGGGTTATGCGCGTGAACTTGAAGCGCACGTGGAAGCGGTGCGCGGGCACGCCAGAAAACTGCCGCGCCGGCCGCGAGTCTACTTCGAGGAATGGGATGATCCCCAGATCAGTTGCATTCGCTGGGTCAGCGAACTGATCGGTATCGCAGGTGGCGACGACATATTTCCGGAGCGTGCGGCTTGCAGCCTCGCGCGCGAACGCATCATTGCCGACCCGGCGGATGTAGTGCGGCGCGCTCCCGACATCATCATGGGATCCTGGTGCGGCAAGAAATTTCGACCCGAACGCGTGGCGGCACGAGAGGGTTGGGATAGTATTGCGGCGGTACGCGACGCCGAGTTGCACGAAATAAAATCGCCGCTCATTCTTCAACCCGGCCCGGCGGCGCTTACCGACGGACTGGATGCGCTGCACGCGGTGATTTCCCGGTGGGCGAATAACTAAAACGAGAAACGGACGATCATGAATGCACTACCTGGTTCTGCCCCGAAGCTCACATTCGAAAGCGTTCAGGTCCGGGCGGTATCCGTGCCGTTTCGCAGACCGATTATCTCCAAGGTTGGCGAATATACGCATTGGCCGTTCATCCTGATCGATGTCAGGACGAAAGAGGGCATTACGGGCAGAAGTTACCTGGAGCCTTATTTGCAGAAATCCGCAAAACCTCTTGCCTCGATTATCGAGGGCATGGCCGAATCGATGAAGGGTAAGGTGCTGGCGCCGCTCGATGCCTATCGCGATGCGATGCAGACACAGCATCTGAACGGCCGGGAAGGCATGACATTGATTGCGATCTCCGGGCTGGATATGGCGATCTGGGATGCGCTGGCCAAGGCGGCGGGCCTGCCGTTAACTGTGCTGCTCGGCGGAACGACTGGCAAGCTGCGTGCCTACAACACCAACGGGCTGTGGCTGATTCCCTTCGACCGGCTCGCGCGCGAAGCAGCGGAGCTCGTGGCGGAAGGAGGCTTCAAGGCCATCAAGATGCGGCTAGGCCGAGCAATGTTGAAAGACGACATTGCTGCGATCGCGGAAGTGCGCCGGGCGGTGGGCGAGAACGTGCAACTGATGTGCGACTTCAACCAGGGCCTCGCCTTCGGCGACGCGCTGCGGAGGCTGCATGGTCTCGACGACCAGGGATTGGTCTGGTTCGAGGAACCGATCGTTTACGACAATTACGAAGGCTGCGCGCAACTGGCGCGCGAGCTCAGAACGCCGCTGCAGATCGGAGAAAATATCTACGGACCGCGCGAATTTTACAAGGCGGTCAAGGCAGGCGCTGCCGATCTCTACATGCCGGACCTGATGCGCATCGGCGGCGTGACCGGCTGGATGCGCGCGGCCGCGATTGCCGGCGCGGCCGGATTGCCGCTCTCCAGCCATCTCTATCCGATCGTGTCCGCGCAACTGCTGCGCGTCAGCGAATCGGCCGACTGGCTGGAATGGTCGGATTGGGCCGAGCCCATCCTGGCCGAGCCGTTCCGTGCGACGGACGGATTCGTCACCGTGAACGATAAACCGGGCAGCGGCGTGGAATGGAACGAAGAGGGAGTGAAACGCTTCGCGCTGTAAACCTGTCGGTCCGGAGGACCGGTCACGCCTATCTTCCCGGCCGGGTTCACCACATGGGTGAGCGCCCGGTCCCATGCCCCTGATTTGCACGACACTTCGTCGTATTGGGCGTGATCGTAATGAACCTTGCCCGGCGTATGCACGCGAAGCCCGGTGGGGACCAGTGCCGTGTGTCCGGATCGAATTTTTCTCCGGTGCAGGGCGCCCGTAAAAACTTATCCTCATGAGGTTAAAAAGAAAATTATATTATTTGTCATTATTCTTGAATTCTGAATTCAGAATGCTAGACTGCCACCCGTTTCCCGTCTTGGCTCCGACCCTCTTCCAGCATGCAAACGCTTCCCGTCCAGCGCACCCTGGTCGACCAGGTTTACGAATCCATTCTGTCCGAGATTTCCGCTGGCAAATTCGGGCTGGACACGCGACTCATCCAGGAAGAACTGGCCGAATCGCTCGGCGTTTCGCGCCAGCCGGTTCAGCAGGCTCTGTTGCTCCTGCGCAGCCATGCAATTCTGCGCGACGCTCCGGGACGCGGATTGATGGTTGCGCCGCTGGACGCGGATTATGTCCGCAACCTCTACGAAGTGCGCGCCATGCTTGACGGCCTTGCCAGCAGCAATGCCGCGGAGAGGGGGAGTGATACTGCAAAAAAAGAAGGCCCGGCTTTCATTGAGCGGGGTCGTGAGGCCGTAAAAAGCCGGTCGATTGCCCGCATGATCGCGACCGATATGGATTTTCATTTTTTTCTTTATGGGTTGTCCGGAAATCCGCTTGTAGCGCAAATGAGTGCGACCCATTGGAGCTACCTGCGTCGGGTCATGGGAGAAGTCTTGCTGCACGGCGAGACGCCTGCCGACATCTGGGCTCAGCACGAGGCCATTTTGAATGCGGTCATTGCGGCCGATCCCCGGGAGGCTGAAAGGCTCGCCCGGCATCACATCTCACACGCGTCTGAAACACTCACAACGAATCTCGCCAATTATTCGCATAAAGAGCCCGTGCGTCCCGCGGCATCCCGCCGCCTGAGGAATCGAGGGTGAGGCAACGGCGTTAAATAAAGTACCGGTACGCCGACCATAATAAAAATCTGGCGTCGGCATAAAAAAAGGGAGGATGAACCAAATGATGGCCGCAATGCCTGCTTCCGCTCACCCTGAGCTGGAAGAACAGACTTACCGGAAAGTCGCGCTGCGCCTTGTTCCGTTTCTGTTCCTCTGTTATCTCGCCGCCTATCTGGACCGCGTCAACGTCGGTTTTGCAAAGCTGCAGATGCTCGACGATCTGAGCTTCAGCAACACCGTGTACGGACTTGGCGCGGGCATATTCTTCCTGGGCTACGTGTTATTAGAAGTGGTCCCGCAAATCTGAACAGGGCTATAAGTGGAAACTCCGGGTATAAAGCCGGACCGGACACGGTCCGGCAAAAAGGAGTTTTTGATGGTGAAGAAGAAAGCATCGGCGCGGCGCACGCGGCGCGCCCACAATC
>JANXVW010000316.1 GCA_025351455.1 Betaproteobacteria bacterium | reverse complement strand
AGAGGGAACGAGGGTGAGGGAAGAGCGACTTTGAATTGAAATTCTGTCATGTATTTTGGAAGGCTCACTAGGCTGCGCGGCAGATGAGTACGGCGTTGGTGCCGCCGAAAGCAAATGAATTCGACATGACCGCCCTCAGCGCGGCGGCCTCTCGAGCATGGCCCGCCGTGTAGTCGAGATCGCATACCGGGTCAGGTACCGCCAGATTGATGGTCGGAGGGATGAATTTGTTTTCCAGCGCCAGCACGCACGCCGCGAATTCCAGCGCCCCAGCCGCCCCCAGCAAATGCCCATGCATTGACTTGGTGGAGCTGACTGGAATGCGATACGCATGATCCCCGAAAACGTATTTGATCGCGGCTGTTTCAACCGCATCGTTGGCAAGCGTGGCCGTACCGTGGGCATTGATGTAGCCGATGTCCGCCGGCTGCATTGCAGCGGACTCGAGCGCCAGACGCATGGCGCTCGATTGCCCCTCGACCGATGGCCGCGTGATATGCGCGGCGTCCGTGCACAAGCCATAGCCGGCGAATTCCGCATGAATGTGCGCGCCGCGGGCGTGCGCATGCTGCCATTCCTCCAGAATCACCATGGCGGCCCCTTCGCCCAGCACCAGTCCCGATCTGTTGGCGGCAAACGGCTTGCAGGAAGCAGACGCGTCTTCGGGATCTTCGGTCGCGAGCGTTTTCAGCGCATCCCACGCCACCAGCGTGCCGAAATTCAGGGGCGCTTCGCTGCCTCCGGCGATCATCACGTCGGCGTCACCGCTGGCGATGCGCCGTGCGGCTTCCCCGATGGCGACTGCCGAGGAGGAACAGGCGGTGGAGTAGGTCAGATTCGGTCCGCTCAATCCATACTCGATGCCGATCCATGCGGCCGCTGCGTTGGTCATTGCCATCAGCACCGAATACGGACTGACGCGATCCGAACCTTGCGCATACAGCGTGTAATAGCCGTCGTCGGTGGTATGCGCTCCGCCCATGCCGGTGCCAACGAAGACCCCGGCTCGCCGCGTATCCATGGCGGCAAAGGCGAGTCCTGAATCGCGCACCGCCTGAGCCGACGCGGCCAGCGCGAACTGGCTGACCCGATCGAGCATGCGCAGGCGGGGAGCCGGAAACAAACCGGCGGGGTCGAAAGATACCGCCGCTCCGACGTGCGTTTTGGGGTGTTCGAACGCCGCGCCTGGACGTCCGGTCATCGGCGTTGGCAGCCGCGCAATCCCGGAGTGTCCGCCGGCGAGCCGGGAGGAAAATTCGTCCCGATCGTTCCCCAGCGGCGAAATCAGGCCGATGCCGGTGATGGCCACGCGCCTCAACATGGCGCTCGTTCTGCAACCGGCGCGAGATGTTGTTCGGCCACCAGCTTGTCGACATAGGCGACCAGATCGCCGATGGTTTGCATCGGTCCCTGGGACGCCGCCGGTTCGGACGGCACGATAATCTTGAATTGGTCCTCGACCGCAAACATCACTTCCAGGACGGATAACGAGTCGATGGCGAGATCTTCGAGCTTCACATCCGGTTGCAAATCGTCGGCCGATAGATCGAAGTTGGCCTTCAGCAAGGCTTGTACTGACTGTAGCGTGGTCAAAGGGACCTCCAAAATGGATGAATCTGAACGGATTCGCAGGCATGCGCGCGGGCGCGAGGTCTCATCGTTTATTGATCTTCCCCTAATTCACGTCGGTGAATTAGATCGATCCTCGCCCTCTCCCTTTGGGAGAGGGTCGGGGTGAGGGATTGAGCGTTTTCCATCTGTCATCAATTCTGAAACGCTCAATAATCCTGCGCCACGTCGAAGTTGCCCGCGCTTTGCAAGAAATGCGTTTTGCCGCTCCACTGCGCGCCCCAGGTTAAAAGGAGCGGAGCGCGCGCCAGGATACCCGCGGCCACCAGCGCGCTGACGGGCCTCATGAACAGGTGGGCGAACGGGCGGCCACATGAAGACGACGAGAAAAATTCCTGTGCCAGGCTGCCGCATACTCGGCGCGAATGGAGTCGAGGAGGTCGCGGGAAAAAGCGCCGTGGCGGTGGGCGTCCAGGCGCGAGACCAGCCGCTCGCAGAGCAGGTAAGCGGACTGAATCGCCATGCTGATGCCTTCGGCAACAATCGGATGCGCTTCGGCGGCGGCATTGCCGATCGTGAAAATCCCGTCATTGCCGAACGAGCGTATCCCCGTGCGCAGCGGGCCCGCGGACAACCACTCGCCCTGCGGCGTTGCCGCGTGCAAGGCCGACGAGACGCCCTTGCAGGAGTCGGCGACGTGCGCGAGCACTGCCGGACCTGCGCTTGCGCGAGGCAGCCGTTGGCGCGCGAGGGCCAGTTGATCGCGCCGGATGCAGCACGACAGGCTGACCCGGCCGCCATCGGTATGCACCATGCCGCCATAACCGCCGGGAAACGCAATCAGCGGCATCAGGTCGGTGGGCAACGCGCAGTGGACGAAGTGCGCCTTGAACCCGAACAAATCATCGCGGCGCGGCGCGCAGCGCAATGACTGGCTCGGCATTGCACCCGACTCCCAGGAGCCATGCGCTGCGATGACGAGCCGTGCGCGCATATGGCGAGTTTGCGCCCTGCCTTTATCGACGATCGTGCAATCATACCCGCCGCAATTCGCGGCGATCTCGGACAGTGTCCACGGCTGCCGGATGTCCGCACCCAATCCCGCGGCGCGCTGAAGCAGCAGGGTGTCCAGGTGCTCGCGGCCCAGCGCCCGGCCGCCATCCTGTTCTAATGCGTTTGGCGATAAGGCGGCGCTGGTCATGACGTCGCCGGAATACAACCCGACTCGCCGCACGACCGGTCCGGCAATTTCCAGCAGCGAGTCCGCGACGCCCAGCTGGCGCAAGAGCGGCCACGTCGTTGCCGAAATGAATTCTCCGCAGACTTTTCGCCGCGGGAACGGCGTTTTTTCGATGAGCGCAATGCGCCAGCCTGCCTGCGCCAGCAGCGCGGCCGCCGTGGCACCCGCTGGGCCTGCGCCTACAACAATGGCGTCGTAGTCGGGGTTCATCGGCTATTTGCGAATCGCAAGAAAGCCATGGCTGAACAGGCCAGCCGAATTTTCATGCAGCAGCCACGCCGATGGGTTGGGCCACAACGCCGACAATTCATGCCCGCGGAATCCGGCGTGTACGCTCGACACCGCATCCTTTCGCGTCACCGGCCCGGCGCCCAGCAAACCGATCAAGTGACTCCCGGCAAGGGGGAGCGCGGAGCGTCTGGGTTCGCAACAGAAAAACACCCGGCACCGTTGCGCGATGCCCGCGAGCAGCCGTGCCAGGGGTTCGGCGGAAAAATGATGGATAAACAGATTGGCGAAGACGATGTCCGCAAGGTTGGCATCCGCTCTGGCCAGCCAGTCGAACACGTCCATCGCCATGACGCGTGGCGTCCATCCGAGATTGCGCACGGCATCGAGCGTTCGCGGAGCAATCAGATTCAGCCGATCGAGCAGCGTGACGTGAGCGCCGGGCCAGCGTGCGGCGCGCCGGTGTGCCAGGCGGAGCATCAAGGAGCCGTCACCGGCACCAAGTTCGACGATGGTGTGTGGAGGCGATCCTGAAGTAGCGCGATCCAGGGCTCGCTCGAGCACCGTCAGCGTGGCCATCGCGCGGTGCAAGCGCCGCAAGTCATTTCTGGAGCGCTGCGCGCGCGGATCATGGGCGTCCAGGTGATCGAGCAGTTCCGGCTCAACGCGGCGTGGCAGGCTCAGGTCCATCTGTCCTCACATGAAACGCTCAACAAGCGCTACGCGGCTTCAAGTAACGCGCCGTGGCAACTGAATCCGGCACCGAACGCCGACATCCACCACCAGCCGGGGGCGGCGTCATCGCGCAGCGCGGCTTGCAGGACAAAATAAACGAAGGCGCTGCTCATGTTGCCGTGTTCGCGCAGCATGTTCGCGCTGTACCGAAGATCATCGGAAGTCAGTTGCAACTGGTCTTGCAGCGCGATCAGCACATCGCGTCCCCCTGCGTGCATGATCCAGGCGGCAATGTCGGTCTGCGCGACGCCTGTTTCGCGCAACACTTGCCGCAGCACTTGTCCCGCATGATCGGCAGCCAGGCCGGGAACCGGCCGGGTCAGGACATTGCGCAGCATGCCGCCCTGCGTCTGGAACAATAACGCATCGCGTTGCGCCGGATTGATGAGCGAGGCGAAGGCTTTCCATTCGAGGCGGCGCCGCGTGGCATTCGGCCGCTTCGACAATACGGCCGCGCCCGCGCCATCGCCGAAAAGGCAGGCGCTGATCAGCACGCCGGGATCGTTGTCCAGATACATGGCCGCACTGCTGACCTCGACACAGATGGACAACACATTCTGGCAGGAGCCGGCGAAAAGAAGGGCGTCGGCCAGCCGCCAGTTCGGTAACGCTGCGGCGCACCCCTGGCCCACCAGGTCGAACGCAAGAATGTCGGAACGCAGACCGAGACTCTCGACGAGATAGCTCGTGAGACCCGGGCAAAGATAGCCGGTGCAGGTGCTGACCACCAGGCCGTCTATGTCGCGGGACGCAAGACCGGCTTCCCGCAAAGCTTTTTTCCCCGCGCTTGACCCGAGCGCGGGCGCGTTGGCGAGAAACCGGCTGTGCAGCGTGTCCGGATCGATCCGAAAGACGTCGTCCAGCGAATCGAGCGCGAGCGAGCGCGAGTCGATTCCGTTATCTTTTGTCAGTACCGTTTCGGCGATCATATGCGAACGGCGATCCAGTTTTAAAAACCATTCGGAATCTCTGAAAGCTTTCCAGCACTCGGCCTTGGTATAGCGGTGAGAAGGACTTGCCGTGCCCAGCCCATTGACGAACATCCGGACTCCCTGAAGTATTTGAGCGCGGACAGCGGGTCATGCGCTTTACCCGGTCCCCGCGCAGCCGCATATGCGCCAGGATCCAACGGACGCGAACCGACGGGTCCACTCTATTTGTCACGATCACAAATCATGTAGCGATATCCCTTCACGCTTTTCATGCTTGCACTGTTAGTCCGGTTGCATGCGCAGGAAGTTCTGCGCCCGGCTAAACAGCTTCAGCGGACATCGTAGAAACACTACCTCGCCAGACGTTGCGACTACATCCTTGGGCCCTTTCATTTGCCAGCATGCGCTCCGTATTTTTTCTCTGGCTTGACACCGGGTCGATCTGTCCGCCGCGTTAATGATGAAGATATTTTTTCGCATTTCGGCAGTTCGCGGAGTTTCATGAAAAACTTTTGCTTTGTGTGCGAAAGCGCACGGAGCGAGCCGATTAGCCGATGGCACGATTCGCCCCGAGCAGATTTCCCAATCGGCTCTACTCATACATTTCCAATTACACCGATCTCCATAATTTCTCTAAGGAGCAACGAATGTTGAATAACAAAGATGCAGTTTGTTTTGGCGAAGTGAAGCCCCCCCCGAAAATGTTGAAGGCCATGGCCGCGCTGGTCCTGGGGTTGAGCGTTGCCGTTTGCGCCGGTGGCGCGAGCGCCGCCAGCCATCGCGAAGCGCCATTTATCACGGAGCAACCGAAGGTCGACGCGACCGATCTCTATGTGTTCAAGAGTTATGAACCCGGGCGCGAGAGTTTCGTGACTCTGGTCGCCGACTACTATCCATTGCAAGACCCAGCAGGCGGTCCTAATTTTTTTCCGTTGGATTCGAACGGGCTCTACGAGATCCATATCGACAACAATGGCGACGCCAAGGAAGACATCACCTTTCAGTTCCGCTTCACCAACACGCTGGCGAATGTCGCACTTCCCATCGGCACCAAGCAGGTCGCCATTCCGCTGATCCAGGCGGGGCAGGTCACCGCGGGCGATTCGTCCAAGTTGAGCCTGACCCAGACGTATACCGTCGACGTGGTTCGCGGCAATCGGCGGTCTGCGCGTTCCGCCGTCACCAACAATAACGGCGGCGGCACCACGTTTACCAAGCCGGTCGATAACATCGGCCAGAAGACCCTGCCCGACTACGAAGCCTATGCCAAGCAGTATCTGTATGACATCAAGATTCCGGGATGCGCGACCCCAGGACGCATGTTCGTCGGGCAGCGCAAGGATCCGTTCGTCATTGCGGTGGGTCGCATTTTCGATTTGATCAATCTTGATCCGCTCGGTGGAGTGAACGCCAATCGCGACGACCTCGCGGGCAAGAACGTGACCGCGCTTGCGCTGGAAGTACCGGTGGCCTGCCTGACGGACGGTAGCGAGCCCGTTATCGGCGCGTGGACCACGGCAAGCTTGCGCCAGGGCCGTCTGCTGATTCCGAATGCGGAAGCCGGCTTCAACAAGTCGCAGAAGGCGGGGGGCGCATGGGCCCAGGTGTCCCGTCTGGGCATGCCGCTGGTCAACGAAGTGGTGATCGGCTTGAAGGACAAAGACAACTTTAATAGTTCGAAGCCGCAGAAAGACGCTCAGTTCCTCGACTATGTCACCAACCCGACGCTGCCGGCATTGATCCAACTCCTGTTCCCCGCCGCTCCGGCGCCGACGAACCTGCCGAGAAAAGATCTGGTCGCCACGTTCCTCACCGGTATCAAGGGCCTGAATCAGCCCGTGAAAGTCACGCCATCTGAAATGTTGCGGCTCAATACCAGCATCGCGCCGACTACCGCCGCCGGGCAAAAAAATCTCGGCGCTCTCGCCGGCGATTTGGCCGGTTATCCCAATGGACGCAGGCCCGGTGATGATGTCGTGGATATTTCGCTGCGCGTGGCCATGGGTGTGCTGTGTACCGTTAACGACGGGAACAAGTACGGCTTCGACTGCACCGCTGCGGATGCACCGGCAGGAACGGCGCAGCTTACGGATGGCGCCTACGTTGACTCGAGTTTTTTCAACCAGACCTTCCCGTATCTGAAGACGCCGCTACCCGGCTCGCCCAACTGATCCGCACCAGACAAGGAGAATACTGATGAAATTTCATGTCAAACCTGGAGTGAAGCGATCCATTCTCACCGTGCTGTTGCTGGCCGGTCTGGCTGCCTGCGGCGGCGGTGGGGATGGCGGTGGCGGCGGACTGGCAACGCGGCAAAATGGCGACACCGTACCGGCATCGGCAGTCGCCAGTAACGCCGCGTTCGTGGCTTATCTGAATACGTTGCCGACGAACGAAACCGAGGAGCCGCTCAATGCGTCCTCGGTCACGCCGCCGACAACGGATACCGATGAGCCCACCAATGCCTGATCGGTAAGCGAAGCAGTTCTATAGCGAGCGGGGAAAAGCGGCAACGCTTTTCCCCGCTATCTTGATACCATCCTCTCGCGGCAATGCCTCAACTCTTAGTGCCCATCCCTTTCGTGCGCCTGCAACGTTCTCTGTCCTGTTTGCTGCGGCACCTTCGCGTTGCAGCCCTGGCATTCGCCGTGGCGATGGCTGCTCCCGCATTGCCCCGCGCGGCGTGGGCCGAGCCGTTCATTCCCGCCGACGACACCACGATTGTCGAACGCCTGCGCGATCGCCCGCTCGATCACGCGGATCAGGAATTCCGCCAGGCACGCGCGCAACTGCGTGCCTCGCCGCACGATCTGCCGCTCGCAACCAGCGTCGCCCGGCGATGCATCGAACTGGCGCGCCGCGACGGCGATCCGCGCTATCTTGGTTACGCCCAGGCCGCGCTCGCGCCCTGGTGGTCGATGCCCGATCCGCCCGTAGCCGTGTTGCTCATGCAAGCGACCATCCTGCAGAGCACGCATGCGTTTGAGCCGGCCCTGAACGCGCTGCAGCGCGCCTCGCGCATCGAGCCGAACAATGGGCAGGTGTGGCTGACGCGGGCCACCATCCTGCAGGTGCAAGGCCGTTTCGATGAAGCGGCGGCAAGCTGCGACAAACTGCGCCAGGTTGGCGCGGCACTGTATGCCGCCGCCTGCCTCGCCGAACTGAACAGCCTGACGGGCCGCGCCGCGGAAGCCCGGACGACACTGGAGCGCCTCGCACTCGCATCGAGTGCGATGGATCCCAGAGCGTCGGGCGCATGGCTGTCCATCATCCAGGCGGAGCTGGCTGAGCGTATGGGCGATTTCGACGCGGCGGAGCGCTTCTATCGCGCAGCACTGGCTGCCGGCAACAATGCCTACAGCAAAGGCGCCTATGCGGATTTTCTGCTGGATCGCGGTCGTGCGAAAGAAGTCATTGCGCTGGTCCGGAACGAACAGCGCGCAGACCCGCTGCTGCTCCGGCTGGCGCTGGCTTATCGCGCCGAACATCATCCCGACCTCGCGAAAACCGTCGCCGTATTACAGGCGCGATTCGATGCGGCGAAATTGCGCGGCGACACCGTGCATCGGCGCGAGGAGGCGCGGTTCGCGCTGCATCTGCTGGACCGGCCCGATGAAGCACTGAAGCTGGCGCTGGAGAACTGGGCCGTGCAAAAAGAGCCGGCCGATGCCCGCATCCTGCTCGAAGCCGCCAAAGCGGCTGGCCGCGATGCAGAGGCGGAGCCGGTACGCGCATTCATTCGCGATCATCGGCTTGCCGACCAGCGCCTGACGGCGCTGCTCAAATGAGCGCGCGCGGCTTGCTTGCGCGGTACGCTCTGGCATTGAGCCTGGGCATTTCGCTGGCATTGCCAGCCGGTTTGGTTCACGCGCACAAACCCAGCGACAGTTACCTGACGCTCACGCCGCACGAGTCACGGGTCGATGTGCGGTGGGACGTTGCCTTGCGTGATCTGGACAATGAGTTGGGACTCGACGCCGATGACGACGGCGCGCTGACCTGGGGCGAGGTGCGCAGCCGCCATCGCGATATCGAGGCGTTTCTGCTGCCCCAGTTGCACGTCAGTGCAGGGCAGGTACGCTGCGAACTCGGCGGCAATGCGCCGGGGTCGGGCGTCACGCACCGGCTCGACAATCACAGCGACGGCACCTATGCCGTTCTCGCGTTCAGCCTTGACTGCATGACGCCGCCACGGGCGATCGAAGTGGAATACCGTCTGTTCGCGACCACCGATCCGACCCATCGCGGCATTCTTCACATCGACACCGCAGGCATGGCCGCGGTCGCCGACGGCAATGGCGCCAACCTGACCGCGGTCCTTGGGCCCGACCAGCCGATTCGAAAATTCGAACTGCGCCGACCCGCCTGGTCCGCGACGCTGGCGGAATTCGTAACGGAAGGCATCTGGCACATCTTGCTTGGTTTTGATCACATCCTGTTCCTGCTGGCGCTGCTGCTGACTTCCGTGCTCGTGCGCGCCGAAGCGAGGCCCGGGCCGGCCTGGCAGGGCGTGCCGCGCCTTCGCCCCGCGCTGCTCGATGTCTTGAAGATCGTCACGGCATTCACGATTGCACATTCGATCACACTGACCCTGGCTGTTCTCGATGTGCTGACTCTGCCTTCACGGCTGGTGGAATCCGCCATCGCGTTGACGGTGGTGCTGGCCGGCATAAATAACCTGACGCCGGTATTGCGCGAGCGGCGCTGGGTGGCGGCCTTCGGATTCGGTTTGATCCACGGGTTCGGGTTCGCAGGCGTCCTGAAGGATCTCGGCTTGCCGCCCGATGCGCTGGCTGTCTCGCTATTCGGTTTCAACCTCGGGGTGGAAATCGGCCAGCTTGGCATCGTCGCGCTTTTTTTCCCGAGCGCCTATAAGTTGCGCTTCACAGCGTTTTATCGGCGTGGCATTCTCGGATTGGGCTCGTTTGCCATTATCGCGGTGGCGACGATCTGGCTCCTTGAGCGGGCGCTCGACCTGAAGCTGTTTGGCGCCTGGTAATGCTCAAGGATTTCCGCACATCCTCCATTGCATAAGTGACGAATCGGCAGATCGCCGGCTTTGCGGGTGGTTTGTGTCATGCCGAGAGTCGTTAAAGCCGGTCCGGCAATCGTTACACGGCAGCAGCAAATATTGCAGGCAATGCCGCGCGACGTGCGTTGGCTGGCCGGATTTCTTCCTGAAACGAGCGTAATAAGGCAGGCGTTGTATGGCACGGGGTTTGCAAGTTGGACGGGTGCAAGTCTCGGTGGCAAATCTGCCATCGATTACCAAACCGTCACTCTTCCCGGAGGAATACCTATGAGCAAATTGTTATCCACTTTAGTTGCCGCTGCTGCGGCGCTGGCATTGAGCGGCACGGTCAGCGCCGCGGACCCGCAGTCGCGCGACAACCAGACCCAGGCGCAACCCAATGCAACCCAAGGCAAACCCGGCCAACAGGAATCCGAGCGGATGCCGCAGAGCCCGGACGGTTCTGCCACGAATCAGCAAAGCAGAAAAGGCGCGGCAACGAAAGATTCCGGGCAAGACGCGCAATCCCAGAATCAGGCTCAGCCCGGCACCAGCGATGACAAGATGGGCCGCAATCGGGACCAGACCGGCGGCGATATGGAGGCGAAGGACAAGCAGTACTCCGCCGATCTGAAGAAATGCGATTCCATGAAGGGCGCTAAGAAGCAGAAGTGCATGGACATGGCCGAGAAGAAACGCGGCCACATGTAAACTTGGCAAGACGTAAGTTTGGCCGGATGGAAGTCGGGTCCGGCAAATAAAAAGCGGGCACCGTTCGGTGCCCGCTTTTTTAAACCCGGTGTCGGCACGTTACGCCGGGGCGCGATTGACTACCGTTTGGACGCAGGCCGGCTGGCGTGGTGAATGCGCCGGTGCTGCGACAGAAACCGGCGGGCAAGGTCGGGCCACGCGTCTTCATGGTAGCCATAGTGCGTAAGCATTTGCCTGCATACGAACTGCCCGGCGGTAGCGCAAGGCGCCCTTGACCGGCTGCCCCCCAGGGAATCGGGGACATAATCGTCCACGCCGAAGTGCAACCCGCGGAAATACAGGAAGACGCGCCCGCTGGTGTCTTGCTCCAGGTAGGCGGCATTGGCCGGGCCCGCCGTTTGCAGCTTGAGGACCAATGCCTCGGCCAGATGCGGCGATCCGGCGGGGTTCAGGCGGGTTTGCGAGGAAGAAGTCTGGTGCTGATCCATGCGTGCTCCCGTTAGTCGAATTTTATTTTCATTCCGGCGCCGGCCGGAGGCCAAAAAACGGGCCCGGAAGGAGATCGCCATCGCCATGACCGGGCCCGGGTGCTTCGGGCATGAATCCGGGGGGGATAAATGCCCAAGCTGATCATCAACCGGTGGTTCCGGGCGTTCTGTGCGTTAGCGCACATATAGGCCGAAATATTGCGGTCCGACCTTACTCCCGGGCGGGGAGGCCAAGCCCGCTCAAAGTTGCAATACGTCGCGCACCGTATCGAGCAACTGGTTCACGCCGAAGGGCTTGTGCAGCGTCGCGTTGGCGCCGATGAGGGCCGCGGCGGGCAGGTAGTCCAGCCGTCTGTCGGCGCCGCCGCCGGCGGACATGACGATGATCCTGGTTTGCGGATAGCGCAGCCTGCATTCTCGAAGCGTCTCGATCCCGTCCTGTCCCGGCATGAAGATATCGGTGATGAGCAGATCGGCGCGATGCTCCGCCTGCTGGGCGAGCGCCTGCGCGCCCTCTGTCGCAAGCCCCACGTCGTAACCCGCATTTTCGAGCGCGGCCTGCATGAAGGACAGGATGTCCTCGTTGTCGTCGACGATCAGGATTGTCTTGCGCAACGCCGAACCGGCTCTGCGCGTGTCCAGGCCAGGGTCGCTCGTTCCACGGGTACCTTCCCGTTGTGACGACAGGCGGCCCATATCGTCAGCGGGTCTGCGTGCCGGGCATTGCCGCCGGATCGGCATCCGGATGCCGTTGCAGCGCGGCAAATACGGCTGCCACGATGGCGACTTCGTCGTAGGGCTTGTTGATATGGCCATCGAAACCGGCCTCCCGCGTGCGCTGGTGGTCGGCCTCGCTCGTGAGCGCGGTCACAGCCACGACGGGCGGATGGGCCGGCGAGGTTGCGCGATTCAATTGGCGGACGAATTCGAATCCATCCATGCGCGGCATGCGCAGGTCGCACAGCACCAGGTCGGGCCCGGCCTCCCGCACAATGTCCAGCCCTTCGCGGCCGCTGCCCGCGACCGAGACCTTCGCGCCAAGATGCTGGAGCAGTGCGCGCAGGGTTTCGCGGGCATCCTCGACGTCGTCGACCACGAGCAAGGAAAGCCCGGCGAGGGTGGCCGCCGGTGTGTTTGTCGCGTGCGGCACCGGGACGGAGGCCTCCCGCACGGCGGCCAGCGGAAAGCGCACCGTTACTTCTGTCCCGCGACCGGTCCCCTCGCTCGCGATGGCGACCGATCCTTTCTGCAGTTCCGTGAGCCTTTTCACGAGCGCCAGTCCGATGCCCAGGCCCTGGAATTCGCGTTGGGTGCCGAACTCCTGCTGCCGGAACATTTCGAACACGAAGGGCAGGAATGCGGGTGAGATTCCCACGCCGGTATCCGCCACGACGACTTTTGCATGATTGGTTTCCCGGGTGACCGCTATGCGGATTGCGCCGCCGGCAGGCGTGAATTTCAGCGCATTCGAAATGATGTTGCTGAAGACCTGCTGCAGCCGGCTGTTGTCGGCTTTGACGAACAACGGCTCGCCAGCATCGATGAGTTCCGCGCGGATCGCCTTCTTGCCGATGTCGTGGGCATGCGTCTCCAGGGCCGCACGAACGCAAGCGGTCAGTTCGTGGATCTTGAGATCCAGATTCACCACGCCGCGCGCGGTCAGATTCGTATCCAGGAGATCGTCCACCATGCGTGTCTGCAGCAGGACATTGCGCTCGATGGCCTCGGCGGCCTTGCG
This sequence comes from Betaproteobacteria bacterium, assembly GCA_025351455.1. Lineage (GTDB taxonomy): Bacteria > Pseudomonadota > Gammaproteobacteria > Burkholderiales > JACQAP01 > JACQAP01. The sequence goes on along the minus strand of JANXVW010000316.1, from coordinate 7,014 downwards.
TACCAGCGCCGGGGTCTGGTCGCTCTTCAGGATGCTGGCCCAGCCGAGGATCGGCGCCAGCGGAGTGCGCAGTTCGTGCGAGACCACCGCCAGGAATTCGTCCTTCGCGGCGGCCGCTGCCTCGAGCTTCACAACCATGGCTTGATACTGGCGCGAGCGGTGGTGCTCGCGGAGCAGCGCGTCGCCGAGGACCTGAAGCAATTCGCCGTGCAGCAGCAAGCGCCGTTCGGGTACCGGCTGGCGCTGCCGCGCGATGTTCCACAGCGAGTCGAACGGCACACCGGAAGATCTGGCCAGGTGCTGGACAGCGGCGACCTGGGAGAACCCCGCGAACGCATAGCCGGCGACTGCCGCGCCCACGACCGCATCTTCGAGCATCAGCGAAGTGCCGACCACCGTGAGGCCGTGTGCTTCGCTGACGACGACCGCCGGCCGGCAGCCGTTTTGTTGCAGGCACTGACGCGCGCAACGGGCGAACAGGCCCGGATCAAAGCCGTACTCCTGGAACAACGACACGAGCGGTGTCGCACAGTCCGAGTCCAGCACCCGTTTTTCGTCGACGCTGAACAACTGGACGGCCAGCCCGGTCACCGCGCCGAATTTACCCAGGACCGGTTTCCACAGGTCCGAATCGAACAGACGGTCGTCCACGCGCGGCCTATTCTTCCCGCTGCTGCGCCTGCAATTGAGGCGAACGGCGTTCGGGTGAACGGGAGATCAGCGCGCGATAACTGGAGAAGGCGCGCTTGCTGGTCGCGGGGGGCAGTTGCCGGGGCAGCACACGCATGCCCGCGCCGCTTATGATCTCGCACTCATGGGTCGAGTGGTTGACCAGGTTGGAGCGCATCTTGCCCACCGTCAAGCCGCGCCGGAAGGTGTCGCCGAGTTCGATGAAGTTCATCAGGATAATGTTGTCGACCAAAGAACTCATATGGAACACGCCCATCATCGACGACATCCCGAGCATCTCCGGATTCTCCAGGTTGTACACGGCCGCGATCTGGTGCTCCTTCATTAACGCGACCAACGCATGGAAGAAATCGCGGAACACGCGGCCCTGGGTCCCCAGGGACAGGCCGTAAGTGGACAGGCTGTCGATGAGGACGCGCCGGGGCTTGAACGTCTCCACCATCTGTTCGATCCGGTAAAAATGGTGATCGATATTGATTTCCTGCGGCGTGTCGTATTGCATCTGCACGATGCCACTGTCGAGCGCCTTTTGCAGATCGATGCCGACGCTCGATGCATTGCGCAGCAACTGTGGCACGTGCTCATCCAGCGACAGCAGCAGGCTGCGCTCGTTAAGGCGCGCGCCTTCGGCAATGTATTGCAGGCCCATGACGGTCTTTCCCACGCCCGATATCCCGGCCATCACCGTCGTGCTGCCGAGGTAATAGCCGCCGTTGACCAAGGGGTCGAGCCCGGGAATGCCGGTCGACACCCGTGTCGTTGTATCGAATGCGGAAGCCCGGTCGCGGCTCGCCGCTCGCGGCGCCTGGACGCGCCGGTACACCTCGATTCCCTTGCCGTCGACTATCCTCATCGAGTGGCGCCCCATCTGGAAGTCGTGTCCGCGCGACTTCACGATTTCAATCGAGCGAGCCGTCGCGCGCTGGATGTCTTCCTTCCTGAGCCGGATGCACGTATCCGCGATCGATTCCTCGAAGCGCGCGGTAAATTCTCCGTCCGTCAGCAATTCCGCATCGAGGGCCAGCATCGCGGTCAGGCGCTCGCGTTGCAGGCCCTGGACCAGGATGTGAAACGTTTCGCGGGCGTCCTGCCCCGCATTGGGAGAGAGCAGGGCGGCGGCCCCGTCGATGAAAATCCGCCTTGCGCCGATCTTGTTGGACTCTTCCAGGAGCAGGCTGTCCGGCTGCTGCATTTCCTGCCGGAAGATTTCGCGGGTGGTGTAGATGACCTTCAGTTTCTGGTTTTTTTCCAGCGCCGGCAGGTCCCAGCCGAGGCTGGCCGCATCGCGCGCCAGCTTGTCGGGCGAGACTTCGAATACCACGATGACGCCGGGCTCGCCGAACTGCGTGATGCCGCGATAGATGAATTCCACGCCGACCGTCGTTTTTCCGGTGCCGATCGCGCCTTCGACCAGGATGATGTTCCCGCGTGGAATGCCGCCTGTCAGGATGTCGTCAAGCCCGGTGATGCCGGTCCTGACGCGTTGCGTATCGGGTGATTCCATGGTGAATCTCCGGGTCTTGCGACTTAGTTGGTGAGCGACGCGCTTTGGTGTCCGCCATGAATGAACGGGCGATCGGACGCGGCCGCGAGCAGCCGCATTACGCCCAGGCGGCCATCGCGCGAGACGGCGAATTCCAGCAAAGACGCGAGCGCCTCGTACGCAGGGCCCCCTCGCTCCAGTACATACAAATAAACGGCATTCGACTGGCTACGGGTTTGCTTCAGGACGCCGCCCGCGATCAGCCCGTCGAGCGCCCTGGCAACCGGCTCGCGATCGTAACCGACGCAGATAGCGAGGCGATCGCTTGTCAGCAAAGCGCGGGGATGCCGGTAGAAGAACAGCATCAGGTCGAGATCGCATGCGTGGCGGATGCCTCCGACGCGATCGAGCAACGAACGAATATCCTGGGTGTCAATGGCTAATCCTCTGCTTGCTCAATGGTGGACATGTCCGCATCCCCGGAACGATGAGCCGGTCGGACCATTGCCCCCTGTTCCTTCCGCTCTCCATGCCCCGCAATTCATCGATGAACGAAGTGTGTTCTCTTGCGATATTGAAGTTCTGTGCGGTGGCGTACATACGCCGTGGATCTTTCCACATAATGTTGAGCATCAGCCGCCCGCAACAGGGCCGTCGGGACGACACGATCCCCTTTGAGATTCGAAACGATTAAGTGTTCCATGACCGCAACGTACACGCCCAAACAGAACCATCTTCTTGCCGCGCTGCCCTCCGCCGACTACAAACGCCTGCTACCGGAACTGGAACATGTGCGGCTCGAACTCGGCCAGGTGCTCTATGAATCCGGCAGCGGGCAGGCGTATATTTACTTCCCCACCGACAGCATCGTGTCCTTGCTCTACGTCATGCAAAACGGGTCGTCGGCGGAAATCGCCGTCGTCGGCTATGAGGGGATGGTCGGCATTGCCCTGTTCATGGGCGGCGAGACCACCCCGAGCCGCGCAGTGGTGCAAAGCGCGGGTCCCGCCTACCGATTCAGGGACAGCTTGTTGAAAATTGAATTCGAGCGCGGCGGCGCACTACAGCATCTGCTGCTGCGCTACACGCAGTCGCTGATCACGCAGATGGCGCAGACTGCGGCGTGCAACCGCCACCATGCGGTCGAGCAGCAGTTGTGCCGCTGGCTGCTCCTGAGCCTGGACCGCCTGCACTCGAGCGAGCTGACCATGACCCAGGAACTGATCGCCAACATGCTGGGCGTGCGCCGCGAGGGTGTGACCGAAGCCGCGGGCAACCTGCAGGCGGCGGGATTGATCCACTACAGCCGCGGTAAGATCACCGTGCTGGACCGTTCGAAGCTCGAAGCGCGGGTCTGCGAATGCTATGCGGTGGTCAAACGGGAATCCGATCGCTTGCTCAGTGGCAGGACCGTGCGCGTCGCGCACCATTCATGATCGAGAGCCTGCACGGTAACCTGCTCACGCCGCCTGCCTTACTGCCGCCGGCGCAATCCGAGCGCGCAAGCACAGGGCGGAGGGCGGACCCCGAATCGACGCAGAACAGCCTGCTCGCCGCCGTTTCCCGCAAGGAATACCGGCGCCTGCTTGGCATGCTCGAACCGGTGACGCTGACTTTCGGCGACGTGCTCTACGAGCCGGGGGATGTGATCAGCCATGTCTACTTTCCGGGCGTCTCGCTGGTGTCGTTGCTGACCCTGGTGGACCACCACCTTGCCCTCGAAGTCGGCCTCGTCGGCCGCGAGGGCATGGTGGGCCTTCCGCTCGCGCTGGGCGTCGGGGTGTCCTCGACACGCGCCCTGGTGCAGGGAGCCGGCGTCGCCATGCGCATGAAATCCGCGCACTTCCTCAAGGAGCTCGGGCACAATCTGCCTTTGCAGCGCGCACTCTTCCGCTACACCCATGCATTGATGGCCCAGGTCGCGCGGACTGCCGCATGCAACCGTTTTCACGTAGTCGAAGAGCGGCTTGCCCGATGGCTGCTGATGACGCGGGACCGGGTACAGTCGAACGACTTTCCCATGACCCAGGAATTTCTGTCGCACATGCTGGGCGTGCGGCGGGTAGGCGTAACCAAGGCGGCGGGAGAGTTGCACCAGCGCAGGCTGATCGAATACAGCCGCGGCAACATCAGAATCGTCGATTCGCACGGCCTCGAGGTCGCGGCCTGTTCCTGTTACCAGGCGATCAGGGATATTTCCTGAGCCTGACGCCGGCGACGGGGCGCTTTTTCTTACCTCTCCCTCATCCCCAGCCCTTCTCCCAAAGGGAGAAGGGAGCCTGGTCTGAAGGCGAAGCACCAAGCTCTAAACGCTCCAGAGCGGTGCCGTCCTGCTAACCTGCCTGTAACTGGGGAACGGCATCCTTCCTCGCTGCAAGCAGCGCGGCGAAATCGTCGGCGCTTACCGGCCTGCTGAAATGGAAGCCCTGGCCTTCGCCGCAGTGCTGGCGCCTCAGGAACGCGAGCTGCTCGCCGGTCTCGACCCCTTCGGCGACGACCCTTTGCTTGAGGCTTTTCCCCATGCTGATGATCGCGCCTACGATCGTATCGTCGTGCGAGCCGGCGGTGATTTCGCGCACGAACGACTGATCGATCTTGAGGGTGTCGATCGGAAACCGCCGCAGGTAGCTCAGGCTGGAATAGCCGGTGCCGAAGTCGTCGATTGCCAGCCGCAGGCCCAGGGCCTTGAGCGCAATGAGCGACGCGGCGGTGGTGCTGGCATCCTGCATGAGTACGCTTTCGGTCAGCTCCAGTTCGAGGTAGCGCGGGTCCAGTTGCGTGCGCGCGAGCGTGGTGCGAACGCCCTCGACAAAATCCCTGCCCTGGAATTCCGCCGCCGAGATGTTCACCGCGACAGGCAGCGGCGGCAGACCCGCGTCGATCCAGGCCTGGGCCTGCCTGCATGCTTCGTGCAGCACCCACTGGCCGATCGGCACGATCAGGCCGCAGTCTTCGGCGAGGGGCACGAACAGGGCCGGGGGGATGAGTCCGCGTTCCGGATGCCGCCAGCGTATGAGCGCCTCGACGCCGGTAATCGCCCTGGTCTCGAGATCGATCTTCGGCTGGTAGTGCAATACGAATTCCCGCCGCTCGAGGGCGCGGCGCAGGCTGGCTTCGAGGTATTGGCGTTCGACGGCGCGGATGTTCATGTCCCCGGTAAAAAACTGGTAGTTGTTCCGGCCTTTGTCCTTGGCGTGGTACATCGCGGTGTCCGCGCATTTGATGAGCGTCTCCGCATCCTGGCCATCCTCGGGATAGATGCTGATGCCGATACTTGCGGAGATATGCAGTTCCTTGCCGGCGACATCGTGCGGCGCCGCCAGCGTCAGCACCATTTTTTCGGCACTCCGGGCGGCGTCAGCCGCATGCTCGATTTCGGAGAGCAGCACCACGAATTCATCGCCGCCCTGGCGGCTCACGGTATCCGAGCTGCGCACGCAGGCCGTCAAGCGTTGCGCGACGGATTGCAGCAACAAGTCGCCGACCGGATGCCCGAGGGAGTCGTTGATATGCTTGAAGCCGTCCAGGTCCAGAAACAGCACGGCGCGCCGCTTGCCGTGACGGCGGGCCAGTGCGATCGCGCTGGCGATCCGGTCGCTGAGCAGCATGCGGTTGGGCAGGTCGGTCAGGAAATCGTGCTGGGCCAGATGCGCCATTTCCTGGGTGATGGCGCGCGCCGCGCTGACATCGTGGAAAACAATCACGGCGCCCGTGACTTTTCCGCCGCGGTCGTGGATCGGGGCGGCGGAATCTTCAATGGCGGATTCGGACCCGTCGCGCCGGATCAGGACACAGTTCTCGGTCAGGCCCACGGTTTGGTTTTCGCGCACGGCCTGGGCCATCGGGTTGGGCGCGGGCTGGCGTGTGACGCCGTCGATGATGCGGAATACGTCCGCAAGCGGGCGGCCCGTGGCCTCCTGGCGCGACCAGCCCGTCATGCGTTCCGCGACGATATTCAGATAAGTCACGTTGCCTGCGATGTCTGTACTGAGCACGGCGTCGCCGATGGAGTTCAGCGTGACTTGCGCGCGCTCCTTTTCCATGAACAGCGCGTCTTCCCCGGCCTTGCGCCCGATCACGCTGCGCAGGATGCGCGGCAGCCAATAGGCGTCGAGATGATCCTTCAGAAGGTGGTCCTGCGCGCCGCGCTGCGTGGTCTGCCAGGCGATGCCTTCATTGTCCCGGTCGGTGATGACCAGGATCGGAATCTGCGCCGCGACGGCGAAGAGCGCGTCGAACGTCCTGACGCCACGACTGTCGGGCAGGATCAGGTCGACCAGCACCGCTGCGGTTTCCCCGCTTGTCAGATGATCGATGCCGTCGGCGAGCCGCCTGACGCGTTTCAGGTGCCACTCCCCCGCGCGCCCCTGCGCAAGCGCCTGCTCGATGAGGCTGGCATCGGCATCGTTGTCCGAGATTAAAAGCACGGTGAGCGTGTCATGCATTGCAGTGCACCCGAATGGGTCTCCCGAAGCCCCAGCCCCGGTTGCGTTGTCTCCCAGCGCTTGTGAGTGTGGCCCGGGCGCCGCTGCAGTTCTGTGCGCCAGCCCACATAACTTTTGCAATGTGCGTTCGGCGACATAAGGAGTACACCTCCCGGCGACGGCCGGTCTGGCCCTTGGCTTTTGTTCGAGGCTAATCGGCGCCGGAATTTTCGGCAGTCTTCATTGTCGTTCCACTCCCTGAGGTGACCGCGATGCTAGAAGTGGTCCCGCAAATCTGAACAGGGCTATAAGTGGAAACTCCGGGTATAAAGCCGGACCGGACACGGTCCGGCAAAAAGGAGTTTTTGATGGTGAAGAAGAAAGCATCGGCGCGGCGCACGCGGCGCGCCCACAATC
>JANXVW010000304.1 GCA_025351455.1 Betaproteobacteria bacterium | reverse complement strand
CACAGCTCTGCTGCGCAAGGCCGCGCTATTCGGATACTTGTCGTCGAGAGAGGACTAATACGGCCGGGCTACAGTCACCGCCGAGTCGCCAGACATTACTCCACGACCGCGCGGGGGACGGAATCGGGTCGTCGCCCCAAGATGGATTCTCAACCGGTACAATCGTTGCCGATCCATTCTTCGGGTACGTTCCAATACTTTCGCGATCAGAGCGTGTCCGGTCCGCAACAACTGAGCGATGAACATTTAAAATAGGCTGGCGGCGATATTGATGGTCAACGCCAACACAAGCGTATTGAAAATAAAGGCTAGAACGCAATGCACGAGAGCGATGCGTCGCATCGGCTTCGAGGTGAAAGATACGTCGGCTGTCTGTGCCGATGTGCCAATGATAAAGGCAAGATACAGAAAATCCCCATAGTCCGGCACCTGGTCTGCAGGAAAATCAATACCCGTCGGCTTGCCATTCACATGAGCGAGATAGTATTCGTGTGCGTAGTGAAGAGCGAACATGATTTGGGTGAAAGCCCAAGAGGAAAGAATGGTAAGCGCGGCCAAGCCGATATGGGCGTACCGCAGCGTTCCCTTCATCTCTTTTACCACTGCGAGTTCAGCGGCTATCGCCGCTAAGCTAACCACTGCGGCAACGATAACCAAGATCAAAATAAGCAGTTGTCCTTCGTCCTGCAGACGTGCCCGATGGCGCATCCTGTCATGGGAAGATCGCACCATCATGATCCCAGCCAGAACCACGTAGAGCCATGCACCAGCGTTCCAGCCGACGATCATGCGCGTGATTTCGTGGGACGCAAGCCACTGTGGTATCAGTACGGTCACTGATAGCCCCACCGCGGCAGAAAGGAAAAGTCGCGGTCGTGCGCGGACTAAGCGGATGAGGAAATTATGGCGCAGATGTCCGAACGGGTGATTTGGAAAATAGGATTTCACGACTCACATTGTAAGTGCTCGGCCGTTTGGATAAGTGCCACGGCGAATTCCCCGAAGTCTCAGTTCGGCCGGAAAAGGTGAACTGATCATTTAACAGGCGTGGCGCTGTGTTTCAAATTAACCAAAAGCTCCTGTGATGTAAACCAGCCTATAAGTTTTACGGATCGTGGTCCAGCCGAAATCGCCACGATTCGTTTACACACGAAGTTTTGAGGATCAAACCCGCGGGAGAAGCGAAATGACCAATTGCCGAGCGAAGGAAATCCGAACGCAGTCGCGCAGGGCGGTTTACCGGGGAACCGATTCCGGGTAGTAACGCGGTGCAGAGGATACTCCCAAGCGCGCATGGGCTACAGTCTCGCCAAGCGACTTACTCCAGGAATGTTAATGCCTGGAGCAGATTGCCTTACAAAACGCAGAACCTTTGGAACAGGATTTCGCGAGATTCCGAAAACTTCCGTCACCCTGTACGCATTCACGCGCCGACCCCACGGTTTCTATTCTTCGGCGGCAATGTGCGCGCTTTCTTCGCAGTCTTACCACCTCGGCGTTCTCTCAATATGGGTACGGAAGGAGAGAGGGGTTGCCTCCGCCGAAGCAAAGAATTTTCGCACTTTCATATTCCGAAGTTACAATTCGCCAATATGAATGGCTTTTATCTTAACTGCCAGGTGGGATTATTGCTTGCGCTAAGTGCCGCCAGCGTTGGCGGATGCACCACTGCCAGTGTCGCTCAGAATTCCGGTGCGCCAATATGGAAGACCGGGCGCGTGCACCGCATAGTCCAAGGGAAAGATCTCACGAATATTCAAGATCGGGAATGTGTTGCTATGCTGACATCCTTCGAGATCGAACGAAGTCGTTTTGCCGTAGTGCGATATTCGAGAGGACGTGGAGGACAAAATCGTACAGTGCAGATTCCTGAGGCGTCAGAGCTCAAAGCGGGGGACTGTGTTCGCATAAGTCTATCCGACTGCGCGCAACCGCTTGAATTACTCCCCCAGTCTGCGGGCCTATGTTTGTGATGAAATGGCGACCCAACTGAGCCCGCAATTCCTGCGCGAATCAACGAGATCAAGGCTCCAAAGATACCTATATGATCGCTCGCGTTCCAGTGCCGCACTCCAGAAATTAATTCGCTTTGCGCATCGGGAGTGTCTGTTACGAGCGGATTTCAGTTGATTCGATCGCGGCAAAAATGATGCTGATGCGAGCGCCGCGGCCACCCTCGCCTTCGCCTACCGTTACGCCTGCACCATGAACGCTCGCAATTTCGCGCACGATGGCAAGGCCGAGACCGCAGCCTTCGCCGGGTGAGCCTTCTGCGCGATGAAATCGTTCTAACACATGCTCGCGCTCTTCAGGAGCAATGCCTGGACCATCGTCCTCCACTTCGAGCGCAGCGCCGCCATGCGCATGCCGAAAGACGCGCACCGTCACTCGCCCTGCTGCAGGCGTGTAACGCAGCGCATTATCGATAAGATTGTCCAGAAGCTCGTTCAATAATTCCCGATTGCCCTGGATGTTTAATTCGTCGTCTTGCCCTTCAAAGCCAAGGTCCAATTTTGCATCGAGCGCTTTGCCGACCCATTCGGTGGTGATCTCGCGCGCGAAGGCGCCCAGCTTTATCAGCGTCATCGGCAACGCCTGCTCATGCGAATGGTCCGCACGCGCAAGCGAAAGTAACTGATTGACTAGATGGACACTGCGATTAACCGCATCACGAACGTGTTCAAGTGCGACTCGCATCGCCAACGGATCGTCTTCACGAATGGCGAGCTCGGCCTGCGTTTTGAGTCCGGCCAGCGGCGTGCGAAGCTGATGTGCGGCATCGGCGATAAAGCGGTTCTGACTTGCGACCGCCTGACCGAGTCGCTCGAATAATTCATTCAGGGCATTTACGAGTGGGGCGACTTCCATCGGCACGCGATACGTCTCGAGCGGCGAAAGGTCCCGGTGCGAACGTCGTACGATGTCGGTGCGCAAGCGATCGAGCGGACCGAGGCCGCGCGCGACTCCGTACCAAATTAGCGCTCCGGCCGTAACGATGAGCAGCAATTGCGGTACGAGCATCACTGCAAGTATTTCGCTGGTGAGCGTATGTCGTTTGATGAGAGTTTCTGCCACTTGCACGAGTGCGTTTCCATCCGTGCCATCGACACGCAATGCAGCGATGCGCACCGGTACATTGGCTATCTGTCCGTTGTAAAAGACGGGCCGTTCGGCTCGCGACGGCGGTTCCGGAATGCGGCCGTGCTCGACTACCACGCTGCCGTCGCTTCCGGTAACCCTATAGAAAATATGGTCCACGGCATCGTATTCCAGTATGCGCAGGACTGCGGCGGGCAGATCCGCACTGACGTGCCCAGATTGCACGTGCACCTGCTGCGCCAGGGAGACGGCGGAATCGAGCAGCCACCTGTCGTGGATGCGATTGGCAAAATTAAGGACAAAATAATAGGTCAGGAAAGCGCCGATAAGCCAAAGTGCCAGCAGAGGGGGCATTAGCCAGAAGATCAGCCGGCGGCGAACCGACGATTGATACATTCTGGGCCCCATCAATCGCTCGGGGCCTTATCAATCATGTAACCAAGGCCCCGAAATGTGCGAATTATGAGCCCGGCGGGTTCCAGCTTGCGGCGCACACGGTGAACAAAAACTTCGACTGCGTTTTCACCGGCTTGCCGGTCGCCGCCGTACAGTTTTTCGAGAAGCCTTTCCTTGCTTACGACGCGTCCGACCCGAAACAGCAATGTCTCCAGCAATGCAATCTCCCGCGCGGAAAAATCCACACCTTTTCCGGCGATTTCGACCCGTCGGCCAACGGTATCCAAACTCAGTTCGCCATTCCGAAGAATGGGCGTCGGGGTTGCGC
>JANXVW010000288.1 GCA_025351455.1 Betaproteobacteria bacterium | reverse complement strand
TGCGGATGAACAGGGGACCGTAGTGACCGAAATCCGCGGGCCACCAGTCCTGCGAATTGGTCATCAGCGCCGCGAGATCCTTCTTCACTGCCGCGAGGTCGAGGGTCTTGAACTCCTTCGCATAGTCGAAATTCCCACCCATCGGATCGGACTTCGAGGAATGCTGGTTCAACAGATCCAGACGCAACTGCTTCGGCCACCAGTCGCGATTCGACGTACCACCGCCGGCGGCGTGATTGAACGGGCACTTGGCTTCGTTTGACATGGTTTTTCTACCTTTGGTTGTTTGCACTCAACGATTCGGTCCGCCTTGGGATCCGAGTACCGATAACTACCTTTAAGTGATGCTCCGGTTTTCGGACCGATCGATCCAATGGATTGTTTTGATTGAATCGATAGCCACTGGCTATCGGACAGAGCTAGCCCTCGCGGGCCAGAAGGTCGAGGAAGGTCACACCGGCCAGCGGCGAAGCGAGGATGCTCTGGCGCAGGAGATCGATCGCGCGCACGCGCGGATAGCTTTTGCGCCAGGCCAGCACGACGCGGCGGTCCGGAATCGGACGGGTGAACGCAATGTAGCGCAGCAGACCCTGTTTCTCGGAAGCGTTGATCGAGCTGCTCGGCAGTACCGTAACGCCGACTCCCGATGCGACCATGTGCCGGATGGTTTCGAGAGAGCTGCCTTCAACTGTCTGCTGCAACGAGCCTGGCGCGGCGCTCCCGCGATTGAGTGCCGGGCAGGCATTGAGGACGTGGTCGCGGAAGCAATGTCCGCTACCGAGGAGCAGAAGAGATTGTTTGGCGAGGTCCGTTGCGGAAATGCGCGAGCGCTTTGCCCAGGCATGTTCGGCGGGCACCGCGACCTGGAATGTCTCGTCGTAAAGGGGCCAGACCATCAGGCCGGCGGACTCGATCGGCAACGCTACGACGATGGCGTCAATCTCGCCCGCCCGCAGCATTGCCAAGAGGCGGGAGGTGTAGTTTTCCTCTATGAGCAGCGGCATTTTCGGCGCGCGTTTGCGCAACTGTTTCACCAGGTGCGGCAGCAGGTAGGGGGCAATGGTATAGATCGCGCCCAGGCGCAGCGGTTCGTTGAGCGGATCCTTTCCCTGGCGGGCAATTTCCTTGATGGCCGCCGCCTCTTGCATCACGCGTTGAGCCTGCTCGACGACGCGCTTGCCGATTGACGTAACGCTCACATCTCCCGGGCCGCGCTCGAAGAGGACGACGCCGAGTTCTTCCTCCAGTTTGCGAATGGCGACGGACAGGGTCGGCTGGCTGACGAAGCAGGTCTGCGCGGCGCGTCCGAAATGTTTCTCGCGCGCCACCGCGACGACATAGCGCAGCTCGGTCAGCGTCATCGCCTACGACCGGGCGTCGATGCGGCCCTTGAAGGGGATGCAATACAGGCCAATCGGCTCTGTCCTGCCGCGCAGGGTCAGTGGTGGCAGGGGCAGCGCTTCCATGAATATCGGCGTCGTCTTGAGCGCGTCCATGACGCGATCTGACAGCAGCAGTTCGCCCGCACGGGCGCGCTGCATGAGGCGTGAGGCGATGTTCACTGCGTCGCCGATGATTGTGAAATTGGAATAGGCCGCCGAGCCGACGTTACCCGCGACAACCTCACCTTTGTTTACGCCGATCCCCAGGCCGGTCTCCAGCCCATGCCGGGTGCGCCATTCGATGGACAGGGCGTCGAAGTCGGCGAGCATCTGATGGCCACACTTGGTCGCGCGTTCGGCGGCGTCCGGTTGTTCGAAGGGCACGTTGAACCCGACCAGCAGGCTGTCGCCCGCCATGTTGAAGATCACGCCGTTGTAGCGATACGCAACATCCGTGAGTAACGAAAAATACTCATTGAGCAGCAGCACCACTTGCGTCGGTGAAAGTTTTTCAGCCATGCGCGTGAAGCCGCGCAGGTCGGCAAACAGGATCACCGCATCGAAGCGGTTTTGATACCCGACCTGGGGATTGCCCGGCACGCCGGGCGTGGTCAGGATCTTGTCCATCAGCTTGCGCGAACGCAGGTGGGCATAGTCGTCGCGCGCGCCGTCGCCACCGGGTTCCACCGACGTCGGCGCGGCAGCCTGCTGCTTGCGCGCTTGATGCCCATTTACCAGAGATTTGACCCGCACCAGGAATTCGTCCCGCTGGATCGGCTTGCTGAAGAAGTCATCCGCTCCGACCTGCAGTCCCTTGATGCGTTCCTCGCGTTCGTCGGTCGCAATCAGGAATACGACCGGGGTAAGCGACGTCGCGGGATTGGATTTGATGCGCTTGCAGACTTCGTAGCACGACATGCCCGTCATCGTCAGGTCAAGCACGACGAGGTCCGGCAGCATCGATGCGGTGACCTGGAGGGCTTCTTCGCCATTTCGCGCCGTCAGGATTTCCACCCCCGAGCGCCTAAGATAGAGCGACATCAACAAGCGGTTGTCAGGTGCGTCGTCCACGAGCAGCACGCGCGGCACGGGTCCTTGTGTATTCGATTGCATCGACATTTTTTGTCTGCGCCTTCCGGGCGCCTGCTGGATTGATTCTTGATTATTGTCTCACGCACATGACCCGAATCGCTCCGAGGCGCGGCATTCCTGCTTTATGCCGCGGCGCCATCGTTCGACGGCGGGCGGGTTTGCAGCCAGATGATTGAGAATGCGTTATCTGCTTGTTCTGGAGGCCGATTATGACAGCTTTATGACACTTTTCAGCGCAGGCCCTACAATAGCGTCGAGCAATTATTCCAACAACAAAGGCGCGCCGTCCAATGGCGTGCCGCCGCAGGGGAGCTGCCGTGTTTGCCCGACTGATGCCCACCGAAGGCCGCTTTTTTGAACTCTTCGTCGAGCACGCCGAGCAGATTGTCGAGGCCAGTCACGAACTCGCCAGCCTGATGGCGGCCTTCGACGATGTGCAACGCCGTTGCTACAACATCGAGACTATCGAAAAGCGCGGCGACCGCATCACGCATGCGGCGATCGAATTGCTGCACAAGACTTTCATCACCCCGATCGACCGCGAGGACATCCACCAGCTCGTCACGCGCATGGACGACATCCTCGACATGATGGAGGACGCTGCCCAGTCGATCTACCTCTACGACATCCGCTCGGTGACGCTCGACGCCAAGCGCCTTGCCGACATCTGCGTGGGTTGCGCGGACAACGTCAAGGACGCCGTTTCACTGCTGTCGAATATGGAAAACGGCGCAAAGATCCTGGCCATCTGCGCGGAAATCGACAAACTCGAATCCGAAGCCGACCACGTCATGCGCTCAGCCATGGCCAAACTTTTTCGCGACGAGCCTGACGTGCGACAGGTGATCAAATTGCGCGCGATTTACGAAACACTCGAAGGCGTGACCGACCGCTGCGAGGACGTTGCCAACATCATCGAGGGCATCGTTCTCGACAACTCCTGACCGGCTTTTCCCTTTCGCCATCCCATAGAATAAGCAAAGGCGAACCATGAGCTTTCAAGTCGTCGTGTTCCTGGTGTTGCTGGCGCTTGCGTTCGATTTCATGAATGGTTTCCATGATGCCGCCAACTCCATCGCCACCATCGTATCCACGCGCGTGCTGCGCCCCCAGTGGGCGGTGGTTTGGGCAGCCTTCTTCAATTTCCTGGCGTTCGCGATCTTCGGCGTAGCGGTTGCCGCGACGGTCGGCAAAGGCATTGTCGATCCGGCGATCGTCGATAACCAAGTGATCTTCGGCGGGCTGGTTGGCGCCATCGCGTGGAACGTCATCACCTGGTATTACGGTATTCCCTCGAGTTCATCGCACGCGCTGATCGGCGGGCTGTCCGGGGCGGCGATGGCGAAAGGCGGCGTTGAGACGCTGATCGCCAGCGGCTTCCTCAAGACGGCCGCCGCCATCGTGCTTTCGCCGCTGCTTGGTTTCGTACTCGGCATTTCATTGACGATTGCCGTGGCCTGGATCTGCCGGCGACAGACGCCGCGCCGCATCGACCGCTGGTTCCGGCGGCTGCAGTTCGTCTCGGCAGCGTTTTACAGCCTCGGCCACGGCGGCAACGATGCGCAGAAGACCATGGGCGTGATCTGGATGCTGTTGATCGCGGCGCAGATGACGGGACCGAAGGACCCGCTGCCCCTGTGGGTGCCTTTCGCTTGCTACGGCGCAATCGCCATGGGCACGCTCTTCGGCGGCTGGCGCATCGTCAAGACCATGGGCCAGAAAATCACCAAGCTCAAACCCGTGGGCGGCTTCTGCGCGGAAACCAGCGGCGCGATCACGTTGTTCCTTGCGACGGCGTTGGGCGTCCCGGTCTCCACCACGCATACCATTACCGGCTCCATTGTTGGCGTCGGCTCGGCGCAGAAACTTTCCGCTGTACGCTGGGGGGTCGCTGGCCGAATCGTTTGGGCCTGGGTCCTAACCATACCGAGCACCGCATTTATCGCTGCCATCTTTTGGTGGCTTGGGCAGTACCTCTTCTAAGGCAGGTCTTCACCGCAAAGACGCAAAGGCGCAAAGGAACGCAAAGAGGAACGAAGAAAAGTACATACGAGCAGCGGAACCGAGACGCCCGTGCAAATACTGACGCGCCGATATTCGTTTTTGAAATTCAACTTTCTCTTCGTCTTTCTTTGCGTTCCCTTTGCGACTTTTCGGTTCAGGTTCAGGCCCTAGATGCGCCCGCTTCCCCGACCGACTGCGGTGCCGCTACACTGTGGGACGAACATCGTGGAGGTTGCAATGGGACAGATTCAGGGTCAATCCGGCAAGGA
>JANXVW010000212.1 GCA_025351455.1 Betaproteobacteria bacterium | reverse complement strand
CTCCACGAACACGACGACCTGGCGTTGCTGGCTGTGTCGCTCGAGCAGGTAGGTGTTGAGCGCGTGCATTACCTCCAGTCGGCTCGCATTCCTCGGGATCGGTAACTGCAGCTCGAATGCAATAGCGTGCAAAATCTCCTCTGGGGAGACGCTTGGATTGGCCAGATATACGGTTTCGACATTCTTGGGTAGACGAGTCTGCAGTACCCGGCAGAGCATGGTCTTCCCGCTGCCGACTTCGCCGGTCACCTTTATGATGCCTTCGCCATTGGTAATCGCGTAAATAAGCGCCTCCAGGATCGCGCCCCGGTTCCCGCCTTCAAAAAAGACGTCGGTGTCCGGGGTGATTTTGAAGGGTGGATGGGTCAGTCCAAAAAACGCGTAGTACATCTATCGTTCCTCCCCCCCTAGGCCAGCATAGTTTTGCATGCGGCTGTACAGGGTCGTCCGATGGATGCCGAGCAGCTTTGCCGCCTGGCTTAGATTGCCGCGAGTTATTTCCAACGCCGCCTCGACGTAACTTCTTTCGAGCTCCTTAAGCGCCTCGTCGAGGTTGAAGCCTTTCTGTGCGTTAAGGTGCCTGCGAGCCGCGTCCATCGCGGACCTGAAATCCGAAAGTTGCACCACACCGGGCTGTACAGCGGCCGGTTCATCCCAGTCCAACTCGGCAAGCAGTTGTTCGCTGTTCACCGTCTGCCCGGCATATTTTGTGGTGAGGCGGATCACGATATTGCGCAGCTCCCGTACATTACCCGGGAAGCCGTACTGCATCCACAAGTCCATCGACTTGCGGTCGAGCTGGAACGGGCTGGCGCCACTTTGCCGTGCGTAAACGGCCCGGTAGTGCTCCAGCAGTTTTATTTTGTCATCGTTCAGTTCCCGCAGCGGTGGGACCGTGATCGAAAACACGGAGAGCCGATGATAGAGGTCTGCGCGGAAACGTCCCGCGCGCACTTCCTGACGCAGATCGCGGTTCGTGGCGGCGACTACACGCGCGCTGGATACCCGGCTCCCGGTCTCGCCTACTCTCTGGTATTCGCCATTTTCCAGTACCCGCAATAACTTGGCCTGCAGTTCAAGCGGCAACTCGCCGATTTCGTCCAGGAACAAGGTGCCATCGTGTGCGTCTTCGAAATAGCCGGCGCGCGACGAACTGGCGCCGGTGAAGGCCCCTTTGACGTATCCAAACAGTGTGGGCTCAACCAGGGTAGGCGATATCGCGGCACAATTGAGCGCGAGATAGGATTTAGCGGCCCGCGGGCTTTGACGGTGCAGGGATTGCGCGACCAATTCCTTGCCGCTGCCGGATTCGCCCTCAATCAAAACCGGGAAGGGGGCGTCCGCATACTGGACTATTTGCTGATGCAGCTTTCTGATGGCAAAGCCGCCGCCAATGATTCCGTTATCGACCTCTGCGGCGCCGTGATCGACTTCGGCGAAATTTTGCGCTTTGGCGAGGAGGGCCTTGAGGGCGTCTGGTTCGCACGGCTTGGAAATGAACTCTATTGCCCCAAGGGTACGGGCGTAACGCGCGTTGGCCTCGTCGTTCTGTCCCGACAGAACCAGAATTTTGATTGTCGGCGAGTGCGCAAGCAGGTCGGTAATCAAGCGAAAGCCCTCGTCCGGACGATGCGGAGTGGGCGGCAGACCGAGGTCGATCAGCGCGAGCTCGGGAGCCACGTCTAGCTGGCGCAGAAGGCTTTTTACCTGGGCGCGCGATGCCGCTACGTGAACGCTGTAATCCTTGCCCAAGACGAAATCGAGCGCGTCGGTGATCAGAGGATCGTCATCCACGATCAGCAATTCTGGTTTCGCTGCGGTCTGCGTATCCACCTTGCCGGGGGACGTCGTCATAGAGTCGTCATCTCTGCATTGTGCCAGAAGGACCCTGACTGTTCATAGACTTACATGTGAATTCGGCATCTCGATGCAAGCCAGGTAGGCCTGCTCGAGTGTTTCGGCACCGTAGCGCGAGCGCAACTGCGCGGGCGTGCCTGAAAAACGCAATTCGCCCTGGTGAAGCACTGCCATCTGGTCACACAGCTCATCGACATCAGCGAGCGCGTGCGACGTCAGGAATACCGTCCGACCGTCGGTGCGCGCAGCGTGCAACCGCAATTTCAGAAGCGCACGCGCCTTGGGATCCAGCCCACTGGTCGGCTCGTCGAGAATAAGCAATTCCCGTCCCGATAGCAGGCAGGCGGCAAGCCCCAGCTTCTGGGTCATGCCTTTGGAAAAGGCTCGCACCGGCTTGGCCAAGGCTGACTCGGCAAGATCGAGCTCGGCAAGCAGGCGCGCGACACTGGTTGGCCTATAGCTGTGCTCGTACAGCTTCATCATGTATCGCAGGAAGTCCTCGCCGGTGAGGTAGTAAGGCGGGATAAAACGTTCCGGCAGAAAAGCAAGTCGGGCGCGGGCACGGGTATCCCGGTTCGACACACCGAAGATACGGATGTCGCCGGCATTAAATTCGCAGAAGTTTAGCAGGCACTTCAGCATCGTAGTCTTGCCCGCCCCATTCATGCCGACCAATCCGAACGTGCGCCCGGCAGGAATCTCCAGGGCAAGTTCGCGCAAAACCGGTACATCTGCGTAGTATTTTGTCAGGTTGCCAAAGCTGATCGCAACTGAACTGCTCATTGTATTTGTTGTCATGCTCAAGTGTAGGTAGGGAACGTTGCGCAAAAGTGCACGCAAACTCGGCAACATGCAAGCCTCCTGCGCGGCGTAGCGCTCTCCGTTACAATGCTGACCTGTTTCAGACATCGATTCTCAAGTGACCTCTGACAATCTCGTCGAATTCTCGCGTGTCGATTTTTCCTATGATCGACGTCCCATCCTGCAGGGGGTGGACATGAATTTCCCACGGGGAAAAGTCATCGCGATCATGGGCGGGAGCGGTACTGGCAAGACAACACTCCTGCGCCTCATCGGCGCCCAGTTGAAACCGGATCGCGGTGAAGTGCGGGTGGACTCGCATCCGATTCATGCCATGTCGCACACACAACTGTATGCCATGCGCCGCAAGATGGGCATGTTGTTCCAGTTCGGCGCCCTGTTTACCGACCTGAGTGTGTTCGACAACGTCGCGTTTCCCCTTCGCGAGCACACGGAACTCCCGGAATCGATGATCCGGGACCTTGTCCTGATGAAGCTTCATGCCGTCGGATTGCGTGGTGCGCATGCGCTCAAACCCGCGGAACTATCCGGCGGCATGGCGCGCCGAGTCGCCCTGGCGCGGGCGATTGCCCTCGATCCCATGCTGATCATGTATGACGAACCGTTTACCGGCCTCGATCCGATTTCGGTAGGCATCATCGGCAACCTGATCCGCCGGCTCAATGACGCGCTCGGTGCGACGTCAATCGTCGTCACGCACGATGTTCAGGAGTCCATGAAGATCGTGGATTATGTCTATTTTCTGTCGGGCGGCCGTGTCGTCGCGCAGGGAACACCGAAGGAAGTGGTCGAATCAGTTGAGCCGTTCGTGCACCAGTTCGTGCATGGGGAGGCCGACGGGCCCGTGCCATTCCATTATGCCGCGCCGGGATACGGCGAAGACCTGGGGATCCACCGCTGATATGTTCGGGACTCTCTCCGGTGGACTGAGGCTGGTAGGCAGGCGCACGATCAACGCGGTATGGCGCATGGGCGCGGCAACCCGCTTCATGGGGCTGGTCCTGCTGCGCTCCGGCCTATCCTTCCGCCGCTTCCACCTGATGATCGATGAGTTGCACTTCGCGGGCGTCCTGTCGCTCATCATCATCATCGTATCGGGCCTGTTTGTCGGGCTGGTACTCGGCCTGCAGGGTTACGAAACCCTGAAGCGCTACGGTTCTGCGGAAGCGGTCGGCACCCTGGTGGCGCTGGCACTGGTGCGGGAACTGGGGCCGGTGGTGGCAGCGCTGCTGTTTGCCAGCCGCGCCGGATCGGCAATGACCGCGGAACTCGGCATCATGAAATCGACCGAACAACTATCGGCCATGGAAATGATGGCGGTCGATCCGTTTGCGCGGGTAATCAGTCCGATGTTCTGGGGCGGCTTTCTGTCTATGCCGCTGCTTGCCGCGATCTTCAGCGTGATGGGTATATTCGGCGGCTACCTGATAACCGTCGTCATTATCGGTGTCGACGCTGGAGCGTTCTGGTCCCAAATGCAATCCAATGTGGATCTGCGCAACGATATCGTCAACGGCGTGATCAAGACCATCGTATTCGGTGCCGCGGTCACCGCCATAGCCCTGTTCGAGGGGTATGATGCGCCGCCAACGGCCGAAGGCGTATCCCATGCGGTGACACGCACTGTGGTTACTTCGGCGCTGGCGGTCCTGGCGCTGGATTTCGTGTTGACGGCGTTCATGTTTACGGGAGTCTGAATCATGCAGCGAACCACACTGGATCTATGGGTCGGCATTTTTGTGACGGCAGGCGTCGGGGCGTTGTTCGTGCTGGCGTTGAAAGTCGGGAACGCGACCACCGTGAATGCGTCAGATGGTTACCACGTCATCGCGGAATTCGACAACATCGGCGGTTTGAAGGTGCGGGCCCCGGTCAAGAGTGCCGGCGTCGTAGTCGGCCGGGTCGAAGGCATTTCCCTCGATACACGGACGTTTCGCGCCAATGTTGCGCTGCGCATCGACAAGCACTACCCGTTTCCGAAAGACTCGTCGGCCTCCATACTGACCGCCGGCCTCCTCGGCGAGCAGTATGTCGGGATGGACGGGGGCGGGGACGAACAGAATCTCAAGGATGGCGATCGCCTGAAAGTCACACAGTCCGCAATCGTTCTGGAGAAAGTGATCGGCCAGTTCCTTTATGGCAAGGCTGCGGAAACCAGCGCAGCAAAATAACCAGAAATCCGCGTTCAAACAGGAAAATGCTCATGCAAAGAGGAAGCAAAGCAATCGGGCGATGGCTTATCGCGCTGACAATGGCGTGCTCATCCGCCCTTTGCGCAATGGCCGAAGAAGTGCCACCGGACGTGCTGGTGCGCAAGACCACCGAAGAAGTGCTTACGGTAGTGCGCAACGACAAGGAGATGCGCGCGGGCAATGTGAGCAAGATCAGCCAGCTGATCGAGGAAAAAGTCGCCCCGCATTTCGATTTCGAACGCATGACGCGCCTCGCGGTGGGCCGACCTTGGCGCGAGGCGTCGCCGGCGCAACGCGAAGCCCTGATCAAGGAATTTCGGACGCTTCTGGTGCGCTCCTACTCGGCGGCTTTTACTGCCTACACCGGAATCGCGGTCGAATACCGGCCGTACAAGATGACACCGGGGGAGGCGGAAACGACTGTGCAGACGCTAATCAAACTGCCCGGAGGCGCTCCCCCGATGGGCGTGGACTATGACATGGGCAATACGCCGGAAGGATGGAAAGTCTATGACGTGCGGGTGGCAGGTGCGAGCCTGATCATCAACTACCGCAACCTGTTTGCCCAGGAAATCCAGGGCGGCGGCATCGACGGGCTGATCAAGAACCTGGTCGACAAGAACAGCGGCAAGGCCGCCACGGCTCCCAAGAAATGATCGTCAGGCAGGGAAATCGTTATCTGATCGAAGGCCCGGTCACGCTCGACAACGTCGGGACGCTGATCGCGGAGGGCGCGGCATTCGAGGGCGACGGCGTGATCGTCGACCTCGCAGGGGTGACGGGCGCCGATTCTTCCGCATTGAGCCTGCTGCTGGAATGGGTGCGGCGCTTTAGTGGCAGTGGGCGGCAGATTGCTTTTGCCAACATGAGTCCGAATCTGCGCAGCATGGCGGACCTGTACGGTATTGCCGACCTGATCCCGGCCGCCGCAGGCTAGCGTTTTCCAACCACCCGACGCGATCCTTTCCCCCGTGCAACCCGCCATCGAGATACGTGGGGTCTCCAAGGCCTATGGGAGCGTGCGTGCGCTCGTCGACATCGATCTCAACATTCCAGAAGGCGAATTTTTTGCGCTGCTCGGGCCCAATGGAGCGGGCAAGACCACGCTGATCAGCATTCTGGCCGGCCTCGCTCGTGCAGACGCAGGCACCCTCAAGGTGATGGGCCACGATGTCGTGACGCAAAGTCAAGGCTCTCGGCGCTGCATCGGGGTGGTGCCTCAGGAACTCGTGTTCGATCCTTTTTTTACGGTGCGCGAGACGCTCCAGTTCCAATCCGGGTATTTCGGGCTTCGCCGCAACGACGACTGGATAGACGAAGTCATGGCCAGGCTCGATTTGACGAACCGGGCGGATTTCAATATGCGTGCGTTGTCGGGAGGCATGAAGCGGCGTGTGCTGGTTGCCCAGGCATTGGTACACAAACCGCCGGTCATCATTCTCGATGAGCCGACCGCGGGCGTCGACGTCGAGTTGCGCCAGGGCTTGTGGCAGTTCATCCGCCAGTTGAACGGCGATGGGCATACCATCGTGCTGACGACGCATTACCTCGACGAGGCCGAAGCACTGTGCAGTCGTGTTGGCATGCTAAAGCAGGGCAAGCTCGTCGCGCTCGATTCCACGCACAACCTGCTCAAGGACTATTCCGGCGCCCAACTGCGCTTGCGATTGGCGCAAGGCGTCCTGCCGGCAGCGCTCGCGCCGCTCGTGACAATGGCGCCAACCACCGGCGAATACTTGCTGACTTTGCACGACTACGCGCAAGTCGAATCCGTGCTGGCCGAGATTCGCAAAAACAACCTCACGGTTGCGTTCATGGAACTGGGACAGCCCGACCTCGAGGAAGTCTTCGTCGAGATCATGGGCAGGGACTGAGCCATGCACAAGTTTGCACCGATGGCCGGGTTTTCCACGCTGTTTCGCAAGGAAATCATGCGATTCTGGAAAGTCAGTTTCCAGACTGTCCTGGCGCCGGTACTCACTGCGCTGCTCTATTTGCTGATTTTTTCACACGTGCTGGAGGACCACGTGCAGGTCTATCCGGGGGTGCGATACACGGCTTTCCTCGTGCCAGGTCTGGCCATGATGTCGTTGCTGCAAAATTCCTTCGCCAACAGTTCCTCGAGCCTGATTCAGTCGAAGATCACCGGCAACATTATTTTCGTCCTGCTGCCTCCGCTTTCCCATTTCGAGTTTTTTGCGGCGTATGTGCTGGCCTGCGTCGTGCGTGGCGTCATGGTCGGGTTCGGCGTGTTCGCTGTCACGGCGTTGTTTGTGCCGGTGCCGGTGCAAAATCCGCTGTGGGTCGCGTCATTCGCACTGCTCGGCTCGGCCTTGCTGGGTACGCTGGGGATCATTGCCGGCATCTGGGCGGAGAAATTCGATCAGCTTGCCGCCTTCCAGAACTTCATCATCGTCCCGCTGACGTTCCTGTCGGGCGTGTTCTATTCGATGCATTCCCTGCCGCCTTTCTGGCAGGAAGTGTCGCGCTTCAATCCCTTTTTCTACATGATCGACGGCTTTCGCTACGGATTCTTCGGCGTCTCGGACGTTTCGCCGAAGCTTAGCTTCGTGATTGTAGGCGGCTGCCTTTTGGCTTTATCATTCGCCACCTTGTCGCTACTCAAACGCGGCTACAAGCTGCGTCATTGAAGAGTCGCCTTATGGTCACCCCTGAACAGGTCAAGTCCTACATCCAGCAAAACCTTGCGTGCGACCACGTCGACGTGACGGGCGACGGCCATCATTTCGAGGCGGTGATCGTCAGTTCCGAGTTCCGGGGCAAGTCGCGCGTCCAACAGCACCAGGTCGTCTACAGGGCCCTGGGGGACCGCATGCGCGAGGAAATCCACGCGCTGTCCATGAAGACCTTTACGCCGGAAGACTGGGCCGTTCGCTAGCCGGTACGCCAAGTGGACAAACTAGTCATCCAGGGCGGCGTGCCGCTGACCGGGGAAGTACGCGTTTCCGGCGCCAAGAATGCGGCCTTGCCGATTCTTTGCGCCGCGCTCCTCACGCCCGGCACGCTCAGGCTGCAGAACGTTCCCCATCTGCGCGACGTGACCACCACGCTGACGCTGCTGGCGCAGATGGGCGTGGACGTTTCGCTCGACGAGAAACTTGGAGTCGGCCTGACGGCCGCAAAACTGCACAACCTCTCGGCGCCTTACGAACTGGTGAAAACCATGCGCGCGTCGATCCTTGTGCTCGGACCCATGATTACGCGGTTCGGCGAGGCGCGGGTTTCCTTGCCGGGCGGCTGCGCGATCGGACAGCGGCCTGTCGACCTGCACATCAAGGGACTGCAAGCGATGGGGGCGCAGATCGAAATTGAGCAGGGCTATATCCTGGCCAAGGCCGGACGGCTCAAGGGCACGCATATCGTGCTGGACCTGGTTACCGTCACGGGAACCGAGAACCTGATGATGGCGGCAGTGCTGGCAGACGGCGTCACTGTGCTCGAAAATGCGGCGCGCGAGCCGGAGGTCATCGACCTCGCGGAATGCCTGAATGCGATGGGCGCCCGCATTAAAGGGGCGGGCAGCGACGTCATCACCATCGAGGGGGTCGACGAGTTGCACGACGCGACGCATCGGATCATGCCGGACCGGATCGAAATCGGCACCTTTCTTTGTGCCGCGGCGGCGACCGGGGGCAATATCAAGCTCAAAGGCACGCGCGCAAATATTCTGGATGCGGTTATTGGCAAGCTGCAGGAAGCCGGCGCACATGTCGAGCAAGGGGAAGATTGGATCCGGCTGTCGACTAACGGCAGCCTCAAGGCCGTGAGCCTGCGCACCGCACCCTTCCCGGCTTTTCCGACCGACATGCAGGCGCAGTTCATGGCGCTCAACAGCGTAGCGCAAGGCACTGCGGTGGTCACCGAAACAATCTTCGAAAATCGTTTCATGCACGTGCAGGAATTGCGCCGTCTGGGGGCGAGCATCGAGGTCGAAGGCAACACGGCGATCGTGCAGGGGGTCAGCGCCCTGCAGGGCGCCAATGTCATGGCGACCGATCTGCGCGCCTCGGCGAGCCTGGTCATCGCCGGACTGGTGGCCAGGGGCGAGACGGTGGTGGACCGGGTCTATCACCTGGACCGCGGCTATGATTGTATCGAGGAAAAACTCGGCCAGCTGGGCGCGCGCATCAAGCGCGCCCATTGACCTCACGGGATCCCGGCGCACATGACCATCAGGATTGCCCTGTCTAAAGGGCGCATATTCGAAGAAACCGCACCGCTGCTGAAGGCGGCGGGCATTGTCGTGGCCGAAGATCCCGAGGTTTCGCGCAAGCTGATCATCCCGACCAATCGCGGCGACGTAAGCGTCATCATCGTACGGGCTTCGGATGTGCCGACCTACGTGCAGTATGGCGCGGCCGATCTCGGCGTCGCCGGCAAGGACGTATTGCTCGAGCACGGCGGCACGGGGCTTTATCAGCCGCTCGATCTGGATATCGCGAAGTGCCGCATGATGGTGGCGGTGCCCGAGCGGTTTGACTATGAATCGGCTGTCCGGCGCGGCGCACGGCTGCGTGTCGCGACCAAGTATCTGAATACGGCGCGGGAACACTTCGCTGCAAAAGGCGTACATGTCGACCTGATCAAGCTCTACGGCTCCATGGAACTTGCACCCCTGGTCGGATTGGCCGACGCCATCGTCGACCTGGTCTCGAGCGGCAATACATTGCGCGCAAACCAGTTGAAGGCGGTAGAGGAGATCATGCCGATCAGCGCACGGTTGATCGTCAATCAGGCTGCCCTCAAGCTCAAACGCGGTGAGATCCAGCCTGTGATCGACGCATTTCGCAAGGCAGCGTTAAGGGAGCCGGCATGAGCGGGATTGCGCGGCTTTCCACGCGGGACGCGGGATTCGACGCGAGGCTCGCAAAGCTGCTGGCATTCGAAAGCGCGCAGGACGAGCGCATCGAAACCACCGTGGATGCGATCCTGCGCGACGTTCGCGCGCGTGGCGACGAGGCCGTCCTCGAGTACACGAATAAATTCGACCAGTTGGGCGCAACGTCAATCGCCGCACTCGAAATTCCCCGGCCGGATTTCGACCGTTCGCTCGCCGGATTGCCGACGGCGCGGCGTGAGGCGCTCGAACAAGCCGCCGCCCGCATCCGGAACTATCACGAGCGCCAGACCTTGGCTTCCTGGCAATACACGGAAGCGGACGGCACCACGCTCGGGCAGAAAATCACGCCGCTGGATCGTGTCGGTGTCTACGTTCCCGGCGGGAAAGCGGCTTATCCATCCACGGTATTGATGAACACGCTTCCCGCGAAAGTCGCGGGTGTGCGCGAAATCATCATGGTGGTGCCAACTCCAGAAGGCGAGCGCAGCGACCTGGTATTGGCCGCGGCCAGCATCGCCGGGGTGGACCGGATGTTCACCATCGGCGGGGCACAGGCGGTGGGCGCTCTTGCCTATGGCACCCGGACCATCGCGCAGGTAGACAAGATAGTCGGTCCGGGCAACGCGTACGTTGCCGCGGCAAAGCGGCGCGTGTTCGGCACCGTCGGCATCGACATGGTGGCGGGACCTTCCGAAATCCTGGTGATCTGCGACGGCAAAACGGATCCGGACTGGATCGCGATGGATCTTTTCTCTCAAGCCGAGCATGACGAGATGGCGCAGGCGATCCTGCTTTGTCCAGATGCTGGGTTCATCGATAAGGTGGCCGCCAGTATCGAGCGGCAGTTGAAGGACATACCCCGCGCGGATGTCATCAAGGCATCCTTGGATGGACGCGGCGCGCTGATCCAGACCCGTGATTTGGAAGAAGCCTGCGCGATCGCCAACCGGATCGCACCGGAGCATCTGGAACTCTCCGTCGAGGAGCCGCAGCGCTGGGTGGAGAAAATCCGCCACGCCGGCGCCGTGTTTCTTGGCCGCTATACGTCGGAAGCGCTGGGCGACTATTGCGCGGGACCCAACCATGTGTTGCCGACTTCGCGCTCGGCGCGATTTTCGTCGCCATTGGGCGTCTACGATTTCCAGAAGCGCACCAGCCTGATCCAGGTGTCCCCGGAAGGCGCGCATACGCTTGGGCTCATCGCAGCCGAACTGGCCGGCGGCGAGGGGCTGTCTGCCCACGCAAAGTCAGCCCAGTACCGGATCCAGCGATGAGCCGCCTCTGGAGCGCCGTGGTGCACGACCTGACCCCTTATGTGCCGGGCGAGCAGCCCAAGTTGGCTAACCTGGTCAAGCTCAACACCAACGAGAACCCTTACGGGCCGAGCCCGAAGGTGCTGGAGGCCTTGCGCGCTGAATTGGGAGATTCCCTGCGGTTGTATCCCGATCCCCTCAGCGACCGGCTACGCCAGGCCATCGCCGCGCGCCATGAGGTGACGGCGGCAAACGTATTTGTCGGCAATGGTTCGGATGAAGTGCTGGCGCACACTTTCCAGTCCCTGCTCAAGCACGTTGCCCCGGTGCTGTTTCCGGATATTACCTATAGTTTTTATCCGGTCTATTGCCGTCTTTACGGCATCGAGTATCGGGAGATTGCGCTCACCGACGCATTCGAGATCGATGTGGACGATTATCTGCAGCCGAATGGCGGGATCATTTTCCCCAATCCCAATGCCCCCACGGCGCGTCAGCTGGCCCAGTCGGAAATCGAGCGACTGTTGCAGGCGAACGCTAACTCCGTGGTGGTCATCGACGAGGCCTATGTGGATTTCGGCGGCGTTTCGGCCGTACCGCTGGTGCCGCGCTATCCCAACCTGCTGGTGACTCACACCCTGTCCAAGTCGTGTTCGCTCGCCGGCCTTCGCGTGGGTTACGCAATCGGTCATCCAGACCTCATCGAGGCCCTGAACCGGGTCAAGGACAGCTTCAACTCTTACCCGCTGGACCGATTTGCCCAGGCTGGTGGTGTGGCGGCCATGGAAGACCAGGCCTATATCGAGGGCACCTGGCGCAAAGTCATCGAAAGCCGTGAGCGTCTTGTCGCTGACCTCGAGAAGCTGGATTTCGACGTCGTGCCCTCAACGGCCAACTTTGTGTTTGCCCACCATCCCCGGCGCGCCGGAGGGGATCTGGCGGCGCAATTGCGAGAACGCGGCATCGTCGTGAGAAATTTCCAGAAGCCAGCCCGAATCGCACCCTACCTGCGCATTACGGTCGGTACGGATGCCCAGTGCGACGCGCTTGTCGGCGCTTTGCACGAAATCCTCTCCGAATCGGCAGCGTCGTCGCCATCGTCGGCGTTGTCCTGATTTGAGTTAGGATAAGGCCAATTCCAGACCGTTTTCCCATGCGCCAAGCCCAAGTTACCCGCAATACCCTCGAAACGCAGATCGAAGTTCGGCTCAACCTCGATGGCAGCGGCAAATCCAGGCTCGCAACCGGGGTCGGATTCTTCGACCACATGCTCGACCAGGTTGCGCGCCACGGTATGGTCGACCTCGATGTTGAAGCCAAGGGTGATTTGCATATCGATGCCCACCACACTGTCGAAGATGTCGGGATCACACTCGGCCAGGCCTTTGCCAAGGCCATCGGCGACAAGAAAGGCGTGCGCCGCTATGGCCACGCCTATGTTCCGCTGGACGAGGCCTTGTCGCGGGTGGTGATCGACCTGTCTGGGCGGCCGGGGCTCGAGTATTCGGTCGACTACGCGCGTGGCCTGATCGGCGAATTCGACGTCGACCTGGTGCACGAGTTTTTTCAGGGATTCGTCAATCACGCCTTGGTCACGCTGCACATCGACAATCTGAAGGGGCGCAACGCGCACCACCAAGCCGAGACCATTTTCAAGGCATTTGGCCGGGCGCTGCGCATGGCGGTTGAGCTCGATGCGCGCGCGAGTGGCACGCTGCCTTCCACCAAAGGCAGCCTCTGATCCGTCGTGAATGCAGGCAGTCGTATCGATGCGGCTAACATTAGTCCATGATTGATATTGCGGTCGTCGATTACGGGATGGGCAACCTGCGTTCGGTTGCCAAGGCGCTGGAGCATGTCGCGCCGTCGAAAGTGATAGCGGTGACCAGCGATCCGGCGGCTATCCGCGAGGCGGGACGGGTCGTCTTTCCCGGTCAGGGGGCGATGCCGGATTGCATGCGCGAGATGGACGCGCGGGGGTTGCGGGTGCCGCTGCTCGAGGCGGCGCGCAGCAAGCCGTTTCTGGGGCTATGCATCGGTTTGCAAATGCTGTTTGAGCGTAGCGAGGAGGGGAACACCCCCGGCTTGGGAGTGCTCCCGGGCAAGGTCGTCCGCTTTCCGGCCGCAAACGAATTGAACGGCCAGGGCGAAAAATTCAAGGTGCCGCACATGGGCTGGAACCAGGTTTACCAGGCCAAGTCCCATCCGATGTGGGACGGCATTGCCGAGGGCAGCCGCTTCTATTTTGTGCACAGCTACTACGTGAACACACCCGACCAGGACCTGGTCGCCGGTACCAGCCGGTATCCGTCGAGCTTTACCTGCGCCGTGGCAAGGAATAATATTTTTGCCGTACAGTTTCATCCGGAAAAAAGCCAGTCGGCCGGCCTGCGTTTATTGTTGAATTTCGTTTCCTGGAACGGGACGAAACGCGTATCCGCGCAGGCTGGCGTCGTTCCTGCGGCCAACGTCTGACACGATCCCATAATCCGAGCCCTCATTCCTCTGCGGCTGGCTCCATCTGATTCGATGAGTCGGCGATCGATTCCACACCATGTTGATCATCCCGGCAATTGACCTCAAGGACGGACACTGTGTCCGTTTGAAACAAGGCTCGATGGTGGACGCCACGGTTTTTTCCGAGGATCCCGGCGCTATGGCCAGGCACTGGGTCAGCAAAGGCGCGCGCCGCCTGCACCTGGTGGATCTCAACGGGGCATTCGTCGGAAAGCCGAAAAACGAAGAGGCAGTAAAGGCAGTTATCAAGGCGATCGGCGGCGATATCCCGGTCCAACTCGGCGGCGGCATTCGCGATCTCGACACGGTCGAGCGTTACCTCGATGATGGTATTTCCTACATTATTCTGGGTACCGCCGCGGTAAAAACGCCCGGATTTCTACACGACGCATGCTACGCTTTTCCCGGACATATCATGGTCGGGCTGGACGCGAAGGACGGCAAGGTGGCAGTGGATGGTTGGTCGAAGGTCACCGGCCACGATGTACTGGATCTCGCCAAAAAATTCCAGGATCTTGGCGTCGAGGCGATCATCTACACCGATATCAGCCGCGATGGGATGATGAGCGGAGTCAACGTCAAGGCGACGGTGGACCTCGCGCGCGAATTGTCCGTCCCCGTCATTGCCAGCGGCGGCATTACTGACCTGAAGGACGTAAAGGCGTTATGCGAGGCGGAATCCGAGGGTATCCTGGGTGCCATTACCGGCCGGGCAATTTACGAAGGAACGCTGGATTTTACCGAAGCGCAGAAGCTTGCGGACAAAATGGCCGGCGAGAATGCCAAGTTGATCGAAGGAAAGGCCTAGCGCTCAAGAGGCGCCGCCTCGACCAGACTGGGCCAGCTTGCCGTGCATCCCGGCTCGATTGTCGGATCCAGAATCCCTTTTAACCCGTCCTGCCTTCTTCGCGCTTTCCGTCATGGGCCTTTCCAAGCGAATCATTCCCTGTCTCGATGTCACCGCCGGACGCGTCGTCAAGGGTGTCAATTTCGTCGAGTTACGAGACGCGGGCGATCCGGTGGAAATCGCGCGCCGCTACGATGAGCAGGGCGCCGACGAACTGACTTTTCTGGATATTACGGCCAGTTCCGACAACCGCGGATTGCTGCTCGGAATCATCGAGCAGGTGGCATCGCAGGTCTTTATTCCGCTTACGGTCGGCGGGGGCGTACGCGAAGTCGGCGACGTGCGCCGATTGCTCAATGCCGGCGCCGACAAAGTCAGTATCAATACGTCCGCCGTGCAGAATCCGCAATTGGTTGAAGACGCCGCCGGACGATACGGATCGCAATGCATCGTGGTCGCCGTGGACGCCAAGCGTATTCCCGGGCCGATACCGCGCTGGGAAGTGTTCACCCACGGCGGGCGCCACCCGACCGGGTTGGATGCGGTGGAGTGGGGAAGGCGCATGCAGGCCGCAGGCGCCGGAGAGATCCTCCTGACAAGCATGGATCGCGACGGCACCAAGGCTGGCTTCGACCTGGAAATCACCCGTGCATTCTCAGAAGCACTGGAGATACCGGTGATTGCCAGCGGCGGGGTCGGCAACCTCCAGCATCTCGTCGACGGCGTTCTCCTGGGGAAAGCCGATGCGGTGCTTGCCGCCAGCGTTTTTCACTATGGCGAACTGACCGTGCAGCAGGCGAAGCGCTTCATGGCACAGAACAACATCGAGGTCAGGCTGTGAGCGAATCCTGGCTCGACCAAGTGGTCTTTGACGCCGAAGGCCTGGTCCCGGCAGTTGCCCAGGAGGCAAGCACCGGGAAATTGCTGATGCTGGCATGGATGAATCGTGAGGCCCTGGCTGAAACGGTGCGCTCGGGCCGGGCGGTATACTGGTCGCGCTCGCGCAAGCGCCTGTGGCGCAAGGGCGAGGAATCCGGACACACGCAGTTGATCAAGCAGGTCCGTTTGGACTGCGATGCCGATGTGATCGTACTCGAAGTGGAACAAGTTGGCGGAATTGCCTGCCATACCGGCCACAGCCGCTGTTTTTTTCGCAAGCTTGAAAATGGACTGTGGGTCGAAACCGAAGTTGTTCTCAAAGATCCCGGGCAAATTTACGATTCGAAGCCATGAAAGAACCGGACATTCTTCGCCGCATGAGCGAGACCATCGAATCCCGCAAGGGCGCCGATCCGGCCAGTTCCTACGTGGCCGGCTTGTTCGCGAAAGGCCACGATGCCGTCCTGAAGAAGATCGGCGAAGAGGCTGCCGAGACCCTGCTGGCGGCGAAGGACGGTGATAAACTTCATATCGTTCGCGAAACCGCCGATCTGTGGTTCCACTGCCTGGTCATGCTGGCCTGGCACGGCCTCGGTCCCGACGACGTGCTTGCGGAGTTGAAGCGCCGCGAAGGCATCTCGGGAGTCGACGAAAAAAAATCACGGCCCGGATGAACGGCAACGCGCGCGTAACAATGGATAACTGCCTCGAGAGCAAGGCGAATGAAAACGACGGTCGATAACTGCGTCTTCTGCAAGATCGTCAGAGGCGAGATTCCTAGCCGCAAGGTTTATGAAGACGACGAAATATTCGCCTTCCACGACATCAACCCGGTGGCGCAAGTGCATTTCATGCTGATTCCCAAGGAACATGTGGAGTCCCTGGAGCATGCGCAGGATCGGCACCAAATGGTGCTGGGGAAAATGATGGTGCTCGCGAGCCGGTTGGCGTGCGAGCAAGGCTCGCCGGACGGTTTTCGCACCATCGTCAATACCGGGCGGATCGGCAGGCAGGATGTATTTCACGTGCATATGCATGTGCTCGGCGGCAAGGATCCGCTGCCGGGAATGATCCAGCGCTCAACATGAATATTTTGAATCGGGAGTAAACAAGATGGGCTCATTCAGTATCTGGCATTGGTTGATCGTCTTGGTGGTTGTGCTATTGATATTCGGCACCAAGAAATTGCGCAATATCGGCGCCGACCTGGGCGGGGCGGTCAAAGGCTTCAAGGACGGCATGAAAACCGCGGATGACGACAAGCCTGCGCCGAAGCTTGACAACGCGAGTACTGCCCAGACTTTCGAAGGCGAAGTAAAAGACAAGAGCAAGAGCTGACCGAGCGCCTACTTTCCGGCCGCCGTTATGTTCGACATCGGGGCATCCGAGATTTTCGTCATAGGGGTGGTCGCACTCATCGTGATCGGCCCCGAACGCTTGCCGCGCGTGGCAAAGACCCTGGGTCATCTGTTTGGGCGGTTACAGCGCTATGTGTCCGAGGTCAAATCGGATATCAACCGCGAAATCGAACTAGAGGAATTGCGCGCCCTCAAGGCCACGATGCTGGATGCGGCCCGCACCATAGAGCAGTCAGTCACTTCGCAAGTCAATTACATCGACAGCGAAGTCAAGCAGGCCGGTGCCCAGGTGCAGGAGCAGATCGAATCGGCAAAGCAGGAAATCGAGTCGACCGCTGCCCCCGTGACGGGCATCCAGTTGATATCGCCGGCGCCGCCGGCCCCGGAAGCCGTTCCGGCGGTCGCTGCAGACACGACACGGGCCAATTCCGATACTTCCGCGCGGCCTGACCAGCAGCCCGCGAACGATAAACCGGCCTGATTCCCGGCCGGACCCCACCGCCTCTTTTTCGCGACACCTTCCATACGATGGCCGAGCCCGATTCATTCATGTCGCACCTGATCGAGTTGCGCGATCGGCTGCTTCGCTGCGTTATCGCGCTGGTGCTCGTTTTCATCTGCCTGTTTCCGTGGGCGCGCGACCTGTATGCCTTGCTGGCCCAGCCAATGATTGCATCGTTGCCCGCGGGCGGGCAGTTGATCGCGACGGAAGTGACCGCGCCATTTTTCGTGCCGGTCAAGGTCACCATGATG
>JANXVW010000161.1 GCA_025351455.1 Betaproteobacteria bacterium | reverse complement strand
CGATCGCTACGGCTTCATCCGGGTTGACGTCCTTGCGCGGCTCCTTGCCGAATATTTCCTTGACCTTGTCCTGCACCTTGGGCATGCGGGTCATGCCGCCGACCAGAATCACGTCGGCAATATCATCGAGCTTCACGCCGGCATCCTTGATGGCGATGCGGCAGGGCTCGACGGTTTTCTGGATCAGTTCCTCGACCAGGCTTTCGAACTTCGCACGCGTGATCTTGATCGCCAGATGCTTCGGTCCCGATGCATCCGCCGTGATGTAGGGAAGGTTCACCTCGGTCTGCTGTGTGGAGGAGAGTTCGATTTTCGCCTTCTCGGCGGCTTCCTTCAGGCGTTGCAGCGCGAGCACGTCATTGCGCAGGTCGATGCCCTGGTCCTTCTTGAATTCGTCGGCCAGGTAGTCCATCAGGCGCTGGTCGAAGTCTTCGCCGCCGAGGAAAGTGTCGCCGTTCGTGGAGAGCACTTCGAACTGGTGCTCCTTGTCGACTTCCGCGATCTCGATGATGGAAACGTCGAATGTGCCGCCACCGAGGTCATAAACCGCGATCTTGCGGTCGCCTTCCTTCTTGTCCATGCCGAACGCCAGCGCGGCCGCGGTCGGCTCGTTGATGATGCGCTTGACGTCGAGCCCGGCAATTCGGCCCGCATCCTTGGTGGCCTGGCGCTGCGAATCGTTGAAGTAGGCAGGCACCGTGATTACGGCTTCGGTGACCGGTTCGCCGAGATAATCTTCGGCGGTCTTCTTCATCTTGATCAGCACCTGCGCGGAGATTTCGGGCGGCGCGATTTTCTTGCCGCGCACTTCGATCCAGGCGTCGCCGTTGCTGTTCTGTGAAATCTTGTAGGGCATCATGTCGATGTCCTTCTGCACCTCTTTCTCGGCGAAGCGCCGGCCGATCAGCCGTTTTACCGCGAACAGGGTGTTTTTCGCATTGGTGACCGCCTGGCGTTTGGCAGGCGCGCCGACCAAAACTTCACCGTCGTCCATGTACGCGACGATCGAAGGCGTCGTGCGGGCGCCTTCGGCGTTTTCGATGACCTTGGGCTGTCCGTTTTCCATGACGGCCACACAGGAGTTTGTGGTGCCGAGGTCAATGCCGATGATTTTTGCCATGTTGGTTCCTTTGCTCGAAAGTGGAAACGCCTTTGTCTTCGAAGGTTTGGTCGCGGGGACGGAATATCAAGCCGGCGATTTAAGTTTGGCGATGCTAACCAGTGCCGGGCGCAGGATCCGGTCATTCAGGCTGTAGCCCTTTTGCAGCACGCCAATCACGGTGTTGGGCTCGGCCTCGGACTCGACCATGCTGATGCTCTGATGCTTATGCGGGTCGAATTTTTCACCCAAGGGGTTGATTTCGCGGATTGAAAACTTTTCGAACGCAGTGGTCAACTGCTTCAGCGTGAGTTCCACACCGCTTCTCAGAGCGTCCGGCGTCGCGTTCTGAGTGGCCAGCGCGGCCTCCAGGCTATCGCGTACCGGGATCAATTCGGCCGAAAAATTTTCCAGGGCGAATTTATGGGCATTGGCCAGGTCGCTTTGGGCGCGCTTGCGAATGTTGTCGGAATCGGCCTTGGCGCGCAGCCAGGCGTCGCGATGTTCCTGGGCGGCAGCCTCGGCTTTTTCGAGCAATTCCTCCAGGCCGGGCGGGGCCGGCGCCGGATCGTTGGCGGCGGTTTCCGCCTCCTGTACCGCGGCTGTCTTGTTCGGGTCCTGCATGCAAAAATCCTCCTTCGGACGAAATCGAAATGCATCTGGGGATGTTCCATGCCGGTTTCAACCCCGTTCCGGCAAAAATCCGGGCGCTATACTAGCGCCCCGTTCCGCAAGACGTCCTGCCTTGCGGGGCGATCTCGAGGAGTGTTCAAGAATGCGCAATATCCTGTTCGTGCTGGCCGTGCTGATCTCGGTGCCGGCTGCCGGCGAGCCATTGGTACGCCTGCACACGAGTTACTACTACATCGATGGCGCTTCGGCCACCGTGCTGGCCGCCCAGCTCGACCAGAACGGGCCGGTCGGGTCCGACGGCAAGCACTACGCGGGCAGGACGCGCTGGGACATCCAATGGAAATTCAGACACGAGCAGAAGGGAACCGCCTGTTCGATGACGGACATCGCGATTGCCGTGGGCATCGCCCAGACCATGCCGAAGTGGCGCGGGGAGGAAAAGGGCGCGGCGGGCCTGAAGGCACTGTGGACGAAATTTGCCGAAGCCCTGCAACGCCATGAAGACGGCCACAAGGAACACGGCATGAAAGCCGCCAAGGAAATCGAAGCGGCGGTGCTCGCAGTCAAGCCGGTCAGCAATTGCGAGGACCTGGAACTGGCAGCCAGTACGGCCGCCCAGGCGGTCGTGACGAAATACCAGGCGCTCGACGAAGAATATGACCGCAAGACTGATCACGGCCGCAATCGGGGCGCGACGCTGCTCTAGGTTGCTTTGGATGCCCGAAGTCAGTTTTTCGCGCCAAGCGCCAGGGCACGCTCGCGCCCCTCTGCGGCCGCGCGCAGCGCCGGGCCGGCTTCCCAATCCGTGGACGCCCAGCCCTGCAGGTTTTCCGCGGCAATGCGCGCAAGCGCCTGGATCCACTCGTGGCGCTCGTTCAG
The DNA here is from genome assembly GCA_025351455.1 of Betaproteobacteria bacterium. Taxonomy (GTDB): domain Bacteria; phylum Pseudomonadota; class Gammaproteobacteria; order Burkholderiales; family JACQAP01; genus JACQAP01. The sequence continues at coordinate 3,798 of JANXVW010000161.1, read as the reverse complement.
GCAGGGAATGTAATGGAATTCCCCGCCGCCGGCCTTGACATAGACGGTCTTGTTCTCGATGGCGATCTCCTCCAGCGTTTCGAGACAATCCGAAACGAAACCCGGGCAGACGACATCCAGCCTGCCGGTTTTGCGTTTGCCGAGCTCTTTCACCGTTTGCATGGTGTAGGGTTTCAGCCATTCGGTTCGCCCGAAGCGTGACTGAAACGAGACCTGATAACGCTCGGGTGCCAGGCCGAGTTCTTCGCCGAGCAGCCGAGCCGTCTTGTGGCATTCGCAGTGATAGGGATCGCCGCGGTCGAGGGCGTAGCGCGGCACGCCGTGAAAACTCATCAGCAGCTTGTCGGGACGGCCGTTGGTCATCCAGTACTCGTTGATACTCTTCGCCAGCGCCGCGATGTAAGCGGAGTGGTCGTGGTAGTGCCTGACAAGCCGCAACGCCGGCGCGTTGCGCATTTTCTTCATCACGTCAAAGACGGCATCGAAAGCGCTGGCCGTCGTGCTGGCGGCGTATTGCGGATAGAGCGGCAATATCAGGATGCGGTCGCATCCCTGTTCGCGCAGGCCGAGCAACGCTTTTTCGACCGAAGGCGCGCCGTAGCGCATGGCCCACGCCACCACGTGCGGTGTCTTGATGCGCTCGCCCAGATAGCCTTTGAGCAGGGTCGCCTGTCTTGCGGTGTGCACGGCCAGGGGCGAGCCGTCCTTGGTCCAGATCAGCGCGTACTTCGCCGCCGATTGTGCGGGACGCGTGCGCAGCACGATACCGTTGAGGATCAGCCACCACAGCGGACGCGAAATCTCGACCACACGCGGATCCGATAGGAATTCCTTCAGGTAGGGCCGTACCGCGTCCGCGGTGGGCGCCGCCGGTGTGCCGAGGTTGATCAGCAGGATGCCGGTTTTGGCGATGCTGCCATGTTGATGTTTTGGTTCAGGCAGATATTTCATTGGGGGTGTGAACGGTGAATGGTAAATCTGTGAACGGTAATCAGTGATCAGCGAAAAGTGGGCCGTCTCTTACCGTTCACCATTCACTGATTACCGTTCACCGCGTTCAGTGCTGCGAGAGCGCACTGGAAAGCAGCTTGGCGGTGATGTCGACGATCGGGATCACGCGTTCGTAGGCCATGCGCGTCGGGCCGACCACGCCGACGGTGCCCACCACCTGGCCGTCGACTTCGTAAGGTGCCGTCACCACGCTGCATTCGTCGAGCGGGACCAGACCGGATTCGCCGCCGATGAAAATCTGCACGCCTTCCGCGCGACTGCTGACGTCGAGCAATTGCAGCAGGCTGGTCTTCTGCTCGAACATGTCGAACAGCTTGCGCAGGTTCGCCATGTTCGACGACAACTCCTGGACATGCAAAAGGTTGTGTCCGCCCGAGAGCACGTAGTCCTCGGAATTCCGGCCCATCGCCTGGTTGCCGGCATCCAGCGCCAGGGTCATTAGCTGCGTCATGTCTTCGCGCAACTGGCGCAGTTCCTCGTGGATGCGCCCCTTGACCTCGTCGAAAGTCAGCCAGGCGAAGTTCTGGTTCAGGAAATTTCCCGCTTCCACCAGTTCCGAGGGTTTGTACGCCCGGTCGGTGATGATGATGCGGTTCTGCACATCTCCATCGGGTGCGACGATGATCAGCAAGATGCGCTTCTCCGACAGGCTCAGGAATTCGATGTGGCGGAAAGCGGCGGTCCGGCGCTTGGGCGTCATCACCACGCCGGCGAAGCGCGTCAGGTCGGAGAGCAGATGCGAAGCCTGGGCGACGAGTTTCTGCGTGTTGTCCGGTTGCAACTGGCCTTCCAGCTGGCTGATTTCAATCTGGTCCAGCGGCCTGACCTTGAGCAGCGTATCGACGAAGAAGCGGTAGCCGCGCGGCGTCGGGATCCGGCCCGCGGAGGTGTGCGGGCTGGCAATGAAGCCGAGTTCTTCCAGGTCTGCCATGACGTTGCGGATGCTGGCCGGGCTCAGTTCGAGGCCGGAAAACCGGGCAAGCGCGCGCGAACCGATCGGCTGGCCGTCGGAAATATAGCGCTCGACGAGCATTTTCAGCAGGCGTTGTGCCCGCTCGCTGGGAAAGCTGTCGCCCGTGTTCATAACGCCATTCTACCGTGCCGCAGTCGCAATCTGTCGCCTACCGTGAGAGCCGGACCGGCAAATGTGCTCTAATTCGCGGCATGCCGAAGACCTTCAAGACCATCGCGCTGATCGGAAAATACAAGAGCCCGGAGATCGCCGAGCCGGTGCTGCGCCTGGCGAAGTTTCTCAGCGAGCGCGGCGTCAAAGTGCTGCTCGACCCGGTGACGGCGTCCCATGTGGGCAGGAACGACTACGTCGTCCTGCCGCTCGAGGAGGTCGGGCGCACCGCCCAACTGGCGATCGTCATCGGCGGCGACGGGACCATGCTCAATATTGCCCGCACGTTCGCGCCTTTCGACGTTGCGCTGGTCGGCATCAACCAGGGCCGGCTGGGCTTCCTCACCGACCTGTCGATCGGCGGCATGTTCGACGCGATCGCAGCCATCCTCGACGGCAAATTCGTCGAGGAGTCCCGCATGCTGCTGCAGGCGGAGGTTTGGAGTGCGCAGGACAAGGTGCTGGACGTGGTGGCGTTCAACGACATCTCGGTGAACAAGGGGGCACAAGGCAGCCTGATCGAACTGGAAGTGCGCATCGACGGCAAGTTCGTCTACAACCTGCGCTCCGACGGCCTGATCGTGACGTCCCCGACCGGGTCCACGGCCTATGCGTTGTCTTCCAACGGCCCGATCCTGCATCCAAGCCTGAACGTTATCGGCCTGGTGCCGGTTTGCCCGCATACGCTTTCGAACCGGCCGATCGTCATCGGCAGCGAATCCGAGATCGAAATCATGATCCTCAAGGCGGCCGATGCGCGTGCGCATTTCGACAGCCATTCCCACCACGAAATGAAGGAGCGCGACAAGATCGTGGTAAAGCGCTGTCCCTATTCGATCCGCCTGCTGCACCCGCTGGAGCACAATTACTATCACATGCTTCGGGAGAAACTGCACTGGAGCGAAACGCTCTAAACCCGCGGCCGCGATCCTTAAGTCAAGCGACCATGTTGCGCACCCTCAGCATCCGCGATTTCGTCATCGTCGACCGGCTCGACCTGGAATTCCAGCCGGGCTTCACCGTGCTGACCGGCGAGACCGGCGCAGGCAAGTCGATCCTCATCGACGCGCTGGCGACCGTTCTGGGCGAGCGCGCCGAATCGGGGCTCGTGCGCGAAGGCAAGGAGAAGGCCGAAGTCAGCGCCGAGTTTACGGCGGTGCGCATACCCGCGCTCACACGCTATCTTGAGGAAAACGATCTCGCAGGCGACGACGGCGAATGCCTGTTGCGTCGGGTCATCGAAACGTCCGGCCGTTCGCGCGCGTACGTCAACGGTCGCCCCGCCGCCGTACAGCAATTGAAGGATATCGGCGAACACCTGATCGACATTCACGGCCAGCATGCGCACCAGTCGTTGCTGCGCGCCGCTTCCCAGCGCGAGCTCGTCGATGGCTACGCTGGCGCAACTGGGCTGGCCGCACAGGTCGCAGAGTCTTATCGGACGTGGCAGGACATGCGGCGCCAGCTTGCGGCCCTGGAGAGCGGCGCGCAGGCGCTGGCGGCAGAGCGCGAGCAACTCGACTGGCAGGCCAAAGAACTCGATGCGCTCGCGTTTCGCGCCGGGGAGTGGGACGAACTGCAAGTGGAGCACAAGCGGCTGGCGCATGCCGCGAGCTTGATCGAAACCGTGCAATTCGGCCTCGACGTGTTGTCGGAAGGTGAGG
>JANXVW010000100.1 GCA_025351455.1 Betaproteobacteria bacterium | reverse complement strand
GCCCGAAAGCGAGAACATCAAGAGTAGAAATTAAGGAGATCTGAGGAGTACCGATAGACCGGGCTACTACGGACCAGCAAACTCAACGCTTGAGAATTCTGCATCGTCGTTATACGCGGCCCTTGGTGCAAGGTCAAAGGTTATTTGTGCCGCCCCCCGGGCGGAACGCTCCCGTCCTGCGCCCTCCCTCGAAGCGGCCCGCCCCCGCCGCTTATTGCGCGATCAGCACCTTCCTGAAGTTGGGATTGCGCACGACCTCATGGACGGCACCGATCAAGGCGTCGCTGAGAACTTCCATGTAGTTCGCCGCCTTGTAGCCGATTCCGAAGCGGCTGGAAGTCCCGGAGGTTTCCACCACCCAGAGCACCTTGCCTTCAGGGTCCACCGCGGTGACGCGCAGCTCTACCGTGGCGTTGTAGCGGTTGGTCTCTTCCACATAGAACTTCTTGACCTCGCCCTTCAGGATCGCCGTTCCACCGCTTTCGACCACGTTCAGGCCAAGGCCGGACAGCAACGACTTGACCTGGTAAGTCACGAAGCGCGGCACATCGTCCTTGGTGCTGACGATGCGCACCGGCGCCTTGTTCAGGTTCCGGCCGATCACCGCCGTATTCTCGCGCTTGTCGGTAAATGGCTCGATGCGCAACTGGACGCTCTCGAGGCCTTTGACATCGACCGTCGGGCGTTCGGACATCGGCGACGTGGGCGACCACACCAGCGGGGTGTCCTCGAGTTTGTCTGCGGCATGGGCCGAGGCGAAGGTGGCGAGGGCGAGGCAGGCCGCAAGGAACGGCACGGCGCAATGGATCCATTTTTTCATGCGATTGACTCCTGGGTAATCGAACTGCGGCCGGGGCTTGGCGCGTGGACTGCTGGTGCCGGACTAATTCACCTGTCCCTTGTTCAGCCGACCCGTGACGGCATCGATCTCGACGGTGGCCTTGTGGTTGCTGGGAAGGAACATCTGGTATTTGTAGGTGGGCCTGCCGCTGATGCCGACCGACAATTCCATCGACGTCAACCTGACCGGACCGGCGAAAACTTCCGGCGCGACGCCGCGGGCCCTGGTTTCCGGGAAAGTGGCGCGCTGGTACATCGAATGGCGGAACAGGCCCACCTTGTTGGAGAACTGGAAGTTCGTCGGCTTGGCGGGATCGCAAAACGCCTCGGCGTTGTTGCCTTCCGTATTCAGGACGCTGATCACATAAGGCGGCGCTTCACCGCCGCCGCTTTGCTGCCAGCCCGTCACGATACCGGGACGCTCCTTGAGCATCGCTTCGATGCAGGCATCCAGCGAGCCGCCCGCCTCCCATGGTTCAGCGGCCAGCGCCGTCAGGGGTGTCATTGCGATCATGGCAAGCATGCTGAAGAAAATGGATTTCATGGTCATGTCGGGAGGCGTTGTAAATGTGAACACTGGGACTACGACCACGGGGAGCGCGGGGCGTTCCCGTAAAAAAGGCAGGACTCTGGACTCAGGACTCAGCGGAAACCAGTAGGGTGCTCAGGATGCCGGCGATGATGGAAATGCGGTGCACGGACGTGGTTAGGGAAAAGCTTTTCATTGCATCACTGAGTCCTGAGTCCCGAGTCCTGCTTTCCTGCGTCCCGAGTCCTGCCTTTACTGCAACATCCTGTCGGCCACCGTGATCCGGTGCAACAACCGGCGATGGCCTTCGTAGCCACCGGTGGCGGCGTGAATCACGCTGCGGTTGTCCCACATGAGCAGCATGCCTTGCGACCATTTGTGCCGATACTGAAACTCCGGTCTGGCCTGGTGCGCGAAGAGTTCCTTGAGAATGGGCATGGCTTCGTCGTCGGGCAGGCCGTCGATGCCGATGGTATAGCCCGGGCTGACGTAGAGCGCGAGGCGCCCTGTCTCGGTGTGCGGCCGCGCGATCGGATGCAGCTGGGTTTTCAACGCCGAGTCGCCGTACTTGATCGCCATCGAGCGGCCCTTGTCCCGCTCGCCGTACATGCCGTCCTTCGCATATCCCTTGCGTGCGGAATGAACCGCCATCCTCTCCTTGAGCAAGGCCTTCATCGAACCCGGCAACCCTTCCCATGCGGCGTATTGATCGGCGAACATCGTGTCGCCGCCCATGGGTGGAATGATGTTGCCATAGAGCACGGTCGCCGCCGGCGGGCGCTTCAGGAAGCTCCAGTCGGAGTGCCATGTCTCGGCGAAAACCGGCGCCTTCTCGTCGGGCTCGCGCCTGACCTGAACCACGCGCGGATGGCCGGCGATCGCCTCGATGTAAGGGTCTTCGCCATTGGGTCCCATGTAAGTCGCGAAGCGCTCGATGTCCGTGATCTCCATCGGCTGGTCCGGAAATGCGACGACCTGGTGCTTGAGCCACGCAGCCCGGACCGCGGCTACCTCGGCGTCGCTGAGCTCCCTGCGCAGGTCGATGCCACGAATCAGTGCGCCGCATGAAGCTGGCTGCCGGGTGACTTCGATGGCCATTTGTCTCGTATCCTTCACAAGTTATTCACGGGGTCGATTTTAAACTGCCTGCATGTAATCATGCAGCAACCCGCGCGATACTTTGTCGCTGGCGCCCGACTATTCCAAAGGAACTGGAAAGATGGCGCCGGTGTCTGACGGGCTCGAACGTCGGAACTACGATGGTTCGTCAACTATCTGGAGGAATACATAATGAGCAAGACAATTCGGAAATCGGCCATTGCGTTGGCCATCATGGCCTTTACCGCCGGCAGTGCGCTTGCGGGGGCGGTGCAGGTCAAGTTAAGCGGCAGTCAGGAAGTCCCGCCCGTGCAGAGCGCTGCGGCTGGCAGCGGCACGCTCATGATCAATGACGACAAAACAGTCAGCGGCAGCGTCACCACGACCGGCGTCAAGGGCACGATGGCGCATATCCATGAAGCGCCGGCAGGCAAGAACGGCGGTGTCGCGATCCCGCTCGAGAAAAAGGGTGACAACGAATGGGCCGTGCCGGCGGGCGCGAAGCTTACGGACGACCAATACAAGGCGTTCAAAGCCGGCAACCTTTACGTCAACGTGCACAGCGAAGCGAACAAGGGCGGCGAAATCCGCGGCCAGTTGAAGCCCTGATCCCGATCAGGCAGCGAACGAGAACAGGGGTGAGGGGTGAGGCGTGAGGGGTGAGGGGTGAAGGTTCTAATGCCGACCTACCCCCCTACCCCCTCCCGCCTCCCGCCTTTCGCCTAAATAAGCCGCCTGCGGCGGCGAATGAGGTCCATACTAGCCGTGCCGCGCGTCGCGTCCGGCCCCCGGCGCGACAGACTGCCCGAGTGGGCGTCACGGAGATTCGATGAGCGCCGGCCGGAAAGCAAAGCCCGAAAAGTCTCTCCCGACCCTGCAATTTCACGAGCTTGCAGCCCCCACCGGCAAGAACACCGCATCGCCTGTTAAATCACTCGCGAAACCCGGCGAGCCCGAGCGCAAGACCGGGTTCGCGCAGGGAACCTACTACCGCCAGGGCGTGCTTGTCCCCGGCGGACCGCACAAAGGCCCGATGCCCCGCAGCAGGAGCCGCTGAGGCCGACCGATCTCTGTTCCGGGCTTGCCGGCCCGACCGCAATTCTTTCCAATGTAGCGAGGTAATCAAGTGAGCGATGAAAAATGGGGCATGCATTTCCAGCAGTTCAGGACGCGCACGGAAGTCCGCGGCACCCTGACCAGCACGCTGACCAGACTCATGGAGCCCGGCACCAGCCAGACCGTGTTTCCCGTGGAAATCAGTTCGCTTTCCACCGGGAATGACCGCGAAGTCATGGAATCCTATGTGCGCGTGAAAAACTTCTGCGACAGCAAGAAGGGCAACGAGCGCCGCTCCATCGCCGCCACTATCGGCGGAGAAGTTCGCGACCTGTTCGCCAAGGCGCTCGAAAGAATGAAGCAGCTGCCTCCCGAACCGATCAAGCACGAACCGATCATTTCCGCCGCCCTGGTCAGGCGAGCCTGAGCGCAGCGACGGCACCGGCCATGGCAGCTGTCTACGATTCGGTCGGTTATCAAACGGCGCTCTCCCTGGCGCTCGCCAGCATCAAGGCCGTCATTCAGCGTCAGCAGCTCGACCCGCTGCGCTACATCGTCGAGATCGATGCGGGCCTGCCGATTTTCGCGATGCGCGATACGCACCAGCTGCGCATCGCCTATAACCGCTTCCAGGCCCTTGCGATGGAAGCCACCATCCCGCACGAGTGGATGCTCGAACAAACCGGCAAGGGCCACGAAGATTTCCTGATCGCCGTCGACGACATGGTCATGGCACTCAAAGGCAAGATTCAGGCGGCTGGACGGCCGATGTAATACCGCGTAGCGGCATTACAGAGGAAAGGCGAAAGAGCTTCAGGCTTCGTAAACCTCATCTTTTCCCCTTGTCCTTCTCCTCAGTCTGCACGCGCGACTAGCGCCTGCAGACGATCCGCCGCCCCTCGGCGCCGGTATTCAGGATCACCTTCCTCGTCGTCAATTCCTCTACGGTCAATGTGACGACCTTTGCGGTATCGGTCAGCGTCAGCGTTTTCCCCGCCAACTCGTATTTCGATTCCGTCATCTGTCCGTCGCCCGCGGCGATTTTGAGGATGGCATCCTGCTGGAAGTTGTAGCGGCTGGTCCGTCCGGAAATGGCGTCGGTGCAGGACCATTCGCCGGCAATCGGATTCGCGGGCATCTCGAGCGTCGGTGGTTCCGCGGAGACTGCTGGCGCGGCAGTCGTCGATTGGACTGGCGGCGTGAGCTGGGGAGCCGGCGCCGGATCTGCCGCGGCCCGCTTTGCGGGAGGCGGAGGTGGCGGCACTGCGGTGCGCTTTGGCCATAAAACGAAGAGGCCCACCAACATGACGACGGCCGCGATCCATTTTCCCCATTTGTGCAGGAACGACGGCTCCGGCTCTTCCTGCGACACCGCGGACGCTGGCGTCTCCGGTTTGGCAAGCGATGCATCGTAGGTCGTGCGCTGGATGGCATCGGAAAGAATTTCTCTCGACTGCTGCAGCACCCTCAGCTTGTTGGGATCCTGCATCGTCGCGGACTTCAGTTCGTCGATGCGCGCGATATAGGCCGCATTGATTTCCTGCGCTGTGGCCTTGGGATCGACGCCGAGAATTTCGTAGAGGGTTTTCTTCATGGCGGTGCGGAAAAATTCCCCAGATCATGCGCCGACCGGCCGCCCGTCGCAACAGGCCGGAAATATGGCCGGCTGGGAACCGAACCGCTCCCGCATCGCGGCATCGATCGCCTGCAATGGTCTTCCAGACACCCCGGCCGACCGTCCGAAAAAGAAAGCCATTTCTCGTTCTGCCCGCCCCATTTTCAGTCGCGGATCTCGGGCATGTCGTCGCCATGCAGGCGGATGTAGGCGCGATGCTCGGCGAGCTTTTCGCGCATGAGTCCCGTCACCTCCACGGCACGCGCGCCCAGGACGGGTACGCGGTCCATGACGTCCATGACCAGATGGAAGGGATCGATATCGTTGATCACGGTCATGTCGAATGGCGCGAGGTCGTGCTCCCTGATGATGCGATTCAGATGGACGTAGACGAAGTTCAGTCCGGGACTGGTGCCCCAGTGGCCAAGCAGGCGTGGCTTCACATGCTTGATTTGCAGCGGCTGCTTGAGCAACGGGTTGCCCATCAGGTAGATCTGCCCGACGGAAAGGTAATTCGCGGCGCGCCACCAGGCGTGCATTTTTTGCAGGAGTTCGGGAGCGAGCGGCTGGATCATGGGCGCAGGATGGGTTGCAGGATTGCGTTGGCGTCGAGGAGGGCGAACACCGCCTTTGCGATGACGATATCTTCGTCGGCAGGGATGATGCGCACCGTCACGCGGCTCACATCCGCGGAGACGACCGGCTCGCTCGCGGCGTTGCGCATTTCGTCGAACCCGATGCCAAGAAAATCCAGGCCTTCGCAGATGCGCGAACGGATCTCGGCGGAATTCTCGCCGATGCCGCCGGTGAACACGAGGGTGTCGAGCCCGCCCAAGGCTGCGGCGAACGCGCCGATAGTCTTTCTGATCTGGTAGCAGAACATCGCCACCGCTTCGGCAGCGCGGATGTCGGTGTCCTCCTTCTGCTGCAGGTCGCGCAAGTCGGAGCTCGTTTCGGAAACGCCGAGCAGTCCGGATTCGTGGTTAACCATTTTGTGGAACTGCTGCGCGGTCATGTTTTCGGTTTGCGCAAAATACGCGACAAGGCCGGGATCGAGGTCGCCGGAGCGCGTGCTCATGGGCACGCCCGCGGCCGGCGTGAACCCCATGCTGGTATCAATGCCCTTGCCGTCGCGCACCGCGGCGAGACTCGCCCCATTGCCCAGATGGGCCAGCACGACTTTCCCCAGCGCCGCTTTCGCGCCGGCTGCGCGGGCGAGTTCTTCCATGAGATGGGTATACGACAGGCCGTGGAAGCCGTAGCGCTCGACGCCCGCGGATTGATAGCGTCGCGGGATGGGCAGGATCTTTGCAACGCGCGGCATATGGCGATGGAAAGCCGTGTCGAAGCACGCCATCTGCGGCAGGCGCGGCGCGCGTTCGCGGAACAGATCGATCATTGCGATTTCGGCGGGCAGATGTTCCGGCGCGTAAGCGCTGATGCGGCGCAATTCATCGAGCAGCGCTCCAGTGATCGGTTGCGGCTCATGGTGGCGGGCGCCGCCGTTGACGATACGATGGCCTATCGCGCCGAGCGCATCGAATCCGATGCGCCGCTCCAGCCAGTCGAGCAGAAACCGCGAGGCGGCCGCATGATCGCTGTCTGCGATGTTCCGGGTTTCATGTTGATTGCCGGCCGGATCATGGAATGCGAACGACGTACCGGACAGACCGATGCGGTCGATCTTGCCCTGCAAGCTGCGCTTCGGCGGGTTGCTGCGCGGGTACAGCGCGAACTTGATGCTCGACGAGCCGCCATTGAGCGTGAGCACGGGCAACCGGTCTTGCGCAGGAGCCGATTTCGCTGTCATTTACCAGGTCCGGTCGGAATTCGGGCACGGCAGCGCCGCACCCTCTGACTCTTGACCCCTTTGCAGCGCGATTCGTTCACTTGGGCTTGCCCGGGATCTTGCTTCGGAACGGGAGCCTCAGCGTTGCAGAATTTCTTTTTCGATGAGTTGCCGATCGTCCGCCGCCGCCGTGTTGACCCGGTTGCTCACCGCATGATGTTCGACTTCTATCACACCCTTCGCAAGCGCGGCCGACATCGCCTGCACCGGGTCGGTGATCTGCGGATCGAGCCAGGCCGCTTCCGCGCCTTTGGGCAGGACGACCGGCATGCGATCGTGCACCTCGGCGGCGGGACCCACCGCCTCGCGCGTGAAGACTGCGCAACTCGCCTGCCGATCGGCGTCGTTCGCGGGCTTCCACAGGGCCACCACGCCGGCAAAGGCAAAAAGCTGGTCGCCAGGCAGGTGGAAGAAATGCGGCTGTTTCGACTTGATGATTTCCCCGGTGGCTGGATCGGTGCGCTCGACCTGCTTCCATTCATACCAGCCGGCGGCGGGAATCAGGCAGCGCGACCTGGCAAGCGGCCCCTTCCACATCGGCTTGGTCGCAGCTTCGTCGGAGCGCGCGTTGTGCGAGGTGCGCGGCGGCTTCGCGTCTTTCCACCAGGTCGGGATCAACCCCCAACGCGCATTCACGAGTTCGATTTCGCCGGTGGCGCGATCGAGGCGCAGGACCGGGATGATCGACGTGGGCGTCACGTTGTAGCGACGCGGGAAGGGATTGCTGTTATGCCGGCCGAGATGCCAAAACCGCTCGATTTCGGCTTCTTCCGGGGAGACGTAGCGGCCGCACATGCGCGCATTATCGCCGGAATGGAATCAATTGTTGCCCGGGGTGGGGAATTGCAACCAATCCGGACGATTCGGCCTCAAATGTAACAAGAACCACCGTGCACGCAGGCCGCGCGGCTGCGTTAAACTGGTTGTGACACTGGCTGGATTGCAGGAGGAAAACCGTGAAAAAGATCCTGATTGCCTTGGCGTTGACGGGGCTGGTGGCGACAAGCGCCCGCGCCGATGGCTATTATGGTGGGCACCATGGCTACCATGGTGGCTATCACAGCGGCAGCCACTTCTGGTGGGGCGCCGCGTTTGGTGCCGCGCTGGGCATTCCCTTCTATTACGCGACCACGCGTAGCTACGCGGACCCGTATCCCTACAGCTATTACAACCCGGGGCCGGTTTACTACAATCCCGCGCCGGTGGCTTATGTGCAGAACCCGCCGGTCTATTTGCAGAGCCAACCGGCCTACACCGTCGCAGCCGCACAACCCCGAACTGTCGTAACCCAATCGCCAACCAATAATGGCGTCATCGAACTCGGCCCGGTCAACTCACAACCGCAGGGGAACTCAAATCAGGCCCAGCCGCAGGGAACCCATGGCGGTCAGGGCAGTGGCGACCAATGGTTCGTGTACCCAAGCAAGGGCCAGAACCAGCAACAGGTCGCGAACGACCGCTACGAGTGCAATCGCTGGGCAACCAGCGAGTCCGGTTACGATCCGGACCTGCGCACGCACCGCAATCCGGAAATGGGCCCGGTCGCCTATGGACGCGCGTTGAGCGCCTGCCTCGAAGGGCGTGGCTACACCGTCAGGTAGTTTTCGCCGAAAAGCGTTTCTTGCCGCACTAAACAGCGGTTGCCGCTGTCGAAGTTCCATGCAGCCGCTTCATCTTGTTGCGCAGCCCACCGCCTTAACCGCCTTCAAAGCAGCGCGGCGGGTTTGGCTGCTTGCGGCGTCCTTGCTGTTCCTTTATCCGTTCAGCGCATCCGCAACGCTGGGTGAGGCGTCGACTTCCACCGAGGCGGACCGTGCATCCATGAAAGCCTCCTTGCGTACCGTGCCTGCCAGCACCTACACCATCCACGAAATCCAGACTCCTGCGGGAACGACGGTTCGGGAATATGTCTCCCGGCAAGGGATGGTATTCGCCGTCGCGTGGCAGGGGCCCCTGATGCCCGACCTGCGGCAGGCCCTGGGCCGATACTTCGATCGCTACGCTGCCGCGGCAAGCGCCAAGCGCCCCGGTCGCCGGCCGGTGGCAATCCGCGAATCCGACCTCGTCATGCAATCGGGCGGGCACATGCGATCGTTTTCCGGCAGAGCCTACCTTCCTCAGCTCTTGCCCCAGGGAGTCACGCTCGAAGAATTGCAGTAGAGACGATAAGGAGGTTGCGTGCGTAATGCTGCATGCCTGGCGGCGCCAGGCATCTTTCTATTGATGGCCGGGTGTGGCGGGGGTGGCGGTCAGGATGCGCCTGCGTCGTTTTCCGGACCGAACGTACAATCCGTTTTTGTCGGTCCCGGTCCGACCAATAACGTCAATCTTCTGTTTACGACTGTTACGATCTGCGAACCCGGCAGCACGTCGAATTGCCAATCGATCGACCACGTGCTGATCGATACCGGATCGACCGGCCTGCGCATCATTTCCTCACTGCTTTCGCCATCGTTGGCCTTGCGCCAGCAGACCGATGCCGGTGGCAATCCGATTGTCGCGTGCGGCCGGTTCGCAGACGGTTACACCTGGGGGCCGGTAAAAATAGCCGACTTGAGGTTGGCGGATGAACTGGCCAGCTCGGTGCCGATCCAGGTCGTGGGAGACCCTGCCTTTTCCACGGTGCCTGCCGACTGCTCGAACACAGGATCCGCGGAGAATACAGCGCAGGCGCTTGGCGCCAATGGCTTGTTGGGCCTGAGCGTGTTCCAGCATGACTGCGGCGCCCTTTGCGCAAACAGCGCCGTCGCGGGCGCGTATTACATCTGCCCTTCCTCCGGCTGCCAGCCGACCCGAGCCGGCCTGACACAACAACTGCAAAACCCCGTAGGAATGTTTCCCGTGGACAACAACGGCGTCATGATCGCCCTGCCGCCGATCCCGACCGATGGAGCAACTACTGCCTCCGGATTCCTGGTTTTTGGAATCGGCACGCAAAGCAACAACGGCCTGGGCAATGCGCAGGTGATTCCGCTGAATCCCGACTCCGGCACTTTCAGCACACGCCTGAACTCGTCGATCGTCTATTCCAACAGCTTCATCGATTCCGGCTCGAACGGTCTGTATTTTGATTTTGCCGGCTTTGCGCCCTGCACCAGCGATCCGGTCTTCCACTGCCCTGCTTCCACGCAAAGTTTTTCCGCCACGAACCAGGGCATCAGCGGCTCCCCGAGCATCGTCAATTTCCAGGTTGCGAACGCCGACGCCTTGTTTTCCGCGCACCCCACCTTCTTTGCATTCAACGATCTCGCAGGGACAGGTTTCAGCATGAACAGTTTCGACTGGGGATTGCCATTCTTTTACGGGCGCAACGTTTTCACGGCAATTGAAGGACGCAACACCCCCGCGGGCGCCGGGCCGTTTGTGGCGTACTAGCCAACAAAAGTTGTGTTGCCCGCCTTTGCTTCCCTTTCTTTTCCCTTTGCGCCCAAAAAGGGAACTCCGGCTTGCTACGCGCGTACGGTCGTTGCGTCAACGCCGCCAATGCCGTTCTTCGGCCGCCCTACCGCGTCACGGCCGTGAAGTCGTTCATTACTTCACATTCGTGAAATTCGTCAGCTTGAACACTTCCGCATTCGGCACACGCGGAATCACGAGTTGCACGAAATGCGTGGTATTGCGTTGCAGCCAGCGCTTCGTCTTGTTCCCTTCCAGGTGCACTGGCACATGTTGCTCCGAGCGCGGATTGCCGCGCTCGAAATAGTTGATATTCTTTCCCGGTGCTGCAGCGGAGATCGACATATACAGCGTTGGGTCCGTCCCGGCCGGCAGCAGCGGGTAGAAGCCCTCCACCAGATCGGTGCGATCGATGTACAGATTTCGCAGGTGGGCGAAGACGCTGTTCTTCTTCACGTCCTCGATCACCTTGCCATGGAAATAGGCGTTGGCGTTGTCGTTCTTCTTCGTCGTGTCGGCAAAGAATTCCAGGAAGTAATCGTTGACCGGAATGCTGTAGTCGTCCAGCACGCAGGCATTGACCTGCATGTACTGGTGGAAGAAATCGGCGCGCTCGCCAGCCGGGGGGTTCAAATGCCTGGCGGCGGCAGCCTCGGTCACGTCATCCCAGGTTTTCTGGATGGACTGGTATTCCTTGAAGTTCGCGCAGCCCAGCGCCTGCAGGATCAGGTCGCCGAGTTGCTGCTTCTCCGACGGCGTCTCCGGGATGCTCTCTTTGTTGTCCCGGCTGGCACGATCCGGGTCGACGATCGATCCATGCGTCCGCGTCGGCAGGACGGCCAGCGGGACATCGGCTTCCAGGCGCGAGGCCCAGGGGATCATCATTTTCTGCGCATCCGCCACAGTGAAATCGAGGGTGACGCCTTTCGCATTCAGATTGGCCGCGCAGACCCGCACCGTGCCGTCGCCACCGTCCTCGTTTACGATCTGGCGCAGCGCCGACGCGTAGGGATGGGTACCGACGATGACGAAGGGCCACACGCGGTCCGCTCCGTAGTACAGGGTGGTATCGCCGCCGGGAACGATGAGCACGTCGCGCTGGGCGAGCTGCCACTGTAATGCACTGGAGAGTTCAAGGTCATCGAGCATCGCCTGCCCGCTCTGGAACCAGTTGTCGTATCCCTTGACCACCCGGCCGAGGAAGCTTTTTCCGGTCGCCGCGAGCTTCGAGCCATAGTTCGCAGGGGCAAGCATGACCAGCCGCTTCATCGGACATTTGTCGGCGCTGCCCCGGTACCTGGTCGTCAGCCAGTCGCGCACGACCAGGCCGCCGGTACTGTGCACGATCACGTCGAAGGACGCATCGAGCTCGCCTTTTTTCATCATCTCCGTGATCACTTCTCCCATGCGCTTGCCCACATCCGCGACGCGGACGTCGTCGTCCTTGGAGATGTAGTCGCCGAGCCAGATGACTTTGGGGGTGTAGTTGTGGGTTGCCAGGAAATTCGCGAGTGGACGAAACGATGCCGAGGTATCGCTCCAGCCGTGGATGATCAGGACTTGCCGTGCCATGCCGCCTCCCGTTATCGCAGCGGAACAAAAGCCCGTACGCAGCGGTAACGGGCAATCACGCCGGTCACGCCTTCCCGGGGATGTGCCTCATCACCCTCTCCAACTCTTGTGCCTCGGTCTCCAGCGTCGCATCCAGTTGGGTCAGGCTTTTGCGCTGCGCGACCATGTCGACGGTGTCCATCGTGTCGGTGCCCAGCATGCCAGCGATGCCAGCCTGGATCCTTGCGGCCAGCGCCTGCCGCTGCTGTGCGATTTCCCGCCACCGCGCGCAGCGCGCGGATTCTTCATCGACCCATTCGATCGCGGCGCGGCCGTTGTGAGGGGTCAGCGATTTGCCGCAGGTCGCGCACTTTGGGGTGGAATTATTCAAGGGAGCGGGTGGATGATGGATGCGCAGACGATACGCTGCAGGCAGGAGCGCGTAAAGCGCATTAGGCCGTGAATGTCGTGAATGCCGTGAATGCGTGAATGTCGGCGAAAGACTAGAGACTCACGACTTATTCAATCCGGGTTCTCCTCTTGCTTTTGGCACTGTTACGACATTCACGGCATTCACGGTATTCACGGCCTCTGCCTTGCTACACACCATCGACCAAAACCAGATTCCCCTTCGACGCCTTCATGCGGATCTGCTTCGGGATTTTGTATTCCTCCGAGTCGTACCACTCACGCGCGCGGGCGGCGCTTTCGAATTCAAGAACGACGAGGCGCTTCGGGTTCCAGCGGCCTTCCAGCACATCGATCTTGCCGCCGCGCACGATGAACTTGCCGCCGTACTTGGCCAGCGTCGGGCCGATCAGCTTGCGGTATTCCTCGTACGACGCGGGGTCATGGACTTCGACTTCGGCAATGATGTAGGCAGGCAAGGTGTGCTCCCGGGTTCTGTTTATCGAAGTCGCAAGAATAAGAAATCGCGCAGCCAATTGCCAGTTATTTGGCGTGGCGGAGGGCGGACCGTGGATGTCGTGAATACGTGAATGTCGTAATGGCGGAGGAAGACTAAACAATTACGACCGAACCAATCTATGCTCTCGTTCTGCCCGTCCCGTCGATACGACATTCACGTATTCACGACATTCACGATATTCACGGCGTCTCCCCCCTTGATTTCCCCCGCTCCACCCAACACATGGGAAACTAGCTGACAGTTCACCGGTCCATCGCTCATGAAATACAAGGACTACTACGAAATTCTCGGCGTCCCGAAGGACGCCACGGCGGACGTCATCAAGAAGGCGTATCGCAAGCTTGCGCACAAATACCATCCGGATGTCTCCAAGGATCCCAATGGCGAGGAGAAATTCAAGGATGCCTCCGAAGCCTACAAGACGCTGAAGGACCCCGAGGCGCGGGCCGCCTACGACAAGCTGGGCAGCCACCGGCCCGGGGAAGATTTCCAGCCGCCACCCGACTGGGGCCAGCAGTTCGGCGGAGGCGGCGGAAATTTCTCTTTCGACGACATCGACCTGTCCGACCTGTTCGCCGGTCTCGGCGGCCGGGGCGGAGGATTTCGCGCGGGCGGCCAGCGCGGTGCGAACTTCCCGATTCCCGGCCAGGACTACGAAGTCACGGCGCCGATCACCGTCGAGGATGCCTATGGCGGCACGGAACTCGACTTGAACCTCAGCGTGCCGGAGTACGACGAACACGGCCGCATGCACCGCGTGCCCCTGGTGTTCAAGGCACGCATTCCCAAGGGCGTGACGGATGGCGAAAGGCTGCGCCTGCCGGGCAAAGGCGGCAAAGGCGTCAACGGCGGCGCAAACGGCAACCTCTACCTGACCATCGCAATGCAGCCGCATCCGCTGTATCGCGTAACCGGCCACGATCTGTACCTGGACCTGCCGCTGGCACCGTGGGAGGCCGCGCTCGGCGCCAGCGTTGAAGTGCCAACACTGGGCGGCTCGGTGCGGCTGAAAGTACCCGCCGGAACGAACACAGGGCAGAAACTGCGGCTAGGCAAGCGCGGGCTGCCGAAGCGGCGTGAAGGCGAAGGCGACCTGTTCGCGATCGTACAGATCGTCGTCCCGCCCGCGCCCACCGACCGCGAGAAGGCGTTGTTCAAGGACCTGGCGCAGGCATCCACCTTCAATCCGCGCGCTTCCTTTCCGACTGGAGACGGCACATGAAAACCGAACCCGCCGATGCACAATGGCTGCACGAACATGCCGAGGTGTCATTCGAAGAACTTGCGGAGTTATCGGGCTTGTCGCCCGAGTTGCTGCGCGAGCTGGTCGACTACGGTGCGCTCGTGCCGGTCAATGTCCGATCGGAAAAGTGGACCTTCGCCACCGAACGCGTGGTTGCGGTGCGGACCGTGAGCCGGCTGCACCAGGATTTTGACCTGGACGCCAATGCATTGTCGGTCGCGCTGAACCTGGTGGAGCGCATTCACGGGCTGGAAGCGCAGCTTCAGCAATTGCAGTCGCAATTTCCGGTGATGCGCATAAAGCGCTAACAGGACGCCCACTGTCCAGTCGGTATCATGCATCGCTGGCTTCGATTCAATTCAGGAAAGAGAAACGATCATGACGACACGCCACATCATCGACATCCCTGGCTACGCTGCCCCGCATTCGCCTTATTCGCACGCCGTCGTGGCAAATGGCTTCGTTTTCGTATCGGGCCAGATCCCGGTGAAGCCCGGCGGCCGCCCTACAGAAATCGTCGGCACGACCATGCACGAGCAGACCCGGCAATGTTTGCGCAACATCAGGACTATCCTGGAAGCCGCCGGCAGTTCGCTCGACCGCGTCGTAAAGGTGACCGTGCTGCTGGTGCGCACCGACTTGTACCAGGAAATGAACGAGGCTTACGCGGAATTCTTTCCCGGACCCAAGCCCGCCCGCGCGATGGCAAAATTCGGCGCCGACATTCCCGGCGTGCTTGTCGCCATCGAGGCGATCGCGACAATTTAATCTCCCCCTCTCCCCGGCCCTCTCCCGCCAGGGGAGAGGGCGTTTTGGAAACCGTAGAGCATCGAAACCCTCTCTCCCCTGGCGGCAGAGAGGGGGTAGGATCAAAATGCCGACGATTCTGACGCACCCCGCGGTCCCGCTCGCCATCGGCCTTGGCCTGGGCAGCAACATCATTCCGCGGCGCCTGCTGGTTGCCGGCGTGATCGCGTCCATCGTCCCGGACTTCGATGTCATTGGAATCCAGTTCGGCGTCGTATCCGGGACCGAATACGCGCACCGCGGCTTCACGCACTCGTTCGCTTTCGCCGCTGCACTTGCGGTGCTCGGCTGCTTCGCGTCGCGCTGGTTTCGCGCATCGATCGCCGCCACATTATTGTTTCTGTTTGCGTCCGCCGCTTCGCACGGCGTGCTCGACAGCTTCACCAATGGCGGCAGCGGCGTCGCCTTTCTCTGGCCGTTTTCTGCGGAGCGGTTCTTCGCACCGTGGCGGGTGATCGAGGTTTCGCCGATCGGCTTGTCGCGGTTTCTTTCGCCGCGCGGCGTTACGGTTCTGGGGTCCGAGCTGCTGTGGGTCTGGTCACCCACCGTTGTGCTTGCACTCGTGTTTGCATTTCTGCGCCGGGCACCGGACCGTTCATGCTGAGACCGGGCGATGAGCCGCGATAGCCTCAATGCCATCGCAGCCCCGGAAGATTTTTAGCCTTCGTCCTTTTCTCTTTCCCCTTTTCTCTGCATCATTGCCGCATACCGATAAAGAGAAAAGGAGAAAGCCATGACCCATCGACTGATGACCGCGGCCTTCGCGGCGCTGAGTCTGGCCGCCGCCCCGCTGATGGCGCAGGTCGGCTTCCCCGCCCCGCCCCCGAAAGTCAGCCCCGCGCAGGGCGCGATCGATTTTCACGTTCACTCCGAACCGGACGTGTTCGGTCGCAGCATGGACGACATCGACGTCGCCATCCTTGCCAAGCGCAAGGGCATGCGCGGCCTGGTGCTGAAGAACCACGTCACCATGACGGCCGATCGCGCAGTGCTGGTCATGAAAATGGTTCCTGGCATCGAAATTTTCGGCGGCATCGTGCTGAACAATGCCGTCGGCGGCATCAACCCGGCGGCGGTTGAGTGGATGCATCGCATGTCCGGAGGACGCGGCAAGGTCGTCTGGCTGCCGACCTTCGATTCCGACATGCACATCAAAACGCTGGTGGATCCGAAAAGTTCCGGTATTGAAGTCGCGCCCGGCGGCGTCGTGACGCCGCAGCTCGAAGCCGTGCTGAAGATCATCGCGCGCGAGAACCTGGTGCTCGCGACGGGACATATCCATGCCGAGGAGGTCATGGCCGTCGTCAAACGCGCGAAAGAACTCGGCGTGAAAAACATCCTCATCACGCATGCGCTGACCAACATCCCGGGCCTGTCCATGGCGCAGGCGAAAGAAGTCGCGCAGATGGGCGCTTACATCGAGTACTGCTACCTGCAATCGATGGCCGGACCGGACGCGCAGCACGCCTGGATGAAGCACTGGAAGAAAGTAACGCTGAAGGACGTGGCGAAAGTGGTCGGCGAAATCGGCGCGGATCACGTCGTGCTGTCCACCGACCTTGGCCAGCACGCCAACATGACCCACCCCGACGGCATGGAAGACATGATCACCGGCCTGCTCAAGGAGGGCGTGTCGCAGGCGGATATCGACCTGATGGTGAAGAAGAATCCGGCGAGGCTGCTCAGCCTAGAAGACTGAAAGGCCGTGACGGCGCGACCATTACTCCATCTAGTTGTTAGCGCCCGAGGTCCGTCGTTACACCTAGGGGTGATCCGTCAACACGAGGAATGAACGACGTTACGCAGATGCGCAGCGTTCACGTCGGAGGCCGCCCGGTACTGCATGCCATTCCCGGTCCAGTGCGCGACATTGACGGCGACGTCTCTAGAAAGGCTCCTGGAAAACTGGCGTCGTCACGCCGTCTCGATTCTGGCGAAGCCGGGTCAGCCCTGCGGTGCGTCACTTCCCTCACGTCCTTTTAAGTACCCTCCCCGGCCGGGCCCCGGTCGGCTTGCCATCGCGCCAGACGATGGCACCATTGACAATGGTCGCGTCGATGCCCCGCGCGGACTGGATAGGCTTCTCCCAGGTCGCGGTTGCGGCCACGGTCAGCGGATCGAAGACGGTGATGTCCGCATGCGCCCCCTCCTTCAGCACTCCGCGATCTTTCAGGCCGAAGGTTCTCGCCGGCAGGCCGGTCATCTTGCGCACGGCAGTCTCCAGCGGAAAAAGTTTCAGGTCGCGACTGTAGTGGCCCAGCACCCGCGGGAAACATCCCCACAACCGCGGATGCGGCGCGATGTCGTGCGGCAATCCGTCGGAACCGACCATCGTGTGCTCGAAGGAAAGGATGCGCTGCACGTCGGCTTCGTCCATCGAGAAGTAGATTGCCGACGCCGGCTGCAACTTCGCAATTGCCTCTTCGACCGGCAGGCCCATTTTCCTGACCACTTCGTCGAGGTCCATGCCGGCAAACTGCGGAAAGCTGCGCGAGGAACTGACGATGACGCGTGAGCAGATCAGGATCCGCGCGTAGCTCAGCATCGTCGAAGACGCCATGTACGGATAACAGTCCAGGCATACCGATTGGTTGCGCATGGCCTCGGCAATTCGCGGCAGCGTTTCCTTCGAGCGTCCATGACTGCGTGTGCCCACGACCTTGTGATGCGAGATCACTACCGGCACGGCTAGTTCGCGCCCGACGCGAAAGCTTTCATCCAGCGACGCCAGGACGTGCTCGGCCTCGTCGCGCATGTGCGTGCAGTAGATGCCATTGAATTCCGTCAGCGGCCGGGCAATTTCGACAACCTCCTCGGCTGGCGCAGCATTCGACAATTCGTAGTACAGGCCGGTTGAGAAACCGATCGCACCCGCAACCAGGGCTTCGCGCACCAGTTCGCGCATGCGCGCGATCTCCGCGGCGGTGGCGGCCCGGTCCAGGCTGTCCATCGTCGCCACGCGCAGGGTCATGTGACCCACGAGCAAAGCGCAATTGGCTGCCGCCGGATGTGCGCCGAGTTCCTCGACGTAGGCGCCGAAGGTCGGGAAGCGGAACCACTTGCCTTCGTTGTCGAGCAGGTCGAGCGGCGACGGCACCGTCCCGTTCATGCCCCCGGGCATGGGGGCCAGCGAGATCCCACAGTTGCCCGCCACTACCGTGGTTACGCCCTGGCTCACCTTCGGCGCCATCTCGCCGGCGGACAGCATCAAGCGGTCGTCATGCGTGTGCGCGTCGATGAAACCGGGTGCCGCGATTTTTCTCGAGGCATCCACTTCTACATCGGCTTTGGCATCGTCGAGCCGGCCGATTTTCGCAATGCGATCGCCGCGCACGCCGATGTCCCCATCGAAGCGCGCAGCCCCGCTGCCGTCGATGATGGTTGCGTTCCTGATCAGGAGATCAAATCGTTCTTTCATTTTCACCTATCGCAATTCATAAACAAATCGTCGCCCTCGTCAATCTATTTTTGCCCCGGCGCGTTTGATGATTTCGGCCCAGCGCGGGCGCTCGCGCCGGGCAATGGAAAGAAACTGTTCCGGCGTGCTGCCATCGACATCGGTATCGAGTTCGGCGAAACGCCTGCTAACCGCCGGCGAGTGCAGGGCAGTGACGATTTCGCGATTCAGCTTCGCGACAATCTCCGGAGGCAGATTTGCGGGGCCGACGATTCCGCCCCACGCCAGCGTCTCGTAGCCCGGCACGCCTGCTTCGGAAATGGTCGGAAGATCCGGGAACAGTGCGGATCGATGCGGACCCGACACCGCCAGCGGCCTGACTCTTCCGGACTTCGCGTAGCCCGAGAGCGATGTCAGGTTGTCGAACATCACCTGCACCTCGCCCGCGATGAGGTCATTTATCGCCTGCGGACTACCGCGATAGGGAACGTGCAGCATCGACACGCCCGCCATGGCCTTGAACAACTCCCCTCCAAGATGCCCGGTCGTGCCGTTACCGGCGGAGCCCATGGCCAGTTTGTCCGGATTCCTGCGCGCATAGTCGATCAGTTCCCTGACGCTATGCACCGGCACATTGTTGTTGACCGCGAGCAGATTGGCAACCCGCAGGCAGTTGGATATCAAGGTCAGGTCTTCGACTCGATAAGGCACGTTGGCCATCAGTCCGTGTACGATCGCGAGCGACACGATATTGCCGTAGCCGAGCGTATAGCCATCCGGCGCGGCGGCGACGATCTCCATGGTGCCGATCACCGCGTTCGCACCCGGCTTGTTGATGATCACGAACGGCACGCCGAGGCGTTTGGACAATTCGGCAGTAAGGATGCGCATCAACACGTCCGGCGAACCGCCAGCGGCAGACGGCACGATGAACCGGATCGGCTTATCGGGGTACACGGCAAGCGCCGGTCCGCAAAGCAGGAGAAAAAATAGCGTGGCGAAGAAATGGAATCTCATTGAGCGCCAGCGAAAAGGTCAAAGGTTAAAGAGGAAAGTGAAGGCATGAGCCGGCTTGTCGCATTTACTCTGTCCTTTAACCTTTCCACTTTGAGCTCAGTCTTCACTCTTCATGGAAGAGCGAAGACTGTGACCGTCATCGATCCGGGCGTGCCCAACCAGAATCCCGCCGCCATGCCGGAAACGACGGCGACATACTGCTTGCCTTCGACCGCATAACTGATCACGCCGCCGACAATCGCGCCCCCGCCGTTGTATCTATAGACGACGTTGCCGTTGCGTGCGTCCATGGCGAGGAAGTCGCCGGTCAGTTCGCCGGTGAACAGCATGTCGCCGGAAGTCGCGGTGACGGAGGCGAGCATTGGCCGGCTCGAGTGATAACGCCACAGTTCCTCGCCGGTAGAAGCCTTGACGGCGGTCAGCCAGCCGCTGGATTTTTCCACCGGATCCCAGGTGAAGGAACCACCCAGGTACTGCTGGCCGGCGACGAAGCGCGCTTCATCTTCCTTCTTGAACACGCCGCACCAGTCCACCGCGGGCACGACCATCATGTCGAGCTTCGGGCTGTATGCCGGTATGCTCCATTCCACGCCGCCGACCAGACCCGGACAGGTATAGACCCCTTCCTCGGTAGGTTCGAGATCCGTGTTTTTGCGTGTAGCGACTGCGACGGAATAAAACTCCTCGCGGGTCTTGCGGTCGACCAGGCGCATCAGGCCATCCTTCGCCGCCATCGTCACGACCTCATGCTGCTGCCCGCCGATCGACGCCGTGAACAACGGCGCCGTGACGGGCATGTCCCAGTCGTGCGTGTCATGGGGCACGGCCTGCTTGTGCCACAGCAGCGCACCCGTGCGCACATCCAGCACGACGATCGCGTTGGTATAAAGGTTGGTGCCCGGCCGCGCAGTGCCGAGCATGTCCGGCGCGGGGTTGCCGACCGCCACATACAGGTGTCCTTTCGCGACATCGAGCGCCGGCGTGGTCCAGATGCCGCCGCCACCTTTCAACCGCGAGTCGGCTTCGCCCCAGGTTTCAGCACCGGGCTCGCCATCGTCGGGAATCGTGTTGAAGCGCCAGACCGGCGAACCATCCTCGAGTTTGAATGCGCCGATCCAGCCCTTGACGCCAAACTCCGAACCCGAAGGGCCGATGATCACCAGGTCTTCGAACAGCAACGGATTGATGGATAGTGCTTCGTATTTCTCCGCGTTGGCGGCTTTCACCTCCCACAACTGCCGGCCGGTCTTCGCGTCCAGCGCGAACATCCAGCCATCCTGCGCGCCGCGCACCAGCCTGCCGTCCTTGATGGCCACGCCGCGATTCTTGATCGAGCCGTTGGCTTCCTTGCCCTTGGGCTTCCACTCGTGCTTCCACTTGACCTTGCAGGTCACCGGATCCAGCGCAAAGGTCGAGTACAGCGTGGTGACGTACATCACGCCGGCATAAACGATCGGATTGTTCAGGGCGCGGTTCAGGTCGGCACCTTGAAATGCGCAAACCGGCCGCAATGACGCGGCGTTCTCCGGTGTGATCTGGTCCAGATTTACATAACGAACGCCTGCGTAATCATGATTCGGCAGCAGCCATTCGGTGCTGCTGTCCGCATGATTGAGTTCATCCTGCGTCGGACCCGCCGCGTGGCCAGGGAACGCCAGCGCCGCCGCCACGACTGCAACCCAGATCTTTGCCTTGTCCATGTTTCCTCCGTTTTTATTATTTGATCTTTCGGTTCACCGTTGACTGTTCACCGTTTATGGGCGAAGCCCGGTATCCAGCGAAGTCGGGCACCGATTGCCGCCTCAATGAGGCGACAACACCACCGTCTTCATCACCGCCGCATCGGGAACGAGTTCCACTTCACCCGCCGGATAATTATTGGTCTTGAGAATGTACGCCACGATATCGGCGTACTGTGCCTTGCTGAGCGAACCCGGCGCGTTGTTCGGCATCAGGCTGCGGATAATGTAGTACAGATCATCGAGCGTGTGCTTGCCGTCTTCCCAGCGTCCGCGAAAAGCTTCGCCGGTCAGCGGCGCCGCGGGGACACCCTGCAGGCGCGTACCGTGGCACGCTGCGCAATACTGCTGGTAAGTCTCTTCCCCGCGTGCCGATTGGGCGGTGGTGTACAAGGCGTCGCCGGCAAACGCGCTTGCCGCAAGGAAAAAGCCGAACGCCATCACGTGAGGATACGAAGTTGGGCGCAACATGAAGGTGGCCGGAATTGGAAGGGAGAATGTACGCCGCGAAACGCAGGCGGTAAAGAATGGCGAAGCGTGGTGCTCGGCAAGCGACGGCACCTTTGGGGACAGGACGAAGACCGGCGCCGCACCCACGAGGCCGGATTCGGCGGCCACCTGGTCAAACCGGTCGATCCTGTTGCGGTGATGAAAATAGTCGCTACGCTGAAAAGCAGGGACGAGGGGCGAGGGACGAGGGACGAGTAGAATCAGGCCTGAAGCGTTTCCCCTCGCCCCCAGGAGACATCCATGTCGACAACCCCTTCCCCCGTCTGGTTCATCACCGGCTGTTCGACCGGCCTGGGCCGGGCGCTGGCCGGGGCCGTGCTGCAGCATGGCCACCGTGCTGTGGTAACGGCGCGCAATCCCGCGCAGGTCCAGGACATCGTCGCGGGGTATCCGCAAACCTCGATTGCTTTGCAACTCGACGTCGCCAGCCACGCCCAGATCAAACTGGCCGTTTCCGCCGCAGATAAGGCCTTTGGCTGCATCGACGTGCTCGTCAACAACGCAGGGTATGGTTATCTGGCCGCCGTCGAGGAAGGCGAAGACCAGAAATTCCGCGACATGTTCGAGACCAATTTCTTCGGCCTCGCGGCGCTGATCCGCCACGTGCTCCCCGGTATGCGCGCGCGCAGCAGCGGACACATCATCAACATCTCCTCGGTCGGCGGCCTGATCGGCAATCCGGGCGCGGGCTACTACAACGCCAGCAAGTTTGCGGTCGAAGGATTGTCGGAAGCGCTGGCGAAGGAAGTCGAACCTCTGGGCATTCGCGTCACCGTGGTCGAACCGGGCCCCTTCCGGACCGACTGGGCGGGCCGCTCGCTGAAACAGGTGCGCAATCCGATCGAAGCTTACGCCAGCACTTCCGGCGCGCGCCGCGCGCAAATCAGCGGCTACAGCGGCAAGCAGGCCGGCGATCCGGCGCGCGCGGCGCAAGCGATCATCCGCGTGGCGGAATCCGCGGCGCCACCCATGAATCTTGTACTCGGCAAGGAGGGCCTGAAGCGCGTGCGCGACAAACTCGACAAATTCGCCGAAAGCCTGCGGCAATGGGAATCCGTGACCGTCGGCGCCGATTTCCCCGAAGGCTGACGAGCATGCACGACGAAAAAATACGCATTGCCGTGCTGGACGACTGGCAAAGCGTCGCAAGGCAGAGCGCGGACTGGACGAAACTGCAGCAGCGGGCCGAACTCGTTTTCTTCGAAGAGCCGTTTGCCGGAACGGACACACTGGCCAAGGCGCTGGACGGTTTCGACATCATCATCGCCATGCGTGAGCGCACAAAATTTTCGAAAGCGCTGCTGGACCGCCTCCCCAGGCTGCGCATGATCGCGCTGACCGGTGGTCGAACCTGGACCATGGATTTCGAAACGCTGAATGCTCGCGGCATTCCCGTGTGCCATACCGGCGGCGAGAAATCCGGTGCCGCGACCGCTGAAATCGCGCTGGGCCTGTTGCTCGGCGCCGCGCGCTTCATGAACCGCGGCGATGCCGCGATTCGCAAAGGCGGCTTTCAGGGCGGTGTGCCGACAGGCGACGTGCTCGACGGCAAGACCCTGGGCATCATCGGGTTGGGCAAGATTGGCGTGAAAATGGCGCGCTACGGCGAGGCGCTCGGCATGCAGGTGTTGGCGTGGAGCGCGAACCTGACCGAAGAAAAAGTAAAGGCGGCCGGAGCGCGGCTGGTGGACAAGGCCACGTTGCTTACCCAGTCCGACGCGATTTCTTTGCACCTGGTGCTGTCGGACCGCACGCGAGGCATAATCGGCGCGCAGGAATTCGCCAAAATGAAAACCGGTGCGATTCTCGTCAACACCTCGCGCGGCCCGCTGGTCGACGAAGCCGCTCTGCTCGAACGATTGAAGACGGGAAAACTCATCGCCGGCCTGGATGTATTCGCTGAGGAACCGCTCCCGGCCGACCACCCGCTGCGCAGCATGCCCAATACGATGCTCACTCCTCATCTGGGCTACGGCGCGCGCGAAGTCTATGCGCAGTTCTACCGCGAGTCGATCGAAAACGTACTGGCCTTCCTCGACGGCAATCCGACTCGCGTGCTCAATCCGGAAGCGCTGTCCGGAGGGCGGTGAACGGTGATCAGCGAACGGCGATTTGGCGATTTGGCGATTTGGCGAACAGTTGGAACATATCGAATACCACTGGTTTTCCCGTTCACTGTTCACCGTTCACCAATCACCGCATTTTCATACACCGCCGTCTCGAAATCGAGGAACAGCGGCAGTGATTTCACGTCCGCGAACGGCAGAATCTGCGTCAGGAATACGCCTCCGACGTCGCGCGCGGGATCGATCCAGAAGTAACAGTTCGACAGGCCAGCCCAGGCCAGGGAACCTGCTGATCGTCCGGTCGGGGCCTTGTCGTGATTGATCATGAAGCCCAGGCCCCAACTCTTGGGCACACCCGGAAAAAATTCCGCGTCGTTCGAACGCGAGGAATTGGTCGTGACCATTGGCGTGACGCGCAATTCACCCATTTGGTTGCCGGACATGAGTTCGACGGTCTCCGGCTTCAGCACGCGGTGGCCGTTGCCGGCGCCGCGATTCAGGATCATGCGTATGAATGCAAGGTAGTCCGGCGCGGTCGAGTACAGGCCGCCGCCGCCCATCTCGAATTCCGGTTCCTGAGGCACTTCGAAATCACCGGCGGTCAACGCGCCCGCGGCATCGCGCTCGTGCATGCGCGACATGCGCCTGCGCATTGCCGGCGTAATCCTGAATCCGGTGCTGTTCATGCCCAGTGGGTCGAACAGGTTCTTGCGCAAATACTCACCAAGGCTTACTCCGCTCGCGCCCTCTATCGCCTTGCCCACCCACTCGATGTTGATGCCGTAGTTCCAGCGCTCGCCCGGGTCGAACAGCAGCGGCAACCTGAGCGCCGCGTTCTCGCCACTGGCCGTGGCCGGCGTGCCCGTCAACTCCATGTAGCGCGCCAGCAGCGGGCTCCACATGCCGTAACCGTAACCGGAGGTATGGGTCAGCAGGTGACGCAGCGTGATGGGCCGCTTCGGTGGGCGAAGCCGTGGCATGCCTGATGAGTCGAAACCTTCCAGGACTTGCGCATCCGCCAGACCCGGGGCCCAGCGCGCTGCCGGTTCATCGAGCTGCAGGCGGCCCTGCTCCACCAGTTGCATGGCCGCTGCGGAAGTGACCGGCTTGGTCATCGACGCGATCCACGCCACGGTATCGATGGACATGGGCTTTTCCACGCCGAGCCTGCGCGTGCCGAACGCGCCTTCATAGATCGTGGCGCCACCCGCGGTTGCCATGGCAACGACGCCGGGAACGTCACCGGCACCCGTCGCACGCTTCAGCAGCGCATCGACGTGCGACGCAAGGGCATCGCGTCCGGTGACCGGCACGGCGCTCATTTGCCCTTGAACTGCGCCTTGCGCTTTTCCATGAAAGCGCGGCGACCCTCGACATAGTCTTCGCTCTTCATGCAACGCGCGACCGCGGCTTCCGCGGCGGAGAAGTCGCCGCTCGGCTCGGCGAGTGCATTGATGACCGCTTTCGATGCGGCCATGGTCAGCGGCGCATTCTCAGCGAGTTCAAGCGCGCATTTTTGCACGTAGCCGTCCAGTTCCGCATCGGGCAGCACGCGGTTGACCAGACCCATCGCCAATGCCTCGTCCGCGTTGTAGCGGCGCGCGCTGAACATGATCTCGCGCGCATTGGCATGGCCGACGGTCGCGACCAGGCGGCCGGTGCCGTGCACGCCATAACCCAGGCCGAGGCGCGCGGCCGGAATCGCAAAACGGGCCGACACATCGGCATAGCGCAAATCGCAAGACAGTGCGACCGCCAGCCCGCCGCCAACGCAGAAGCCATGGATCAATGCGATGACGGGTTTGGGCGAAGCCTCGATGGCGTGATGTGCGGCGGACGTCGCTTCTTCGTAGGCTTGCACCTGATCGCCGCTCGATCGGTTCTTCTCGAACTCGGAAATGTCCGCGCCGGCCGCGAATGCCTGCGTACCCTCGCCGCGGACCACGATCACGCGAACCGTCGCGTCATTGTTGAATTCGTCGATGGCCCGCGGAATGCCCAACCACATTTCCGCACTGATCGCATTGCGCCGTTCCGGATTGTCCAGCACCAGCCTCCCGACCGGTCCGTCGCGCTCGACGCGCAGTTTGCCTTTGCTCATTCGTCTATCCCCCCCTCTCCCCGGCCCTCTCCCGCCAGGGGAGAGGGAGATTGAAAGCCGTAAAGCCTCAAAACCCCCTC
>JANXVW010000151.1 GCA_025351455.1 Betaproteobacteria bacterium | reverse complement strand
CGACGATGTCACCGTGCTCGTGTTCTCCGAGTTCGGTCGCCGCGTCCCGGAAAACACCAGCCTCGGCACTGACCACGGCACGGCCAACCACATGTACGTCATTGGCAAGCCGGTCAAGGGCGGCCACTACGGACAGGCCCCAAGTCTTACCAAGCTCGATGAAGGTGACAACCTGGTCTACACCACGGATTTTCGTCGCGTCTATGCCAGCGTGATCGACGGCTGGCTCGGCTGTAAGGATGCCGAACAGCTACTGTCCGGCAAATTCGAGACCTTCCCCGTCTTTTCCTGATTTCCGGTCCAGCGCCGGCGCGACCCGTTTTCGGGTTTAATATAGGCAGTCGCGCCGTTTGCACAGACACGCGCTTTCAGGGGGGGCGTCTGCTCCAGTGGGGCAGGTCGGATGGCCGGCACGCGACTAGAATTTGCATTCGACACGCGTACCGTCGCCGGCCTCCCGCCGGCTCGTGATCGCGTTCGGGACGGTAAAATGGAAATCAAAAATAAAACCTACAGCGATGTCCTCGTGCTCTCGCCCGAGGGACGGATAGACCACGCCAACAGCGAAGACTTCCGCAACGGCCTTGCGCTTTTTATCGAGCGCTGCAAGAGCGACGGCGAACGCGTCGTGTTGGATCTCGCCGGGGTCGATTACATCAGCAGCGCGGGGCTACGCTGCTTTATGCTGGCGGAGAAACAGGCGAAGTCGCGGGGCGGGACGATCGTCGTCGCGGCCATGCAGCCGGTCGTGAAGGAGATTTTCGAGATCAGCCGCTTTACGCTGGTATTCGACACCTTCGCCACGGTGCAGGAAGCGATTGCCAAGCTCTCGCCCGTGGCCCTCAAGGCCTACCAGGCGTAAAGGCAGGCAATGCTGGTACGTTTCTGGGGAACGCGCGGTTCCATCCCGGTTGCGCTGACGTCGGCCGATATCCGCCGAAAGGTTGAAACGGCGCTTGCGCTGGCTATCGCCAAGGGCGTCGATACGCCGGAGAAGGCGCGGGCTTTCATCGACAACGATCTGGATTTTTCCATCGCGCAAACCTACGGCGGGCAATCGCCTTGCGTCGAGATCGAAACTGGGCGCACCGAATTCCTGGTCTGCGATATGGGCAGCGGAGCGCGCGCATTCGGCGGCCACGTGATGGCGGCGCAAAAGTCCGGCCCGCTCGTGGTCAACGTGCTGATGTCGCATGTGCATTGGGACCACATCATGGGGTTTCCTTTCTTCACGCCCGCTTACCTCCCCGGCGCGCATATCCGCATATTTGGCTGCCACGATGTGCTGGAGGAAGCATTCCGGCTGCAGCAATCCGCGCCGTGTTTTCCGGTGGACTTCTCCCGCCTTTCGGCGAAGATCGAATTCATCAAGCTCGAGGCCGGCAAGAGCGTCGACATTGCCGGATACCGCGTGACGCCAAAGCTTCAACGCCATACCGGCGATTCCTACGGCTATCGCTTCGAGCGCGACGGCAAGGCGATCGTGTATTCGACCGATTCCGAACACAAGCTTGAGGATCCGGCCGAAACCGAAGGCTTTGTCGCTTTCTTCCGCAATGCCGACCTGGTGATTTTCGACGCCATGTATTCGCTGCTCGAGGCGGTGTCGGTCAAGGAGGACTGGGGACATTCGAGCAACATGGTGGGCGTAGAGCTGGCGCAGCTGGCGAACGTCAAGCACCTGTGCATGTTCCATCACGAGCCGGCGTTCAATGACGAACGAATCCAGTCGGTCCTCAATGAAACCATCCGCTTCGAGAAGCTCACCCGCGGCGAAAGGCCCCTGATCGTCACCGCGGCCTACGACGGCATGGAAATCGACGTTTGACCGAAGCCGGCCAAAATCCCGGGGTGAACACCGCAGAAAAGGGCACTGCGCGCAATTTGCGTTCGGTACTGACCGGCGGCCAAGGCCGGCCGCTGGGCGTGGCACTGCTTGTCGTCCTGCTCGCGCTTTCGCTGTTCCCGACGCTGCCGGCCCTAAGCGAGCTGCGCATGGCTTTGTTCGACGGATACCAGAAAGTTGCGCCGCGCAAGCGCGCCTCGGCTCCCGCGGTCATCGTTGCCATCGATGAAAAAAGCCTGCAGGAACTCGGCCAATGGCCGTGGCCCCGCACAACCGTCGCAGATCTGATCGAAGCGATCGCGAAGAACGAACCCGCGTCGATCGGCGTGGACGTGCTGATGCCGGAATCCGACCGCATGTCGCCGGCCAGCATCGCCGGCCTGATCGAAAGGCTGGATTTGAAACTCGCCCAGCGCCTGGCGAAGTTGCCGAGCAACGACTCCGTGCTGGCGGATACGCTGCGCCGGCATCCCGTAGCGCTCGGCATCGCCGGGGTTGAGCAAAAAGGGTCGGCTGTCGCCAACAGCCGCACCGCGCCGTTTCGAGTTCGCGGGAGCGACCCTACCCCGCATTTGCGGCATTTCGCCGGAACGCTGCGCAGCCTGGAACAACTGGACGCTGCCGCCCGCGGCCACGGGCTGCTGAGCGTCGATCCAAGTGGAGGCGTTGTGCGCCGGGTTCCGCTGCTGGCATCCGTCAATGACGTGCTGACCCCTGCCCTGTCCATTGAGGTCTTGCGAATCGCCACCCAGGTCCCGGCTTTCGTCGCGGTCGGCGAACCGGATCGCGTGACGGGCATCGGCATCGGCGACGTCTTCATTCCGACCAACGCGGACGGGTCCGTGTGGGTGCATTTCGGCCTGCACGACGAAGATCGATTTGTTTCGGCGACCGACGTACTGCACGGACGCGTTGACCCCGAACAGATACGGGGCAAGATTGCGCTCATCGGCGCGACCGGCCTGGGTTTGCTCGACTATCAGACCGTTCCCACCGGCCAGCGCATCCCCGGCATCGAAATCCATGCGCAAATTTTGGAGAACATTTTCGATGACAGCCTGCTGCAGCGCCCGGGTTATCTCGCAAACATGGAGCGCGTGCTCCTGCTGATTTCGGGACTGATCCTTATTCTCGCCGTTCCCGCCGTGAAGCCGCGCATCGCGGCATTGATCTACGCCGTGCTCATCGCCGGCCTGCTGACCGGCGGATTTGCGCTGTATTACTGGCAGCGCATGCTCGTCGACGTTGCCTGGCCAGTGGCGGTCAGCACGATATTGTTTGGCGTCATGCTAACCGGCACGCTCGCCGAAGCGGACCGGCAACGCCGTACATTGCGCCAGGCATTGCAGGCGGAGCGCGAGTCCGCCGCACGCGCGGCCGGCGAACTGGAAGCGGCCCAACGCATCCAGATGGGCATGTTACCTCCGCCTTCAGCCAAGTTCTATGCTGATGCACGTTTCAGCCTGCAAGCCCTGATCGAACCCGCGAAATTGGTCGGCGGCGATCTCTATGATTTCTTCAAGCTTGACGGCGATCGTTTGTTCTTCATGGTCGGCGACGTGGCGGGCAAAGGCCTGCCGGCGAGCATTTTCATGGCGGTGAGCAAGGCGTTGTACAAAAGTACGGCCCTGCGCATGGAGCACGGCGCCGGCATCGGCGAAGTCATGCGCGCCGCCAACGCGGAGATCGCCCGCGACAATCCCGAAATGCTGTTCGTGACGGTATTCGCCGGCATACTGGATCTGAAGACCGGCGAACTGACCTGGTGCAACGCCGGACACGACCCGCCTTTGTGCCTGCGTCCTGGCCAGACTACTCCGGTCAAAGTTGAAGGCGACGCCGGGCCACCGCTGTGCGTGATCGAGGGATATGCCTACTTGCAGGAGCATTACCGCCTGCTGCCCGGCGAGGCACTTTGTCTGTTTACAGACGGCGTGACGGAGGCGATGAACGCCAGCAACGAATTTTATGGAAAGCAGCGTTTGTTTACCGTATTGAAGTCATCGTTCGGCGCAACAGACGCGATTCAAATCGTCAACGCAGTGCGCGACGACGTCCGCGCTTTCGTAAAGGATATGGAGCGCTCGGACGATCTTACGATCCTGGCCTTGCGCTGGAATGGCGGTGAAACGTGAAGAGCGGAATGCAAGCCCGGCTCATCCATCGCGCTCGAGGCTCAGCGCACGTTGATTTCTACGCGCCTGTTCTTGGGCTCGGAAACGCCTTCGGAAGTCGGCACCAGCGGCTCGCGCTTGCCGCGGCTGGACACCTCGATGTGATCGACCGCGATCCCGCGCTTGACCAGATCGGCTCGCACACGCTGTGCTCGTTGCCGCGAGAGGTGGTCGTTGAACTCGGCGTTGCCGACGGCGTCGGTGTGGCCGATGACGAGAATTTCCGGGTACGGCCTGGCCGCGATTTCGGCAAATACGCGTTCGACCTCGCGTTCGGAATCCGGCGTGAGTTCGTCCTTTCCTTCGAGAAAATACAGCAAGAAAGTGGCGGGGCGTCCAGGCAGTGCCGCCACGACGGAAGAAAACTCGCGCGCGACGCGATCGGCTCCGTACGTGATCGATTGCATCTCGCCGGGACCGTCGATATGCGCGCCAGCATAGGCCTTGTCCAGAACGATTTCCTTGCCGCCATCGTTCCTGACGACGACGCCACCGATCTTGCCGTTCGGCTTTGGCAGCAGGACGATCAGGTCGTTGCGCGGCGACCGGTCCGACGGACGCAAGGCCTCGGGTTCGATCGGCTGCTGGGATTTGCTCCAGCGAGCCGCGCTCGGCTGGGATGCAAACTGCGCGCAACCGGCCACCATCGCCGCGACGGTGGCCAACACGAGGACAACACGCTTCATCAATTGGCGGTGGGTTCGTCCACTTTGACGATGAATTCAGTACCGCGTACGCCCATGATCGCAGCGGGTGTCTTGATGCGCATGGCTTCCGGGGATTGCTTGACAATCTTGCCGGAGACGACTGCCAGGGTTCCCTTTTTCAGGCGCGTGTCGAACTCGCCTTGGTGGGTCGTAGTGTCGAAGACAAAGCGCTCAATCACAAGCTCGCTGTTAGGTCCCGCGGATAACAGGCTGTTGTCCTGGAAGGTGATGCCTACCGAGCCGTCCGCGCCGGTTTTTACCGTATCCTCGACTTCAATGACGGCGCCGACCGGCGCGGGCATCAATTTGCCGTTGCGCTCGATCTGCACGTCACCCTTGGATACCTTGATGCGTCCGGCATCGCCGGCAAACGCGTGCGTGCACGTCCACGCGGTAGCCAGTAAAAGTACGCCAAAAACAAGGATATCTCTTTGGAATGTCGATACTTTGGTCATTTTGCCCTCTCCGGTTCTGAATCGTAGTGTCGGCAAACATCGCCGGTCCCGGATAATTGGTGCAAGAACCATGCACGTAACCATCTTAACAGCGGGCCTGCCCTTTGCAGGAAGTGGCAAATGCCTGTGCAAATTGAGAAAAGCATGCACCGCCTGAATCGCGTCTTCCCCGCGCGGCTGTTAGCCTTTGAGCAGGTCAAAGCACTGATTGACGAATTCGGTGAGGTGGCCGAACTCGGCCGCGAGGATCGCCACAAACTGACGTTAATTGTCGAAGAATTGTTCACCAATACGGTCAATCACGGCCACCGAGGAGACAGCGACGCTCCGGTTTCCATTACTTTCGAAGAAGACAAGGGCAGCGTCCAGCTGATCTACGAAGATTCGGCACCGCCATTCGACCCGCTCGCTGCGGGAAAGCGCACGGATATTGAATCGACCATAAAAGAACGCCGCGTGGGCGGCCTCGGCATCTTCATTACCATCGGACTGACAGAACAGGCCGACTACTGCTACGTCGAAGGCCGCAACCGCATCTGCCTCCGGCTCGTTGCCACCCGCAGTTAGTTTTCCGGCTGGCCCTCGAGCCAGCGCCAGGCCAGTGGCGAGCGCCTCACGGCGATGTCGAGCAAATAGAAAATCAATGCCAGCGCCGCAATCCATGGCCACAGGAATTTGGTGGCCCTGCTCTCGTCGCCTTGCTGCGCGAACACTTCGGCGAAGGACGGCGCGACTTTCCCCCCCGTTGCGCGGGCAAGCGCGTCGAGCAATTCGACATCGGGCGAGAATCCGCGATATTCGTCCGGATAATCCTGATGCAAGGTACGCGTACCCGCGCGAAGCGCCACTTGCTTCGGTATCCCCGGCGACTCGACAAGTTCAAACCTCTCGGTCTGCGTCGATCTGTCGACGGGCATGCGCACCTGATAAACGCCGGCCCCGGTCTGCACAAGACTGATGGTCAACTTGATTCCGTCGGGCCGGCTTATCCGCACCTGCGGCGCCAGGCCGTTGCGATAGTTCCCGTCCGGCGTCAGCACTGACAGGCTGACGACCGCCTCGCTGCCCTCGCGCGCGACACGGAAATCCAGCTCTTCCCCGGTATCGCGGCGCATGAGGTCGCGCACCTGCTGCGCCCAGAACTTTCCGTAGCCGGGCCACTCGATCCAGTTGGACGCCCAGCGATTCTTCACGTCCGATGTAAATGCGACGCTCTTGCCGAGGCCGTATTGCCAGCGCACCAGCAGGGGCGCGCCCGACGGCGTGGCAAGCAAGACTTCCGCGTGATCGCGCGCCTTGCTGCTGACATAGCCCCTGAGTTCGGGCAGTTTCTCGACGTCCACGCCACGGAATGCAGTGCTGCGGTGCTTGACCGCGGGCTTGAACGATTCTTCGAGCAGATTGGATCGCACCGCGCGTTCGGTCTCCTCGATGAAGATCTGCGGAATCGATTCGGCACTCTCGGCGACGTACGCCCTGCCCTTGCCCCATTTGGCGATGTCGCTCATCAGGGTCCGGTCCGCGTCCGCGCCGACCGCAACGGTGGACACCACGATCTTTTCGCCGGCCATGCGTTTGACCAGGGTTTCGAAATCTGCAGGATGCGTATCGCCGTCGGAGAGCAGGATCACGTGTTTCGCCTTCGAATCGGTTCTCTGCAGCAGCCGGTAGACAATGCCGAGCGCCGGATAGATATTGGTTTGCCCGCTTGCCTGGATGCGGCTGATCTGGTCTTCCGCCTTGCGCCGCGAGCGCACGTACTGCATCGGCACCGCGACATAAGTCTGTGAATCGAAGGCCACTACCGCGAATCGATGCTGCTCCTCGAGCAGGTCGAGCGTGGCACGGGTGGCTTCCTTCGCCATCTCCATTTTGCGGCCCTTCATCGAATACGAGCGATCCAGCACAATTACCAGCGCGAGATCCTTGCGCTTTTCCTGTGCGCGGAGTTGCACTGGCAGCACTTGTTCCACCGCGGTATCGCTGTAACCCTGCTCGCCATGCACATTCTCGCCGCTTGCAAACAGCAGGCCGCCGCCCAGATCGCGAACATAGGATTCGATTGCCTGCATCCCTTCGGGCGAGAGTGCTTTCGCCGGCGCGTCGCTCAAAATCACCGCATCATAGGCTGCAAGCCCCGCGGCGGAAGCCGGCAGCGCGGCGGGCGAGATGACGCGCACGTCGATGCCTTGGCCGGTCAGCGCGTCGGCCAGATAACGCGCGGCTTCAGCTTGTCCGCCCTCCACGTAGAGGACGCGTGGCCGCCCCTTGACCCACATCGACTGCTGCATGCGATTGTTATCGGCAACCGTATCGCCTTTGGCAACGACTTCGGCCGACAGCGTGACCGATCCGGCTCGTCCCAACCTCACTTCAAACGCCACCCGGTTCAGGCCGGCTTTCAGTTGCACGTTTCGCCTGCCCAGCACCCCCTTCGCCTCCTCGAGCGACACTCGTGCGATGGTATCGATGCCGGAAATCACGCGCACAGTCACGGTTACCGGTTCGCCGGAATGAATATCTGCGGGCACGTTGATGCCCGCAACCCAGGCATCGTTGTCCTCGCGGACTTTCGCCGGAATCGGATATACGCGCACATGGGCTTGCGTCAGGCGCGGCAATATACGCCAGACGTCGCCGGCGGTCTGGTTGCCATCGGTCAGCAATACGATGCGCTTGGCGCGATCGCGATCCAGGCCCATCAGGGCGGCATCCAGCGCCTGTTCGATGTTGGTCGCTGCCTGGTCGATGACGTCGGGGTTTCCTGCGGCACCCCGCACGGAATTTTCCGTCACGGCGACGCTGCGTATGTCCGCAGGCCTGCTCAGCATCACCGCGTGATCAGCGAATGCCAGATAGCGCGCCTGCGCCGGTGCGCCCTCCCGATTGGCCTGTTCGATCCATCTGATTGCCGCATCGATGAAGGCGGACGACACGCTGCGCGAGACGTCCACCGCATAGACGACCGATACGTCGCCTGAACTCGCATTCCATTGTGGCCGCATCAACGCCAGCGCGAGCGCAACGATGGCGAGGCTGCGCAACATGGTTGCGACCAGCAGGTGCAGTCTGCCAAGCCGGGTATGGCTTGCGCGGGCCAGCCAGAACAGCAGCGGCACCACTGCGAGCCATACTGCCGGCCAGGCGGATTGAATGGTCAACGGTAGTGTCATACCGTCATCCGCCGGTTCCAGCTCCACCACTCGAACAACAGCAACAGCGCAGCAGCAAGCAACAGCGCGAACCATGGGTCAAACGCAAACGACCGCTTCGCGGCAATCAGCGCCTCTGGGTCGGGCTTGACCTGCGCCAGCCGGGAATTGTTCACGTCTGAAATGCGGCGATCCAACAAATTCACCGCAAGCCGCAGGCGTTGGTGAGCCGACACGACCGTGAACAGGCCGGGGACATCAACTTCGAAGAGACTGCCGCCACCGGTGGAGTGCGTAGGCAATTCCGTTCCATCGGCCGTCATCACGCGCGCGTCGGACACCGGAACTTCGACGACGCCCAGTCCGCGCTTGATGTGCGCCTGCTCGCCCCACATCCAGTTAAGTGCGTTGTTCAGAAATATCGGAAAGCCGGCGTGCAGCGCGAAATTCGAATCGTCCAATGCAAAGGCAAACGAAACCCAGCGTACCCCGCCCTCATGGGCCACGATCAACGGCTCGCCGCCCGGGCGGCTCGCCAGCACGGCCTCAGCATCTTGTGTGCGTCCCCGCAAGTCGGCGACAGCCGCACGATCGACGCTCAGGTCGAGCAGCGAAATATTCTCCAGAAGGGGATGCACCGTATTCCAGGATGTGGCGGATACGTTGGCGATCTCCTTATGCCGCGGCGGCAACCATTCCGCGCGCGACGGGCGGAATAGCAACGCGGGGACATGGGGACGGGCCTTGGGCGCAAAGCGGTCGAACACGATCGCGTCGTAGTTCCGGTCGTCGGCGTAACGCGCGGGCGCAATGACCGTCATGTTCACGCGCGGCTGGACCTGCAGGGATTTTTCCAGGAAGGCATTGCCGTCCGTCACCAGCGCCACGCGCATTACACGGTGCGCCGGCAAGATGGAGTAAGCAACGTCGTCTATTGCGAAGCCGTCGCCGGGCATCGCGATCGATGCCCGCACCGGTCCGCCGCCGAAGTCCGAAATGTCGACCATCTCGTTGCGCGGACTGTTGGGTGCGACGGACACTACCCGGCTGATGCGCTTGCCTCCGACGCCGACGACCGTCAGTTCGATGCGCTTTTCGACACCGCTGGCGTTGAACAATTCGACATAGGCCAGGTAGCGGCGCGGATCGGCTGGCAGCGCGCGCACTTCGAAGGCGGTGATGCCGGCGTTTTCCACCGACTCGAAAACGGACTCCAGTCTCACATGCGCAGGAACCGGGCCGAGCGACACGCCATCGGTGATCACAATCGCTTCGATGGCCGCGAATTGTTCGGGGAACGGCAGCGCCGGCGCCAATCCATACGAGACTTGCAAACTCGCCAGTTGCGCCAGCGCGTCGTCGCGGTTCCGAAAGGCCGGCGTGGCGACACGCCGCATGGAATCCGCCAGCCAGACCTGGGTTCCGACCGCACGCGATTCCATCAAGGCCCGCGCCCTGGCCACCGCATGATCCCAGCGCGTAGCGCCATCGGTGGTTCGCGTCGCCATGGTCGGCGAATTGTCGAGCACGATGATGAGTGTCGATCCGGCTGCACCCGGCGTTGCCGCACTTGGCGGGAGCACCGCGCTGACAATCATGGCGGCAATCAAGGTAGCCAGCAAGAGGGACAGCCACCAGCGCAGCCGGTCCGGACTCGGATGGCTCTCGCGCAACACGCGATCCCAGACCAGGCTGGAGGCAACGACGATCGTGCGCGGCGGCGGCTTGAGCCAGTACAGCAGTGCGACGATGGCCGCGACAGCAATCAGGGCAAGTGCCAGGTAAGGCGGCAGTGCCTGCACGCTCATCGCAACAGGCCTTCGTCGCGCAACGCCTTGAGCACCAATTTCTCAAGTGGGCTCTGCGTCGAAGCGCGCAGGTAGCCCCAGCCGTGGCTGCGGCAGAAGCCCTCGATTTCCGCGCAATAGTTCAGGAAGGTCTCGCGATAGGCCTTGATGAGGTCGGGCGTTACCCGTGTGCGCGTGGCATGTCCCAGTTCGGAATCCACCAG
The DNA here is from genome assembly GCA_025351455.1 of Betaproteobacteria bacterium. Lineage (GTDB taxonomy): Bacteria > Pseudomonadota > Gammaproteobacteria > Burkholderiales > JACQAP01 > JACQAP01. The sequence continues at coordinate 22,346 of JANXVW010000151.1, read as the reverse complement.
GAGCACTTCGTCGGCCAGCGCCGGTTCCACTTCTTCCGGGCTGCTCACGTGAATGGCGAAAACGTCGTGACGGTATTCGCGAATGACCTGGAAGCTGCGCTCAAAACCCTCGCGGTCCAGGAAATCGGAAATCAGCACGACCAGGCCACGCGTACGACGCGCGCCGAAAAAACCGCGAAAGGCAGTTTGCAGGCTGGTGCCGCCGGCGGCGCGCAGGCGTTCGAGAAAATGCAGGGATCTCCAGACCTGGCTCTTGCCGCGGCGCGCCGGCATTTCCTCGACCACACCGTCAGAAAACGCGACCAGGCTCACGCGATCGTGATTGATCAGGCCGATATAGGCGATCGCCGCCGCAAACCTGCGCGCAAAATCGAATTTCGACGGGGTGCCGAATTCCATCGAGCGGCTGACGTCGACAAATATATAAATGGGCAGGTCGGCCTCTTCCTCGAACAGCCGCAGGATCAGGCGATCGAGCCTGAGATAGGTTCCCCAGTCGAGGTTGCGCGTGTCGTCGCCCGGGGAGTAAGGCCGGTAATCCGTAAAGATCATGCCCGACCCGGTACGGCGTGAACGATGATGCCCGCGCAGATGGCCGGCGACAGGGCCTCGCGTGAGCATGGTCAGATGCTCGATCTGGCGAAGGAACTCTTCGCTAAACAGCACGTTGTCCTGAGCCATGGAGGTCCTCGATGCGGCCGCGCAGCCTGGATTCGTTATTCGCCGGGATGCGGCACCCATTCCAGGATGCGCGCAAGGATCGCATCGGCATCCATGCGCTGTGCCTCCGCTTCGAAGTTAAGCAACACGCGATGACGCAACGCCGGCAAGGCCACTGCACGGATGTCTTCTCCCGACACATAAACCCGTTCGTTCATCAACGCATGCACCTTTGCGCCGAGGATCAGCGCCTGGGTGCCGCGCGGACTGGAGCCGAAGCGCACGTATTTTTTCGTCAACTCGTGCGCCTGGTCCGACTCCGGATGCGTGGCCAGGGTCACCTTGATCGCATATTCCTGCACCGGACGCGCAACCGGGATCGCGCGCGCGGTTTCGCGCATCTGCAGGATCTGGCCATGCTCCAGCACCCGTTTCACGGAAGGCTCCGCCTGGCGAGTGGTGCGGTCGATGATCAGGTGTAACTGTTGGACGTCGGGGAAATCGAGCTTGAGCTTGAAAAAGAATCGGTCCATCTGCGCCTCGGGCAATGGATACGTACCTTCCATTTCGATCGGGTTCTGCGTGGCAAGGACGAAGAACGGCTGGTCCAGCACATGCGTGCGACCCGCAGCGGACACGCTGTTTTCCTGCATTGCTTCCAGCAGTGCCGATTGCGTTTTCGGCGTGGCGCGGTTGATTTCGTCGGCCAACACCATGTTGGCGAATATCGGCCCGCGCTGGAACTCGAACGATTTGCGCCCGGAATCATCCTCGCGGACGATGGTGGTGCCGATGATGTCGCCGGGCATCAGGTCGGGCGTGAACTGAATGCGCGAGAATTTCAGATGCAGGACATCGGCCATGGTCTGTACCAGCTTGGTCTTGCCCACGCCGGGAATGCCTTCGAGCAGCACGTGGCCCCGCGCCAGCAGACAGGTCATGACGCCGGCAATGATTTCCTCGTTACCGACGATCACGCGCGCAATTTCGTCGCGCACCAGCAGGAATTGTTCACGGAAGTCCTGGATTTCCCGGTCGATGACCACGGTGCTCATTTTTTCTCGCTTTCGTGCAGGTTCAGGAAATAATTCTTGACGATGGTTTTTTGCCGTACCGGCACGCGGTCATGATCCGCCGCAGCTTCACGGTCATAGCCGGCGAGAGCGCGCACGTCCTCGGCGTGCAGAATCGATTTCTGCTCGCGGCTGGCGGAATAGAACCAGCCAGCGTCTCCCTTGCCCTGAGCCTGATCGCCCGCGTCGTATTTTTGTGCAATGGTTTCGAGCTTCAATTGCGCATCGAGCCGACGTGTCGCCGCACCTTCCAATGGCAGCGCCACCGAATCGCCAGAAGCATCGCCGGTCTGACTGCCTTCGCGTGCGGTGTCCGCCTCCTCGCGCGCAACCGCCGCCTGCCTGAACAACGTACCGCCGCGAACATCGGCATTGCCGGTCGCCGGCGCCGGCGTGGAGTTCGGGGGATTGGTGCGATTATCGAACTGGCTTGCGGTGAGCTGACTGCGCTGGTTCGTGGCGACGAGATTGTCCATGTGCCGTTTGACATTGTTGACCCGGTTCTGCACCTCGATGCGCTCGCTTGCCTGCTCCAGGGTCTTGATCACCCGATTGAGCGCATCCTGGTTGATGGCGGCGTTCTTGCCGGCCAGGTTCCGACCGGTACTTTCCACGGCCGGGTTGCCGTCATTTTCCTGATTGCCATCCTTGCTAACCGGCTCGCTGGCCTGGTCTTGCGGCGTGACGGAAGCGGCGTCGGCCTTGAGCTTGTGCAAAAGCGCCACCGCCTCATCCATGCGGCCTTCGTTCATCGCCTGCACGACCGATTCGAATTTCGCATCGACCTTCAGCGATCCGGCGAGTTTCGCCATTTCTTCGCGTGCCGCGGATGCGTCCATGTTCGCCTGGTCGATCGCATCGCGGGCCTCGGCGAGGGCGCGCATTTTCTCTTCAAGGGTGGCGCCGGTTTTCTGCAGTTTGCTCAGGGCCCGGTCGAGCTTCCCGATTTCTGCGTCCGGTGGCGCGTCCGCGAGCAGTGAGCGCAGGTCGGTAATCTCCCGGCGCTCCGCTGGAACTCCTTCGCGGCCGGCCTCCCACGGGCGCGACAACTGCGGCGTCATCCAGATCAGCGCCGCGAGCGCGGGTCCCAGGCCGGCGGCCAACCAAGCGTTGCAAGGCAGCGTGCGCGGCGCAACCGCGGCGAGATCGAGTCCGGCGGCCGTCACCGCCGCGCGCCGGACCTGAAGTTCGGCGAACGGCGAAAGCGGATCCTCCGACAGAAACCAGTGCGCCGATTTCAGTTCGTCCTTGAGGTGCGCGCGCGCATCGGCATGAGCGGCAGCTTGACCGGAGGGAATCCTGCGCGCGTTTCGCCTTGCAACCTCAACGGCAACGGCGGCGAATGCAGCCAGCAATATGGCGTGCATTGCGGTTCGGGCCGACGGTATGGCGGATATGACCGAGGGTTCGACCAACTGATAGCACACGAGGCAGAACAGAACGACGCAGGTAACAAATGCGGCTTCCCGGATCGCCCGGGCAATCCACAGGCGGCGGCCCAAGTCGCGCAGCACGCCGTTGATGATTTCACGCTCTTTCATGACTCGTTCGATTGTAACGCAGCGCGCGCCGGCAAAGCGCCGGCGGCGCATTCTCGGGTAACATCCGCGCAACCGACGGAGGAATTGTATGAGGGTCGTCCCGCGACTCGCAGTGGCGTTGCTTAGCGGCACCTTAACCCTCGGCACCACCCTGGCCCTGATTTGCAAGACAGGCGCTGCCGGTGCCGCGGACCAGCCGAACATCGTCTACATCCTTGCCGACGACCTGGGCTGGAAAGACGTCGGATTCCACGGGAGCAAGATCCGGACGCCCAATCTCGACGGACTCGCACAACATGGTGCGCGCCTGGAAAAGTTCTATTCCGAGCCGTATTCCACATCCGCGCGCGCTGCCTTGCTGACCGGGCGTTATCCGATGCGCTACGGCTTACAGACCCTGTCCATCCTTCCGTGGAGCCAGTACGGCCTGCCGATCGGCGAGCGCCTGCTGCCGGAAGCATTGAAGGAAGCGGGCTATCGCACCGTAATGCTGGGCAAATGGCAGCTCGGCCATTACAGGAGAGAATACCTGCCGACGCGGCGGGGCTTTGACAGTTTTTACGGCAGTTTCAACGGCGATGTCGATTGCCTGCGCAAGATCAATCAGGCGAATGAGCCGGACTGGCATCGCGACGAGCGCCCGCTCAGGGAAGAAGGCTACTGCACCACGCTGATCGGCAAGGAAGCCGCGCGGATCATCGAGAAGCACGACAACGCGCGGCCGTTATTCCTCTTACTTTCATTTAACGCGCCGCAGGCGCCGCTGCGGGCGACGAAGGAATATCTCGACGTGTACAAGGACGTCCGCGACGAACAGCGCCGGACTTATGCGGCCATGGTCACTGCCCTGGATGACGCGGTCGGCATGGTCATCGCCGCAATCGGCAAGAGGGGCATGGCGGAAGAGACGCTGATTGTTTTCCACAGCGACAACGGCGGCGCGCTGCCGACCAGGTTTCCGACCGGCGACGGCGACGTGCAAAAGGCATGCTCCGACAATGGCCCCTATCGCGAGGGCAAGGGAAGCCTGTACGAAGGCGGTCTGCGCGTGGTGGCGTTTGCGTCATGGCCGGGAAAAATACCTGCTGGCGTAGTGTCGGAGCGCATTCACGTGACCGACATGTACCCTACCCTGCTCGGCCTCGCCGGCGCCAGCCTGGAACAAGCCAAGCCCGTGGACGGGGTCGATCAGTGGCCGACGATCACGGGAGCGAAACTCAGCCGGCGCAAGGAAATGTTGCTGGGAATGGAGGATTTCCGCGGCGCGCTGATGATCGAGAACTGGAAACTCATCGCCTATTCGCGCCTGCCGGTGCGCTATGAGCTCTACAACGTGCAGGACGATCCGTCGGAAGAGGACAACCACGCCGGACGCGAGCCGCAGCGTGTCCAGGAAATGCTTGTCCGGTTCAATGAACTGGCCTGGGAAATGGCGCCCTCCCTTTACCTCGACGACCTGCACAAGCCGCGAAAATACGCGACACCGGTCTATTGGGGCGACAATCCGGTCCGGCCCTGACACCGGCCAGGCGTGATCCGGGAGCGACTGTCATATTGGTTTATGACACGCCTGGAAATACGGAAAATAAATTCCGCTTTGGGTATCCTTTAGCCACCTTACCGATTGATGCACAACGCCATGACCTCCACTCTTTCGATTGCCTATTTCGCAAACCACGACCTGCTCGGCGTCGTCTCCGAAGAAGAATACGAAAAGTTCAAGGGCCAGTTGCTGCAGGCATTCCAGGAAGAATGGCCGGACGCCACGATCAGCATCGACGATGACGAAGAAGTCTATGTGGAAATCGGGGGCATCACCGGCCAGGCCGAACTGGATGTGCGCGGACGAATTTCCGACATCGTCAACGAGGTAATCGATTCGGGAGACTGGCAGGAAGAAGAGGAAGACTTCTACGAAGAAGAAGAGGACGAAACTCGCGATGTCGAGGAAAAAGACGACTACTGAGCGGTAAACCTGTGCCCTGCATCGGCAGGCTGTTGCATTCCCAAAAGCAGGCATCCTGACCTGCCACGAATCCCGCATCGAAGCCGGCGCACAACGCCTGGCGCTGCTTCTGAATTTGCGAGTTCAATTCCGCGTTGGTCCTGCGAAGATGCGAGATTTCGGTCTGAAGATCCACAATCTGCATTTGGAATGGCGCGCAGGAGAACCGCGCATCCCCACATCGCGTAAAATTTTTGGATGTTGAACTGGGGCCTGGTTCAGGATGGCGATGAAGGCGGCTGGTGGCAATTCCAGGATGCCAGCGAAATCATCATCATCGACCGCATCGACGCGGTCTTGCCGGCGCTCAGGCGGATAGAGGAACGCGTAAACAGCGAGGGATGGTGGGCGGCGGGCTTCATCAGCTACGAGGCGGGCCCGGCCTTCGACCCGGCTATCCAGGTCCGCGCACCGGGCGCCTGGCCCCTGTTCTGGATGGGGCTGTACCCGCAGCCGCGGCACATCGCGTATCCGACGCAATCTGCAGCCGAACGGGCGCAAGCCTATCAATGGCAGGCAACGGTCAGCCGGGAGCAGCATGACCAGGCAATCGATGCGATCCGCGCACTCATTGCCACCGGCGACACCTATCAAGTCAACTACACCTTGCGCCTGCATGCGCCCGCGCTCGAAGACCCCGAAGCACTATTCCTGCGCATGATCCGGGCAAACGAACCGAGGTATGGCGCCTATCTGGATTGCGACAGCTTCGTGGTTTGCTCGGCCTCACCGGAGTTGTTCTTCCGGCTTGACGGAGAACGGATCACCAGCCGGCCGATGAAAGGGACGGCCGGCCGCGGATTGATGCAATCCCAAGACATCGAAATGGCGCAAGCCCTTGCAGCCTCGAAGAAGGATCGCGCGGAAAACGTGATGATCGTCGACATGGTCCGAAATGATCTGAGCCGGGTTTCCCGCGCCGGCAGCGTCCAGGTACCGCGACTGTTCGAACTGGAGCGCTATCCGACCCTGTGGCAGATGACTTCGACCGTGGCGGCCGACACCGATGCTTCAGTCTGCGACATCCTGGAAGCGCTGTTTCCGCCTGCATCCATTACCGGCGCACCCAAAGTGCGCACCGCCGAAATCATCGCGAAGCTCGAGAGTTCGCCGCGCGGCATCTACACCGGTTGCATCGGCTATATTGCCCCGGGACGCCGCGCGCAGTTCAACGTCGCCATCCGCACCGCGGTAGTGAGCCGCAATCGCGGCACGGTGGAATATGGCGTCGGCAGCGGCATCGTCTGGGACTCGCGCAGCCAGACCGAATACGATGAGTGCCTGCTCAAGGCGCGCATCGTCACCGGATCGCCACCGGCGTTTTCGCTGCTCGAGACCCTGCTGTGGGAACCAGCGGAGGGCTTTTTCCTCGTCGAGGAACATTTGCGCCGTCTCGCGGAATCGGCGGCGTATTTCGGCATTCGCTCGGACGACTCACGCATCCGACGTCACCTGGAGGAATTCGCCGACGGATTGCCGCTGCAACCACACCGGGTAAGGTTGGTCGTGGATCGCAACGGCCGCATGCACAGCGAAGCGATGACGCTGAACGCATCGGCCAGCCCGGTGAGACTCACCCTCGCTGCCGAGCCCGTCGATCCGTCCGATCCGTTTCTCTACAACAAGACAACGCATCGCGCTCTATACGATCGTGCCAAAGCATCCCGGCCAGATTGCGACGACGTGGTGCTGTGGAATGCGCGCGGTGAGATTACCGAGACAACGATCGCCAACATCGTCGTGGAAATTGACGGCGAAAAGGTGACGCCGCCGTTGGCGTGCGGGCTCCTCCCGGGTGTGTTTCGCGCCTGGCTGCTAGGGCGCGGAGAAATCACGGAACGGCGTATCGACGCTGGCGACCTGCGTCGCGCCACGCGTCTCTGGGTGGTCAATTCCGTGCGCAAGTGGCGCGATGCCGTGTTCGTCGAATACGACGATCAGGCAAAGATGGTGGGCCCGGAAGGACTTGAACCTTCGACCAAAGGATTATGAGTCCTCTGCTCTAACCAACTGAGCTACGGGCCCGTTCGAAACTTTTGCGGCGCAAAAAATGGCCGGGTGGTGAACCCGGCCATTTTATTTCCCCTGCGGGAAATATCCTAACTATTATGGCTCCGCCCGCTTCGCTTACGCTGACCCCTGTCAGGGTAAACCTGCGCAGCAATAACTGATCCGAAGGCTCAGTTATTGTCGAGGAAACTGCGCAGCCGCTCGGAACGCGACGGGTGGCGCAGCTTACGCAACGCCTTCGCCTCGATCTGGCGGATGCGTTCGCGCGTGACGTCGAACTGCTTGCCGACTTCTTCCAGCGTGTGGTCGGTATTCATCTCAATGCCGAAACGCATGCGCAGCACCTTGGCTTCGCGCGGCGTCAGGGTGTCCAGCACTTCCTTGGTGGCATCGCGCAGGCTGGTATAGATCGCCGCGTCCGAAGGCGCCATCGTCGCCTGATCCTCGATGAAATCACCAAGATGCGAATCGTCGTCGTCCCCTATCGGGGTCTCCATCGAAATCGGCTCCTTGGAGATCTTAAGAATCTTGCGGATCTTTTCCTCGGGCATTTCCATCTTGACCGCCAGCGTGGCCGGATCCGGCTCCGAACCTGTTTCCTGCAGGATCTGGCGCGAAATCCGGTTCATCTTGTTGATCGTCTCGATCATGTGCACCGGGATGCGGATGGTTCGCGCCTGGTCGGCAATCGAGCGCGTGATGGCCTGGCGGATCCACCAGGTCGCATAGGTAGAAAATTTATACCCGCGGCGATACTCGAACTTGTCCACGGCCTTCATCAGGCCGATGTTGCCTTCCTGGATCAGGTCGAGGAATTGCAGGCCGCGATTGGTGTACTTCTTCGCGATGGAAATTACCAGGCGCAGGTTGGCCTCGGTCATCTCGCGCTTCGCACGGCGCGCCTTGGCCTCACCCGTGGACATTTGGCGGTTGATTTCCTTCAGGTCCTTGACCGGGATGCCCACGCGCTTCTGCAAGTCGATGAGGGCCTGCTGCTGCTCCATGATTGCCGGCGCGAAGCGCGAAAGCACTTCGCTATACGCCTTGCGGCCGCCGATTTCGCGGCCGACCCAGTTCAGGTCTTCCTCGTTACCGGGAAAAGTCTTGATGAAATACGCACGCGGCATCGCCGCCTTTTCCACACACAATTCCATGATGGCGCGTTCGTAGGTGCGCACTTCTTCGACCAGTCCGCGCAGGCCATCGCACAACGCTTCGACCTGTTTGGCGGAAAAACGGATGAACATGAGCTCGGCGGAAATCTCTTCCTGCGTCTTCACGTAGGGGCGGCTGCGTACGCCGTTCTTGGCCAGCGCCTTGATCATCTTGTTATACAGCACGCGGATCTTGGCGAAACGTTCGAGCGCATCCGCCTTGAGCAGCAACATTGCCGCGTTTTGCACCGCGGCGCCGTCATCGTCTTCGCCGTCGTCGGTTCCGAGATCCTCTTCGAGTTCTTCTTCGGAGATCTCTTCCGCGAGCGCTTCTTGCGGCGCATTCGGATCGATCAGGCCGTCGACGACCTCGTCGATGCGCATTTCTTCGCGCTCGATCTTCTCGGCAAGCGACAGAATCTCGGCAATCGTCGTGGGACAGGCGGAGATCGCCTGGATCATGTGTTTCAGGCCGTCTTCGATACGCTTGGCGATTTCAATTTCGCCCTCGCGCGTCAGCAGTTCCACGGAGCCCATCTCGCGCATGTACATGCGCACGGGGTCGGTGGTGCGTCCGAACTCCGAGTCCACGGTTGACAACGCCTGCTCGGCTTCCTCCACCACGTCTTCGTCGGGAACGACCGCCGGCGTGGATTCGTTCATCAGCAGGGTTTCGGCATCCGGGGCTTCGTCGTAGACCTGAATACCCATGTCGTTGATCATGCTGATGATGTTCTCGATCTGCTCGGCATCGAGCATGTCATCAGGCAGGTGATCGTTGATCTCGGCGTAGGTTAGGTAGCCGCGCTCCTTGCCCAGAACGATCAAATTCTTGAGGCGCATGCGCCGGGCTTCAGCATCGATTGGCTGCGCAACCTGCACCTGCTCTTTGTTCTGATCCTTGCGTTTTTCCCTAGCCATGTTCCTTAGTCCCTTGAAAACAACTGCTTATGAAACGCCGAACAAAAAAGAACCGCGCATTATACCGGAGTCACCCGGGGGTTTCATTCGCCGCACCGTGCTGAAGGCGGCGAAACTGTTCTTTTTCCTCGGACGTCCAACTCTGCCGTTTACTTTTTTCCAGCAGCAATGTGATACGGACGTGGCGAAATCGTTCGACCAGCTTTTTCCAGGCACCGACGAATTCGGACTGGAGCGCCTCCTGGTCCATGCTTTCCCATTTCAGGCTGCCCGTCTCGATTTCGTGGGCAAGCAGCTCAAACTCACTGCCGCGGAAATGTTCAGCCACGCTACGTATATGGTTCTCGCGGGTACAAAGCTCAAGCACTTTCGTCAACAACATGATCTCGGATTGCGGCAGTTCGCTGGAGGCCAGGTCGGCGTTCTCGCGCAACCGCTCCGAATCCGCCAGCGCCGCCAGCGAGGGCTGGAATGCCAGCATCTCCACCAGCGCCCGAAGCAGTGAGGGCTTGATCGATTCGCGCCGTTCGGGGGCTTGCGCTTGCGTACGACCTGCAACTTTGATGTCGAAACTACGATCGAGTTCGGCCTGCGACACGCCCGCCAGTTCGGCGATCTGTTTGCGCAGCATCAGCGACAACAGGGGTGCAGCCACTTGCTTGACCAGCGGCCTGGACTCTTGCAAGAACTTTGCCCGGCCTTCCGCGGTGCGCATATCGACGCGCGAGGTAAGCTCCTGCACGAGGATTTCTGACAGCGGTGGCGCCGCATCGAGCAGTTTTCCGAAGGTTTCCTTGCCGTGGGCGCGCACAAAGCTGTCGGGATCGTGCTCGGGTGGCAGAAAAAGAAAACGCACCTGCTTTCCGTCGTGCAATTGCGCCAGGCTGTTCTCCAGTGCGCGCCACGCCGCGCGCCGCCCTGCGGCGTCGCCATCAAAGCAATAGATGACGTTGTCGGTCTGCCTAAGCAGTTTCTGCACCTGCCATGGCGTTGTCGCCGTGCCAAGGGTCGCTACTGCATAGCCAATGTCGTATTGGCCCAGGGCCACGACGTCCATGTAACCTTCCACGACTACCACGCGTTGCGCTTCGCGGATCGCGCCCCGTGCCTGGAACAATCCGTAGAGCTCACGCCCCTTCTCGAACAGCGGCGTTTCCGGTGAATTGAGATATTTCGGTTCGCCCTGATCGATCACGCGCCCGCCGAAGCCGATGACCGCGCCGCGCTGGTTGTGGATCGGAAACATGATGCGGTCGCGAAAGCGGTCGTAGCGCCGGCCTTCTTCGCTGGCGATGACCAAGCCGGCCTCGGTCAGCGATTTCGCCCGGTACTCAGGAAAAACCGCCTCCAGGTTTTGCCAGCCCTCCGGGGCATAACCCAGGCCGTAGCGCGCGGCAATTTCGCCGGTCAATCCGCGGTTCTTCAGGTACGCAACGGCTTTGTCCGACGACTTGAGCTGGGCCTTGTAAAACTGTGCGGCCTTGAGCATGACTTGCGTCAAGTCTTCGGCTGTTTCGACCTTTTCCTTGTGCTCCGGATCGGGCGTGGGCTCCGGAACGACCATGCCGACACGACCCGCGAGGTCCTTGACCGCATCGATAAAGCCCATGCCTTGATGCTCCATCAGGAAACTAATGGCGGTGCCATGCGCTCCGCAACCGAAGCAATGGTAGAACTGCTTGGTCTGGCTGACCGTGAACGACGGCGACTTTTCGCTGTGGAAGGGACAACGCGCGGCGTAGTTGGATCCGGCGCGCTTGAGCGGGACATAGGACTCGACCACATCCACGATGTCCACCCGGTTGAGAAGGTCCTGAATAAACGACTGCGGAATCATGCGTCGGGATGTCTCGCGGTCACTTCCTGCTGGCTTCAGGCCGGGCAACCGTTGCAGAAATAGCCGGCGGCCTTCGAAGAATTATAGGTCAGTTTCCCTGAATTTCCGGGAAAGCCCATCTTCCTTCGTGGAGCCGCTTTTTACCTTCGCGACAACGGGCTTGCGCCGGTAATACGATGCGAATTGCCGTCCGCCTCAGCCGGAAAGCTTGGTTTTTACCAGCGCAGACACCTTGCCCATGTCCGCGCGTCCGGCCAGCCTGGGTTTCAACAATGCCATCACCTTGCCCATATCGGCCATGAGCTTGGCACCGCTGCTTAAAATCGCCTCGATGACCGCTGCCTCGACCTCGGCAGCCGACATCGCCGCCGGCATGTAACCCTCTAGCACACCGATCTCGAATTGCTCCTTGTCTACGAGGTCCTGGCGGCCACCCTTGCCGAACTGCTCGATCGAATCGCGGCGCTGCTTGATCATCTTTTCGATGATTGCAAGGACATCGGCATCGGTCAGTTCGATGCGCTCGTCCACCTCGCGCTGCTTGAGCGCGGCCTGCAGCAGGCGTATAGCGGAGAGCCGCGGCGCATCCTTAGCGCGCATCGCGGTCTTCATGTCTTCGGTAACGCGGGCTCTGAGAAGCATGACTTCAGAATGTGGGGACGGATTGCAAAAAAGCAAAACGGTGAATGGAATCCCATTCACCGTCTGAATCTGAACTTGCGGCCGGCTTTAGTAAAGCTTGGGCGGAAGCAACTGGCTGCGCAGGCGCTTGTGGTGGCGCTTGACCGCGGCCGCCAGCTTGCGTTTGCGCTCGGACGTGGGCTTTTCGTAGAATTCGCGCGCCCGCAACTCGGTCAGCAGACCGGTTTTTTCCACCGTGCGCTTGAAGCGTCGCATGGCCACTTCGAACGGCTCATTTTCCTTGACACGAATCGTCGGCATAAAAAATACTGTCCTGGGAAGGTCGACAAAAACGAAGGGGCGAATTCTAGCAATAATCCCCTGATTTGCAAACACAAGCGGGAGTCCGTGCGGATCCCGTATCATCCGCGGTCGGACGTTCATTGACAGAAAACCCCAGCAAGCCTGTAAACTCAAGACCTTATGCTAGTTCTGGGGATCGAAACATCCTGCGATGAAACCGGCGTTGCCCTGTTCGACACACAGGCAGGCCTGCTTGGCCATACCCTTTTTTCCCAAGTCGCCATGCATGCGGAGTACGGCGGCGTGGTTCCTGAACTGGCTTCCCGCGACCATGTCAGGCGGCTGCTGCCGCTGACCCTGCAACTCCTCTTGCAAACCGGCCGCGCGCTCGGCGATATTGATGGGATCGCGTACACTCAGGGACCGGGACTGGCCGGTGCCTTGCTGGTCGGGGCAAGTGTTGCCGCGAGCCTCGGTTTCGCCCTCGGCGTCCCGGTTATTGGTCTGCATCACTTGGAAGGTCATCTGCTGTCGCCATTGCTTACGGCGCCGGCACCCCGCTTTCCGTTTGTGGCCCTGCTGGTCTCAGGCGGCCATACCCAACTCATGAGGGTCGGCGCGGTCGGCGATTATGAGTTGCTGGGAGAAACCGTCGACGATGCGGCCGGAGAGGCCTTCGACAAGACGGCAAAGTTACTCGGCTTACCGTATCCGGGCGGGCCGGCTCTCGCCAAAATTGCCGACTCCGGAAACCCGAAACGATTCAAACTGCCCCGGCCCATGATCGCGAGCGGCGACCTGAATTTCAGCTTTTCGGGATTGAAGACCGCCGCCCTGACACTGGCGAACCGCGAAAACGCGACTTCTCAAACCAAAGCGGACATCGCTGCCGCATTCCAACAGGCGATCGTCGAGGTGCTCGTCGCAAAATCCGCCGATGCCGTGTCGAGCACCGGGCTGGACCAGCTTGTGGTGGCCGGCGGTGTTGGCGCCAACCGGCTATTGCGCAAAACCCTGGAACAAAAAGCCAATGCAGAGGGCTTCGAGGTGTTCTATCCACCCTTGGATTTGTGCACGGACAACGGTGCAATGATCGCCTATGCGGGTGCGCAGCGGCTCGAGGCCGGCATCATTCGGACTCGCGGTTTCTCCGTGCGGCCGCGCTGGGAACTGGACGAACTCAGGCGCCCCGCGACAGCCTGATCCGGCTTTCGGTCCCGTTCAACAGTCGCCCGATATTGGCGCGGTGCCGTGACAGCAACAGCGCAGTCATCGCCAGGACTACCCAGGCGAAAGGCCCCCAGCCCAGAAAGTAAATCGTCGCAACCGGCGCGGTGAGCGCCGCAATGATTGCCCCGAGCGATGAGAAACGCGACGCAAGCACGACTAGCAACCAGACCAGCAGCACAACGCCCGCAATGCGCAAATCCAGCGCCAGAAGAATGCCTGCGGCTGTCGAGACGCCCTTGCCGCCCTTGAAGCGGAAATAAACCGGAAACAAATGCCCGAGAAACGCCACGAATGCTACTGCAGCGAGTGAGATTTCACCGACGTCAAAATCCGGCGCCAATCGTCGCGCCAGCCACAACGCCATCGCGCCTTTGGCGGCATCCCCGAGCAAGGTGAGCACCGCCGCCACTTTCCTGCCGGTGCGCAACACATTGGTCGCCCCGGGGTTGCCCGAACCATACGTGCGCGGATCCGGGAGGCCGAAACTCCAACTAACGACCACTGCGAATGAAACCGATCCGATCAGGTAGGCCGCGACGACGAAGAGGACGGACGCCATTTATTTTTCTCCCTTGTTATCCGCGCGGATGATGCTTGGCATGCAGTTGCTTGAGCCTTTCGCGCGCGACATGTGTATAGATCTGCGTCGTGGAAATATCCGCATGACCCAGCAGCATTTGCACCACGCGCAAATCGGCACCGTGGTTTAGCAGGTGCGTAGCGAAGGCGTGACGCAGCGTATGCGGCGAAATGTCATTGCGGATGCCTGCCCTGACAGCGTAGCGCCGGATCAGATGCCAGAACGACTGCCTCGTCATCGATGCTCCGCGTGAAGTGACAAACAACGCATCGACTTGCCGGCCGGCTAGAATTTCGGGTCGCGCGCTATCGAGGTAGCGGCGGATCCATGACAGCGCTTCCTCGCCCACCGGCACCAGCCTTTCCTTGCTGCCCTTGCCCATGACGCGCACCACACCCATGTCCTGGCTGAGCTGGGCAACCTGCATCGTCACCAATTCGGACACCCTCAGCCCGCTGGCATAAAGCGTCTCCAGCATGGACCGATCGCGCAGGCCAAGCAGCGTTTCGACATTCGGCGTGGCCAGCAACAAATCAACGTCTTCCTCGGTCAAGGTCTTGGGCAGGCCGCGCGGCAGTTTCGGGGATTCGACTTGCAGCGTCGGATCCGCCTGAATTCGATTCTCCCTGAGCAGGAAGCGGTAAAGACGCTTCAAGCTCGATAGCAGCCGCGCCGCCGAACGCGCCCCGGCCTTGTGCTGAAACTTGTACGCCAGATAGTCGAGCAGGTCGGCGCGCTGCCCTTGCAACATCGTCTTCCCGCGATCCGTGAGCAGCCAGGTGGAGAAAAGTCGCAGGTCGCGCCGATAGCTCTCCATCGTGTTGCGCGACAGGCCGTCTTCGAGCCAGAGGGCATCGCAAAATTCATCCAGCAGGTCTTCGTTCGCGGCCATCAGTAGGCGCCCGGATTTTCGTGATGCAGCAGCCAGCGCTTGACGTCGATCGGGGCGCCGCGGCGCGCATTCATGAAGCCGCCGATGCCCTGGCTGCCAACCACACGATGGCATGGGATCAGAATCGGAATGTGGTTCGCGCCGCAGGCCGTGCCGACGGGACGCGGGTCAGAACCAATCTTCCTGGCGACTTGCAGGTAGGAGAGCACGGCCCCGACCGGGATCGCCCGCACGGCCTTCCAGACGCGCGTCTGGAAATCGGTCCCGTTGTAATCGAAAGGCAGGTCGAATTCGAAGTTGGGTTCCTTGAGGTACGCTTTTAGTTGCCGGCAGGCCTCTCTGGCAAACGCGGTCTGCGGATTGAGCAGTGCCGCGCCGTGAGGAAGGTATTCGAGTCGCACCAGCCTCTCTCCGATGGTGCGTACCCCGATCACGGCAAATGGGGCCTCCATCTTGGCCTGCCAGGATTCCAGCGAGGTATTCATGATTGGCGTCGTTTCCGCATTGCGGGGCATTGTAGCAACGCGATACGCACGGCAGGTAGCGAGCCGACTTGGCTATACTTTGTACCCTCGGCAGGACATCCAAGACGAGACGAATGGGACACTCAATTGACGGACCTTGACCAATCGAAGGTTTCCACCTGCAGTTTCGAAGCCACGCAGTTGCACGTGGGCGAGCGCCTGCAGCTGGAGCTGGTGGCCGACCGCTCACGCAACCATTACTACACGACGCTGATCGGATTTGTCCCCGGTCACAGTGTGCTGGTTCGCACGCCGATGGTGCAGAACCTGCCGGTTCCCGTACCGGAAGGCGCGGTTGTGCTGGTGCGCGCTTTTTCCGGTCGCCACGCTTTTACCCTGGAGTCCCGGATCGAGCGCGTCTGCCGCTCGCCCTATCCCTATATACACCTCGCCTACCCGGCCCAAGTTCAGCAGACCCTGATTCGCGGGGCGTTGCGAGTACGCGTCGCACTTCCGGGGACCGTTTCCAATCCGAACGAGAAAGCCGACGACGCGCCCTGCGCGGTCGTGATTTCCGACCTCAGCGTCTCCGGCGCGCAATTGGAAACGCAATCCGGTCTCGGAGAAACCGGTGACAAGTTCGGGCTGGTTTTCAAATTCGTCGTGCAGCCGGACAATTACGAGGTGAAACTGGCGACTTCGGCGCAGATCCAGAGCGTGCGCAAGATCAGGAAGGGAAGCAGTCTGGAGGAAGTGTTCTCGCACGGGGTGCGCTTCGGCAAGCTGCACGCGACAGAAGGATTGCTGTTGCAAAGCTACATCCAGCAGGTCTTGCTGGCGGACCGCTCGCGCGTCGTATAGCGAAGCGCCAGAAAACAGCGAAGTCCAAAGAAAAGGCGGCCCCCGGGGCCGCCTTATTTTTTCTGCAGAGCGCGCGCTTACTCGCCGTCCACAATCTTTTCGGTTTGGAGTTTCTCGCGGATGCGTGCGGACTTGCCGGAACGATCGCGCAGGTAGTAAAGCTTGGCACGGCGCACGTCCCCGCGGCGCTTGAGTTCGATGCTCGCGATCAACGGGGAATAGGTCTGGAAAGTACGCTCCACGCCTTCACCCGAAGAAATCTTGCGCACGATGAAGGAGGAATTCAACCCGCGGTTGCGGATCGCAATCACCACGCCCTCGTAAGCCTGAACGCGCTTGCGGTCACCTTCGACGACGTTCACGTTGACGATGACGGTATCGCCAGGCGCGAATTCGGGAATGTTCTTGCCGAGGCGCGCAACTTCTTCCTGCTCGATTTTCTGTATGAGATTCATTTGATCAGCTCCCGCGCTTCTTTCGATTCCAATTTGTATTCTTCCAGCAACGCCGTTTGTTCGGCACTCAGGGGCAGGTTCGCCAGCAAATCCGGGCGCCTGCGCCAGGTTCGTCCCAACGACTGCTTCATGCGCCATTTCGTAATCTGCGCATGATGGCCCGATAACAGCACAGCCGGGACCGCATCACTCTCGTAAACTTCAGGCCGGGTGTATTGCGGGCAGTCCAGCAATCCGTTTGCAAACGAATCCTGTTGTGCCGACTCGGCATCGTTCAACGCACCCGGAATGCGCCGTATCAGCGCATCCATCAACACCATGGCCGGCAACTCCCCGCCCGACAACACATAATCGCCGATCGATATTTCGTCTTCGATTTCAGCATCCAGCAGCCGCTCATCGACGCCTTCGTACCGGCCGGCCAGCAAAACCAACCCTTCGTACCCGCCCAATTCTTCAACGATCTTCTGTGTCAACGGCCTGCCCTGGGGCGACAGGTAGACCGTTCGGGTGCGCCTCACGCCACAGCTGACTTGCCGCTGCCGCGCCGCGCGCAACGCCTTAGCCAGCGGTTCCGCCATCATCACCATGCCCGGACCGCCACCGTAAGGCCTGTCGTCCACGCTGCGGTAAGAATTGCCGCTGAAATCCCGCGGATTCCACAACACCAGTTCGTAGTAGCCGCTGCTGCGCGCACGTTGCGTAATGCCGCTGCCGGTGAGCGCGTTGAACATCTCGGGAAACAACGTGACTACGTCGAGGTGCATCATTGCCACAAGCCCGTCAAACCGGTTCTTCCCAATCCACTATCAACCGCCTGGTTATCACATCCACGCTTACCACAACGTTCTGGATAAACGGAACCAGATGTTCTTTTTCGCCCTGTACTACGAGCACCGTATTGGCGCCCGTTTCGAGAATTCTTGCCACAGTCCCGAGGGTGGTTTCATCCCGGTTGCGTACTTCCATGCCGAGGAGGTCGCTCCAGTAGAACTCGCCTTCACCGCTCTCGGGCATGGCGGAACGGGGAACCGCTACATCCTTGCCCCTCAACTCCGCCGCCGCTTCGCGATCGTCGAAACCTTCGAGCTTTGCAACGACCATCGATCCATGCACTGCCGATTCCACCACCCGGTATTGCTGCCACTTGCCTTCCCCGCCCAGCCACCATTCCGGATAGTTGAGCAGCCCCTGCCTCTCTTGGGTAAAAGGCTGCACCTTGATCCAGCCTTTCAGACCGTGTGGAGCGCGAACGCGCCCCATCACTACCATTGCCTCAGGGCTTGGGCGACTCACCGAACTGCTTGACCAGACGCGCCGCAGTATCGGAAAGTTTGGCACCTTTACCCTGCCAATAGGTCAGTCGGTCCATTTGTATGCGCAGGGTCTCCTGGCCTTCCGGAGCCTTGGGATTATAGAAGCCGACACGTTCGATAAAACGGCCATCGCGCGGATTGCGCGAATCCGCCACGACCATGTTGAAGAACGGGCGCTTCTTGGCGCCACCACGCGAAAGCCGAATAACGACCATGAGCTATACCTCAAAAGCGAAGCGCGCGATTCTACGCCCGTTCTCGCCTGATCCGCAAGGTGATTGGGGAAATCGAGACCGTTTGGCCGGCCGCATCGCGGCAACGTCCCCGATCAGAAAGGGTTACGAAAAAGCACCGGCTATACGGATTTTAATTATTTAGTTCAGTTACTTGGCGGAAGCGGCCGCAGCCGTGCCAAAGCGTGTGTCGAGGAAGTCCACTACCACCTTGACCAGGTCGTCCTCCCGGCCCTCAAAGAAATGCTGCGCGTCCGGAACGATGACCTGGTCGGACCCCGCGACCTTCAGAATCTGCTTCTTGCGCTCGTACGCACCGACCTGGGTAATTTCCCAATCCTTGCCGCCAAACACGTCCAGCACCGGGATCTTGATGCGAAACATTTCCTCGAGGCCGTTGATAATGCCGATGAATACCCACGCTTTGACGGGGGTGGAATTAGCGTGAATGAGATATTGGTTCGCCATGGTCGCGCCAAGACTGTGGGAAACGATCGCAATCTTGTCGAAACCTTTGTCCTGCAGGAATTTGGCGGCCAGCGCATAGCGCTCCTCGGCATTGGGATAGATCGGCAGGTAGTCTCCCACCTTGGCCCCCGGTCCCAGCACCGGTAACTGGATTGCCAGCGTGGTATAGCCCTGCTCAGCCAGTTTGACACGCAAGGTGCCATAGAGCTCGTAATCGGGATTCCAGCCGCGGCCGTGACCGACGATGACCGCACCGCGCGGTTTCTCGGCTTGCGTATAAATTGCAAGAAACTCGTGGCCGTTTTTTTGTTTTATCCACGCGACGTCACCGACGAGAACGGCGGGCACGATCTGGTCCGACCAGCGCTTCTCGCGCTCGTAGTCCGGCTCCTGCGCATGGACGGCGGAGGCAAACAGGACAGTAAAGAGGAATGCAGCAAATAAACGCATGCGATTACCTTAAGTGTGCACGACGGAAGTGCCTGGTGGACATTAAGACTGCCCGTTCGAGCGGGCGTTCATGGCGCGTCAGCGCATGCCGGGGAATCCGCCTTTAACAGACCGCATCATTTTCTGCAAACCACCCTTACCCATCATTTTCATCATTTTCTGCATTTGTTCGAACTGATTGAGCAGGCGGTTCACTTCCTGCACCGTCACACCGGATCCGGTCGCGATGCGCCGTTTGCGCGAAGCTTTGATGATCTCCGGCCTGGCGCGCTCGTGGGGCGTCATGGAATCAATGATCCCGACCGTGCGGCCTATCACGCGATCGTCCACCGCCCCGCCCTGAGCCGCTTGCGCGAGTTGCGCGGGTAGCTTGTCGATCAGCGCGTTCAGGCCGCCCATCTTTTTCATCTGCCGCATCTGATTGCGGAAATCGTCCAAATCGAAGCCCTTGCCGGACTTGACCTTCTTGGCGAGCTTCTCGGCCTCATCGAGATCGACATTGCGGCGCGCTTCTTCGACCAGTGCCAGCACATCGCCCATGCCCAGGATGCGCGCAGCCAGGCGTTCCGGATAAAACGGTTCCAAGCCGGAAAGCTTTTCCGACACGCCGACAAACTTGATCGGCCGGCCGGTTACCTGGCGCACCGACAGCGCCGCGCCACCGCGCGAATCGCCATCGAGCTTGGTGAGGATAACCCCGGTTAATGGCAGAGTATCCGCAAAAACCTTTGCCACGTTCACGGCATCCTGGCCCTGCATTGCATCCACCACGAACAACGTTTCTATCGGGACCAGGATTTCGTGCAATCGCCTGATCTCCTGCATCATCGCGTCATCGATCGCGAGCCGGCCCGCCGTATCCACGATCAGCACGTCGTGATAGTGCTTGCGCGCGTAGTCCAACGCGGCGGCAGCGATGTCTTCGGGCTTTTGCGTCGAAGCCGACGCAAAGACATCCACACCGATCTGGCCGGCCAACGTAGCTAATTGCTCGATGGCGGCGGGACGGTAGACGTCGCAGCTCACCAGCAATACTTTTTTCTTCTGTTCCTGAAGCAGCTTCGCCAACTTACCGGCAGTGGTCGTCTTGCCCGCGCCCTGCAGACCCGCCATCAGGATGACCGCCGGCGGAACCGTCGCGAGGTCGAGTGCATCGTTGTGACTGCCCATCAACTCGGCGAGTTCGCGATTGACGACGCCGACCAGCGCCTGGCCCGGCGTCAGGCTGCCGATCACCTCTTCGCCGACTGCCTTGTCCTTGATCCTGGCAATGAAATCCCTGACCACGGGAAGCGCGACATCGGCCTCCAGCAATGCGATGCGGACCTCGCGCAATGCATCCTGGATATTGGCATCAGTCAGTCGTGACTGGCCACGCAGCGTCTTGACGACACCGGCCAGCCGGCTGGTAAGGCTATCTAGCATGCGTTTGGGTTCGGGATGTGGTTCGAATGCAGATGTTGTAGACTTGGCGTGCATTTTTTCGCCGTCAGCATGAAAGACATTCTACTTCATCTCCTGGTCAGTTTCGGTTACGCGGGATTGTCCTTTTTCCTGTGGCGCGACGCGCTCACGCCGGCTGCCGCGCAGAATGTGTCGACGCGCTCCCCATGGGCACACTTTGCGCTGGTTTTTCCGCTGGGCCTGCATGCGCTGCTTCTGTTCCGCGGGGTTTTCGATGGCGATGCCCTCTATCTCGGCGTAGGCACCGCCATTTCGGTCATCATCTGGCTGACCGTTCTGATCTATTGGGCATGGAGTTTCTTCTACAGGCTGGAAGGTCTCCAAGTTCTGGTCGTACCCACCGCAGCAGTTCTATCCCTGCTCCCGCTCGCGTTGCCGGCCGTACATCCATTGACCAATACTCACCTCGCGGCATTCAAGGCGCACTTGATCATTTCGCTTCTGGCATACAGCCTTTTCACGATCGCCTCCTTGCATGTGCTAATGATGGCGGTCATGGGACGACGGCTGCATCGCGGCAATCTTCCGCAATTCATGCAGAATCTGCCGCCCTTGCTCACCATGGAGCGGCTTTTGTTCAGGATCATTTTTGCGGGGTTCGTCCTGCTCACCATGACGCTCGGCAGCGGCATCCTGTTTTCGGAGGAGTTGTTCGGCAAACCCATGCAGTTCAATCACAAGACCGTTTTCGGCTTCTTGTCCTGGATCATCTTCGGCGCCATGCTGGCCGGAAGAGCGCTGTACGGATGGCGTGGGCGCGTGGCGATGCGCTGGACGCTCGCAGGCTTTCTCTCCCTGGTTCTTGCTTATATCGGAAGCAAATTCGTTCTCGAAATATTGCTGCAGCGGTAGTCGCAAGCGTCGCCTCGCTTGCTTGACACTGCGGTTGTCCCTCTCGATACTCATTTCCTGTCTACACGCCAGTGGTGACCGCGCTTGGATGAAATTCCGCTTTCTACGCTGCTGATTGCGCTCGTCGTGCTGCTCATCGTTTCCGCATTCTTTTCGATTTCCGAAACCAGCATGATGGCGCTCAACCGTTATCGGTTGAGGCATCTGACCAAGACCGGCCACCGTGGGGCGCGCCTCGCTTCACAATTGCTTGCCCGCACCGATCGCCTGCTCGGCGTGGTCCTGTTGGGAAACAACCTGGTCAACGCGGCAGCGGCCGCTCTCGTCACCGTAATAACGTTCCGGCTGTTCGGCGAAAGCGAACTCGCGCTAACGGCCGGCACCGTGGTCGTCACTTTTTTCATTCTCGTATTCAGCGAAATCAGCCCCAAGGTGATGGGGGCAAGTTATCCGGAGCGCATTGCGTTTCCCGCGGCCTATGTCCTCACGCCGCTGCTCAAATTGGTATATCCGATCGTCTGGTTCGTGAACCTGTTCGTGCGTTTCCTGCTCTGGGCCCTGCGCCTGAAGCCGCAGGCCAACCACACTCATACCCTGACGATGGAGGAGTTGCGCACACTGGTATTGGAAGGCGGTAACTTCCTGCCGCAGAAACACCAGAATATCCTGCTAAACCTGTTCGACCTGGAATCGATCACCGTGGAAGATGCAATGACGCCGCGCAACCAGATCGAGGCGGTCGACATCGAATCGCCTCCGGCCGAATTGCGCCGCCAGATCGCAATCAGCAACCATACCCGTCTGCCCGTCTACCGTGGACGCCTCGACGATGTCATCGGCATTGTCCACGTGCGCAAGGTGCTGAATCTCTCGGAAGGCGAGCACATCGACGCGCAGACCCTTGCCGATGTGCTGCGCGAGCCGTATTTCATTCCGATGGGCACGCCGTTGCTGAC
>JANXVW010000136.1 GCA_025351455.1 Betaproteobacteria bacterium | reverse complement strand
TTATACGGATTCGGACAGGGCTCGAATCAGAAGGGCGTGGGCATCGAAGGACGCAGCGGCCAACCAGTGCTGGCGGCCGCGCCCGGCAAGGTGGTATATAGCGGCAGTGGACTTCGCGGCTACGGAAAACTTATCATCATCAAGCACAATACGTCGTATCTCAGCGTATATGCGCACAACAGCCAGATTCTCGTGAAAGAAGGGCAGACCGTGGCGAAAGGCCAGAAGATTGCCGAAATCGGCGATACGGACAGCGATCGCGTCGCATTGCACTTCGAGATTCGCCGCCTCGGTAAACCGATCGATCCGCTTCAGTACCTTCCCGAGCGGGCCTCATGAACGACGATACCCTCTCCTCCCAGGAAGAGGACGTCGAGGAACTCGCGCGAGCCGAGGATACCGCCGCGGCGGACTATCTCGGTCCTGACATCCTGAGCGATGTCACCCAACTGTACTTCAACGACATCGGCCAGAACGTATTGTTGTCCGCGGAAGAAGAGGCCAGGCATGCCCGCCGCGTCAAGGAAGGCGATTTCACCGCGCGGCAGACGATGATCGAACACAACCTGCGGCTGGTGGTGAATATCGCCAAACATTACAACGGACGCGGCCTGCAGTTGCTGGACCTGATCGAGGAAGGCAACCTGGGATTGATTCATGCGCTGGAAAAATTCGACCCGGAGCGGGGGTTTCGCTTCTCTACGTACGCGACATGGTGGATCCGCCAGAGCATCGAGCGCGCCATCATGTGCCAGTCCCGTACGATTCGGCTACCGGTGCACGTGATCAAGGAACTGAACATGGTGCTGCGCGCCATGCGCCATCTGGAGACGCACTCCGAGCGTGATCCGACCGCTGAAGATGTTTCTCACCTGGTCGACCTGCCAGTGAGCCGCGTGCGCCGGCTGCTGTCGCTGAACGAACGCATGACTTCGCTGGATGCGCCGCTGGACATCGACCCGATGTTATCCGTCGGGGAATCCATCGCCGATGAAAACACCCTGGCGCCGGACATCCGGCTGGAGAACATCGAGATCGAGCACTTCGTGCACGAATGGCTGGACCAGCTCAATGAGCGCCAGCGCAGCGTGATCGAGTGTCGCTATGGATTAAACGGGCTGGAGATCCACACGCTCGAGCAACTGGCGCAATGCCTGGACCTTACCCGGGAAAGGGTTCGACAGATCCAGATCGAAGCACTCGCCACCCTGCGAAAGATACTGCGCCGCAGCGGCCTATCCCGCGATACCCTGCTGTAGGCGCCAGGGCGAGTCCGGGTTTTCAGCGCAGCGTCCGCACCGCGTCGCGCAATTCCTGCAGCTTGTCGCAGCCACCTTCCTTGCCATAGCGCAGTGACACGTATAGTTCACTAACTTTATGTGCGGTCTCCCTGACCTCTGGAAATTGCATCGACACCCGCGCGGCAAAATCCCGCGGACCCTCGCTGGGTTTACGGGTCGCGCCGCGCTTGGCCATTGCGGCACAATAGGCAAGATAGGCGCGTTGTACGGGATCGGGACGTTGTGCGTTGATTCTGAATAGCAGTGAAAGGGACAATGCCAGGATGATGAGGATGCTCACGGCGATCAGAATGATCACCATGTTCTGCCAAGTAACCTCGGCCAGGCCGAACTGCGCCAGAAAACGCGTCTGGCGATCGGGGTTGTAGCCGAGCACCCACTGATTCCAGGTGTTGCCCACGGCGTCCCAGGCATACCGGGCTTCTTTCAGCCAGTCGAAGCGATTGCGAGCAAGCAATGGCCGCTCGGTTTCGGGCACTGCCGCAGCCAATCCCCTCTCTATGCGCAACGGAGAAACAGCGGCGGTCGGATCCACCCTGACCCAGCCCTCGCCGGGTAACCAGACCTCCGACCACGCATGGGCGTCCGACTGTCGCACGATAATATAGCCGTCCACAGGATTGGCCTCACCGCCGAGGTACCCGGTCACTACACGTGCCGGAATGTCCGCCGCGCGCATGAGGAAGGTGAAAGCCGATGCGTAGTGTTCGCAGAATCCGCTGCGGGTCTCGAAGAGGAACTGGTCGACGGGGTCGGCATCGAGCTTCGGCGGTTCAAGGGTGTACAGGAAACGTTGCTCGCGAAACATGGTCAGCGCGCGCGTCACGATGTCGCGATCGCTGCCGCCCTGTGCACGCCACTGCGCAACCAGGGCGCGTGCGCGCGGCGAGGCTTCTGGCGGCAGGCGCCTCGCAAAGCGCAGGGTACCGGGCGATTCATCGATCCCGATGCGATACAGCGGCGAAGACTGCATGTCGTAGCGCAGTCGTTCGCGCACGATGCGTCGCGACAACAACTGGTAGTCGGTAGTGATATAGGCGCCCTGGGGCGCGATCATCGGCACATCGACCGCAAACAGCCAATACCGGTCGTGCGATTCCATCGTGATGGTATAGCGCAGCGGCGCGCCGAGGTTTTCCGCTTTCGAGCCCGCCGCGGTCAGGTTCATGCCGGCGCGCCACGTGCGGCCGTCGTAGTTCCACAAAACCGGTCCACGCCAATAGAGTTGTGCCGGCTTTTCCGGCTGATTTTCGAACAAGGCCCTGAACGCGACGTCATCGGACAGGCTCAGGGAACTCACATCGCCCGGCGACATGCTGTCGGACAATCCGCTTTTCGCCGAATAGTTGATTTGCGGCAGTCCCCAAAGCGGCCCCTGCACGCGCGGAAACAGCAGGAACAGCGCGAGCATGATCGGAACGCCTTGCAGAATCATCATTGCCGCATGGCGCAGCACCGCACGCAACCGCGGCTTCCCGGCCCGATACTGCAGGCCGATCATCGTCGCTGTTATCACCCAGACGACCAGTAGCATGTACAGCGCAGTCGGGATCGACTGCGAGTAGAAAAAATTGGTTACGACCAGGAAATAAGCCAGGAGGACGACAACCATCGTATCGCGCGGCCTTGTCATTTCCATGACTTTGAGCGCCATCATGACGGTCAGCATCGCCACGCCGACGTCGCGACCGTAGAGCGTTCGATAGGACAGCGCAATCCCGGCAACACCGGCCAGGGCTACAACGATCAGCAGGAATTTATTCGGGAGCCTTCGATGCCGCCATCCGAGGTAGAAGCGTGCCAGCAGCACGACTGCGACCAGTGCCGGTATCCACGCAGGCAGATGCACGGCGTGCGGTGCAATCACCATGGCCAGCGAGATCAGGATCGCAGACAGATTCGCAAGGCTCAGATCGCGCACAGTCATTGCCTGAACATCGCCAGGGCCTGAAGGCATCGATCACGGTGAAGCGCACCCGAATCCGGATCGTGCGTGATTCCGGGCAGGCGCAACCCGTAGCGGAGTCCGGCCGCCTCCGATTCGATCAGCCATCTGGCCAGTCTCGACAGCTTTGCTTCCGTGCCGAGCGCATTCGGGATGTCGGCAAAATCCAGCCACAGCTCCGCGGCCGCGCTGCCGGAAAACTGCTTGGACAAGAATAATTCATTGCGGGCAAATGCCTTCCACGCGATGCGCCGCGGTGAATCACTGGGCTGGAAAGTGCGCAGACCGGCAAAGTCGTCTTCCCCGGAACCTGTTGCGGGGCCTTCACCGCCCGCAGCCTGTGCCGGGGGCAAGGGGATATTTCCGGCCTCGGGTTTCGGGTAAATCAGACAATGCATGTCGAGATCGACAAGGGCCCACGCGTAAAACAGGCCGAGCGGATAGGTCGTGAAAATGCGGAAACGTCCGGGATACAGAAGGCCGCGCATCACCGCGGGCAGTTTTGCCATGACGTCCAGCGCGCTGAAGGCCGCCACGTCGAAGTATTCCGGTTGCTGCCCGGAAAGCTCGACGGCAAGACTCATTCGTGGCACGGAACCGGCGTTTTCAACGCGGATGCAAAAACCGGCCAGTTCACCGGCAAATACCGGCGACGTCTTGCCGGGATGCAAAGAGATTCGCGCCAGATTGCGCCAGGTATGAAGCATCGACACCATGCCATTTCCAGCCAGCAGGAATACCAGTACGTAGCCCAGGCTGAGGTTGTAATTGATGGAGCCGATGAGCATCAGCAGAACGGTGGCCGCATACATCAGTCCGCCACCTGTGGGAAGAATGTAGACCCGGCGCTGGCCGAGAACAACCGGGCCGACCTCGGGACCCTTCGGCGGAAAAATCCAATCGCCTACGCGCTCACGCAGCGACGGCGGTGCGACGGTCGGGAAATGCAGTGGCGGCCGCGGTGTTTCGATCAATGCTGCGCGGCCCGCTTCATTGCTCACGCTGCGATCCTCGAGTTCAAGGGATCGGCACGTCCGCGATCAGCCGTTCCGCGAGTTGGCCGCTGCCGAGCGACGGATAACCGGTGACCGGATACAGACGATGTCCCGCCACACTCGGCAATACGGCCTGGACATCTTCCGGGACGATCTCATCGCGGTCATCCATGAATGCCCAGGCACGCGCCGCATTGAGCACCGCAAGCCCTGCGCGCGGTGACAGCCCGTTGACAAAATCGGAGGACTGCCTTGTATAGCGGATGAGCGCCTGCACATAGTCGAGCAGGGCCGGCGCGGTAAAAACTTCCCTGACCTGGGACTGCAGATCGAGCAGGTCGGGCGTGGCAATGACCGGGGTCAGATCGGAAATCATGTCGCGGCGCTCGCGGCTTTCAAGCAGGGCGCGTTCGGCCGCGGCATCCGGATAGCCCAGGTGAATACGCATCAGGAAACGGTCAAGCTGAGATTCCGGCAATGGGAAGGTACCGACCTGATGGGAGGGATTCTGGGTGGCGATGACGAAGAAGGGCTCCGGCAGCGGACGGGTAGCGCCCTCGGTGGTGACCTGGTGTTCTTCCATTGCTTCGAGCAGCGCGCTCTGCGCCTTCGGTGTCGCCCGGTTCACTTCGTCGGCGAGAATGACTTGGGAAAACACCGGACCGGGGTGGAACTTGAACGACGAGCTGTCGCGGTCGAATACGGACACGCCGAGAATGTCGGCCGGCAGCAAGTCGCTCGTAAACTGGATGCGCTGAAAATCCAAGCCCAGCGTTCTTGCCAGTGCGTGAGCCAGGGTGGTCTTGCCCATGCCCGGCAAGTCCTCAATCAGCAGATG
Source organism: Betaproteobacteria bacterium (assembly GCA_025351455.1). GTDB lineage: Bacteria > Pseudomonadota > Gammaproteobacteria > Burkholderiales > JACQAP01 > JACQAP01. The sequence continues at coordinate 3,739 of JANXVW010000136.1, read as the reverse complement.
CCCGCGTGCGAGCATGCAGGCGACGGTGAGGCGAATCTGTTGTTCCTTGCCGAGAATGATCCGGCCGACTTGCGTAAAAACGGGGGATAGTCTGTTGGACATGCGCGATCAGTAGACGAGGAAGGAAGCGTGGCACCCGGTCACAATCGGATATGCATCGAAGGCGCCGCGTGTCGTCAGTTTACATCAGCGGCGGAAGAATCAGATACGCCGACTGAAGCATCGCCGGGGGCGTCCAGTTGTTTTGTTACGAGTTTGATGGACGAATTGCCCGGTTCGGATCGTATGCTGAAGCGAAGCGCGCTCATCAGACCCAGCATCTTGTTGTTTGCGGCCATGACCATGCCTTCCATAGTCTGCAGCCCGTGCGCGCGGGCTGCGTCAATGAGGTTGCAAAGCAGAATCGAACCGACGCCGCGATGTTGCCAGGCATCGGCGACGGCCACCGCAAATTCGCAACTGGTTCCTCCGTCACTCACGACATAACGCGCGACGCCGATTTCCGTTTCCAGTGCGTTCTCGCAGACCACCGCAATCAACGCCATCTCCCGATCGTAGTCGATCTGCGTAAAGCGACTGAGCATGGCATCGTTGAGTTCGCGCAATGCGCTCATGAAGCGGAAGTATTTCGACTCGTCGGAAAGCTTCTGCACGAATTCTTTTTCTATCTGCCGGTCTTCGGGCCGGATGGGGCGCAAGACCACGCGCGTGCCGTCGCGCAAAGTCAGGCGCCGCACCAGTTCCGCGGGATAGGGTTTTGCCATCGCAGAAGGTTAGTCCATGCGCTCCCATTTGCAAACCGTGGACATTCCCGGTACTCGTGCATAAGATGCGTCGTAAGGAGGAGAGCGAGGTTCACGGCAGAGCATGGCAACGGCGTTCATTCATCATCCCGATTGCTTATTGCATGACATGGGCAGTCACCACCCGGAATGCCCGGATCGATTGACGGCAGTTGAGGATCACCTGCTCGCCATCGGCCTGCTCCAGCATCTCCTCAGCGAAACAGCTCCGGCAGCGTCGAGAGAACAGCTGCTGCGGGTCCATGATGGCGGCTACATCGACTCCATAGCCGAGGCCTCTCCGCGCAACGGCATCGTCCATCTGGATCCGGACACGGCAATGAACCCGAATACATTGTCCGCCGCGTTTCATGCCGCCGGCGCGGTGGTGAGAGCGACGGACATGGTGATAGGCGGCAATGCTGAAAATGCCTTTTGCAACGTGAGGCCTCCGGGCCATCATGCCCGCCGCCGGCAGGCGATGGGGTTCTGTTTCTTCAACAATATTGCCGTCGGCGCCGCCCATGCCCTTGTTGCGCACGGGCTTGAACGCGTCGCGATCGTCGATTTCGACGTGCACCATGGCAACGGGACGGAGGATATCTTCGCGGGCGATGATCGGGTAATGATGGCATCTACCTTCCAGCATCCGTTTTATCCCTATAGCGGCACAGAAGGCCGATCCGGACTGATGGTCAATATTCCACTGGCAGCGTACAGCGGCAGCGCGGAATTCCGAAAAGCAGTCGAGAATTTCTGGTTGCCGGCGCTGCACCGTTTTGCGCCTCGCATGGTTTTCGTATCCGCGGGTTTCGATGCCCATCGCGATGACGATATGGGCTCGTTGCAGCTGGTGGAAGACGACTATGGCTGGGTAACAAGGCAGATCATGGATATTGCGGATCGGCATGCCGATGGGCGCATCGTTTCGACGCTCGAAGGCGGATACAACCTCCCGGCGCTGGCACGCAGCGCCGCCGCGCACGTCAGGCAATTGTGCGGACTTTGATTCATAACGGTGGGGCAAAGCAAAGCAGCTCGCGTCCTGCAAGCCAGCCGCGCTTGCCTGGATCCGGTTCGAAATCACTTGTCGCGGCATGGGGACCATGAAGCCGATCAGAATCGTACTGGCGGACGACCACAATCTGATGAGATCGGGTCTGAAGGCATTGTTATCTGGAATGCCGGGGGTGGAGGTCGTTGCAGAGGCAACGAACGGCAGGGAAGCCGTCGAACTGGTGAATTCGACGAATCCGGATGTCGTTCTCATGGATATCGGCATGAAGGAACTCAATGGGATCGAAGCTGCCGCCCTCATTGCGCGCGACCGGCCATCGGTGCGCGTCATCATGCTGTCCATGCACGACACTCAGGATTTCGTATTGCAGGCTTTGAAAGCGGGCGCCGTCGGCTATGTCCTGAAGGACGCGGCCCCGCTGGAACTCGAATTTGCGCTGCAGGCGGTCACCAATGGAGAGACCTATCTGAGTCCGCGAGTCTCGCGGCAGGTCGTTCAATCCTATATCCGGCCGCCCGATGCAGAAACCGGACTGCAGGCCCTGAGCCCGAGACAGCGGGAGATCCTGAAAGCCATCGTAATTGGACGTACGACCAAGCAGATTGCCTATGACCTGGGGTTAAGCATCAAGACCATCGAGACCCATCGGGCCCAGATTATGGAACGTCTCGACATCCATGATGTGGCTGGGCTGGTGCGTTTCTCCATTCGGATAGGGCTGATTAGCGCACATGATTAAAATATAAAAAACAATCGTCTATACTGTATATCTGATTTTTTACATACGTAATCATCTGCAGTTTTTTCCCGCTCGACGGGATCCGCGACAGACACATCTGCAAACGGCCTCAGGTTTTTCGAAACGCAGGTTCCGTTCGGCCCTATACCTCCCCAAAGCTTCCCTAAGCGATAGTGCAGATCGCCGGTCTGTGGTTTGGTGCCGGATTTCAGACTTACGCCTGACCGATCAACCAGCAGGGGTATTCCATCGTGGTCAATGTCATGCTGGTCGACGACAGCGCCTCGTTTCGCATGGCTGCCGAGCAATTCCTGACTGAAGTTTGTCGGGCCAACGTGGTCGGGCAAGCCGATTCCGGGGAGGCTGGAGTGGAAATGGCATTACGCCTGCGCCCGCAGTTGGTCCTGATGGACCTCGCGATGGGCGGAATCAATGGCATCGAGGCAGGACGACGCATCAAGGCTGCCGATAACAACATCAAGATCGTCATCCTGACGCTCAATAACGGCAGGGAATACCGCGAACTCGCTCACTCACTTGCACTGGATGGGTTCGTGTCGAAGACGGATTTCACGACAGTCATCTGCTCTGTTATCGACGCCCTTTGATTGTTTGACGGGCGGGTTACTGACCACGCAGGGTTACTAGTCGCCCATAAGGTCGGCTTTCGGTATTACCAGCGCGGCAGCGACATTGCGGCCTTCTTCAGCAAGAATGTTATAAGTCCGGCAGGCCGCCCGGGTGTCCATGACTTCGGTGCCGATGCCAGCGGCCGCCAGTCTCGCCAGCAACCTCGGATTCGGGAAATGCAGGGCATCCCCGCTCCCAAGCAGCACGAGTTCCGGTTTCAGTAAAGCCAGTCCTTCAATATCGTTCTGCGCCAACGTTTCGAAGCTCTGCACATTCCAGTTCTCCACGATCCTGTCCGGCAGCACAACCAGGCTTGATTCATGGCGCACACCGTTGACGGCCACATAGCCGGGGCCGTAGGCCGTGAAGGTATTGCGTAGCGAATTTTGTGAAAGATGCAGTTTCAAGTGATGAGGCCTTTGCCGCGCTGCCTGCGATCCGGTAGGATTCGACTTTCCATTTAATGAACAGTCGGTTACGTTTTCCGGCTGGACCGACTAGTCGATCATGGCCGAGTTTTCCCGCATCAAGCGCCTTCCACCCTATGTGTTCAACATCACCGGCGAGTTG
>JANXVW010000124.1 GCA_025351455.1 Betaproteobacteria bacterium | reverse complement strand
ACCGAAGCCAGAACCAGAGCTTCAGATCTCCCTCTCCCCCTCGCGGGAGAGGGCCGGGGAGAGGGGGAGAGGGGGAAAGGGGGGGTCTAGTCCGTAATCGCCGAGTAAACGAGCTGCTTGAACAGCTTGCGGTAGTAGGCGCGGATCGGGCTCGGCGCCTGGGTCATGTACACGCCGACGAGCTGCTCTTTCGGGTCCACCCAGAAATAGGTTCCGGCGAAACCGCCCCACATGAATTCCCCGGCCGAACCGGAAACGCCGGCCACGCCCGCTGCCTGGCGCACGGCGAATCCCAGTCCGAACGTGTAGCCCGGCGTGCTCAGAAGGACTTCGCCCGGCGTCATCGGCGACAGGGCCTGGATGCGCGTACCCAGATGATCGGTGGTCATCAATTCGACCGTGGTCCGGCTCAGGTAGCGTTTGCCGTCGAACTGGCCCCCGTTCGCCATCATTTGCGCGAAGCGCAGGTAATCGGTCGCGGTCGATACACCGCCTCCGCCTCCGGAATCGTTGTTGGGAACCGCGGTGACGTCCCAGAGCTTGTTCGGCTTGCCGCTTGACGCATCGATCGGCAGGGCCTCAGCGAGCCGGGATTGCTTCTCCTGCGGGACAGAGAACCCGGTGTCCTTCATATCCAACGGTTTGAACAGGCGCTCGTCCATGAATTCCGACAGACGCTTGCCGGAAACGGCTTCGATCACGCGCCCGAGCATGTCGGTGGACAGGCTGTATTCCCAGATCGTGCCGGGCTGATGGATGAGCGGCGATTTGGCAAAGCTCTCGATTTCCTGGGCCGGGGTCAGGCCGCGGGGATCGTCGTCGATGCCGCCTTTTGCATACGCATCCCGGACCGGCGCGTTCTGCGTCAGGTTCGCGTAGGCCAGGCCGGAGGTATGGCGCAGCAGATCCTGCACCGTCATTTCGCGATCGGACGGAACCAGGGTGTAGGTGACCTTGGCGAATTCTCCATCCACTTTCGCCACGCTGACCTGTAATCCCTTTACTGCGGGAATGAACTTCGACACTGCATCGTTGAGCTGCATCTTGCCGTCTTCGATCAGCATCATCGCGCCGACCGACACCAGCGGCTTGGTCATGGAATAGATGCGGAAGATCGCGTCTTTAGACAGGGCCTTACCCGCCTCCTTGTTCTGGAAGCCGACGGTTTCGGAGTAAACCAGCTTGCCCCTGCGCGCGACCATCACCACTACGCCCGGCAGGTTGCCTTTGTCGATCTCCTGCGCGAAGGCTTCCTTGATGTGGGCGAGTTTTGGTGCGGACATGCCGACGGATTCCGGCGTTGCGGAGGGCAGGCCTTGCGCCTGCACGAACGCCCCCGAGAGAACAGCCGTCGCCGCGAAACAAAACCTTGCAATGCGTTGCAGAGCCATGAAGTTCCTCCTCGGGAATTTATATTATTTTCCGGCGCCGATTGCGCGCAGGTTCCTACCCATCTTACTTTTTCTTCGTCGGATCCTTCAGGTAACACTTCCACCCTGTTGCCGTCGAGTTCTTCGGAATGGCCTCGGGCAGGTGAGCCATGACGGCAGGCAGGGATTGCGCGAACGTGGCCTCGCATTCGTCGATGGTCTTGAGGTTCGGATTGAAAACCACGTATTTGTCTATGTCCGTCTCGTTCTTGAGCGCGATCTCGACGAAGACGCCTGGCGCTTCCTCCGGCTTCTGCTTGCAGCCGGGCAGGGCCAGCACCATGATGAAAATACATCCCGTAATTTGCCTCATCGAATTTTCGCCTTCAGGATTTTTGCGAAGCATACAAGGCCCGGCTCAGGTCTTCGACCAGGTCATCCGGATTTTCCAGGCCGACAGACAACCGCACCGTGCCTTCGGTGATGCCCGCTGCGCGCAACGCGGTTTCGTCCATCCGATAATGCGTCGTGGTCGCGGGATGGATGACCAGCGACTTCGCATCGCCGACATTCGCCAGGTGCGAAAACACTTTCAGGGATTCGATGAAGCGGCGTCCCGCTGCACGGCCGCCTTTCAGGCTGAACGTAAAAACGGCGCCGCAGCCGCGGGGAAGAATCCTTTTCGCCAACTCATGGTCGGGATGCGATTCGAGTTCGGGGTAGGAGACCGTTTCAATGGCCTCGTGTTCCGCCAGGTACTGCACGACGGCCCGCGTGTTGGCAATGTGCTTCTCCATGCGCAGGCCCAGCGTCTCCATGCCTTGCAGGATCTGGAAGGCATTCATCGGGCTCATCGCGGCACCGAAATCGCGGATGCCTTCGCGGCGCGCGCGCAGCAGGAAGCCGGCGGTGGTGGACTCCTCGCTGAACACCATGCCATGGAAGCCCGCGTAAGGTTCGGTCAGCGTCGGGAATTTGCCAGATTTTTCCCAGTCGAATCTGCCGCTGTCGACCACCAGCCCGCCGATGGCCACGCCGTGGCCGCCGAGGAACTTCGTGGCCGAATGAAAAATCAGATCCGCGCCAAGATCGAAAGGGCGCATCAACCACGGCGTCGTGAACGTCGAATCGACCAGCAGCGGCAGGCCGGCCTCGTGCGCGACGTCGGATACCTTCTGGATGTCGAGTACGTCCAGTCCGGGATTGCCGAGTGTTTCGCCGAACAGCAGGCGGGTATTCGGACGGATCGCTTTGCGAAAAGCGTCGACGTTACGCGGATCGACGAAGGTGGTCTCGATGCCGAAACGCGGCAGGGTGTACTGCAGCAGGTTGTGCGAACCGCCATACAGCGAGCGGGACGCGACGATGTGGGAGCCAGCGCCCATCAGCGTGGCGATGGCGAGATGCATCGCCGCCTGTCCACTGGCCGTGGCAATCGCGCCGACGCCCCCCTCGAGCGCGGAAATGCGTTCTTCCAGCACGGCGTTGGTCGGATTCGAAATGCGTGTGTACACATGGCCCGCCCGCTCCATGTTGAACAGCGACGCCGCCTGGTCGGTGTCCTTGAAGACGTATGACGTCGTGAAGTACACCGGCTGTGCCCGCGCGCCGAACTGCGGATCCGGCTGCTGCCCCGCGTGCAGGCTCAGCGTGTCGAACTGGTAAGTCTTCGGTCCGGCCATTTGTTCTCCGTCTCAATCTTGAACCACGGACGACACGGAGGGCACGGAGAAATTCAAGTCGAGAACAGCCAGATGGAATGGTTCGAGGAGGATGCTGATCAATCTCCGCGGATTCAAATATCTTGTGCTCTCCTGCACTTTTTCCTCCGTGATCTCCGTGTCCTCCGTGGTTCAGGAACTAAATGATTAGTAGAAAGCCCCGCGGGCGGTGACGGGCCAGACGGATTCGACTTTGTCGCCGCGCACGCCGACGATCCAGTCGTAGAGATTCACGGTGGGATCGCAGTGGCCCGGCACGAGCCGGATTTTATCGCCGACGGTGAGTCGCGATCCCTGCCGAACTTTCAGTACGCCGTGCTCGTCCGAGGCCTTCAGGAATTCCACGCCCGGCAGGTCGGCGACCAGCGGCATGCCGGAATCGACAGACAATGCCTTCAGGCCGGCATCGACGACCGCGCGCTCGGCGGTGGCGTGGCTCATGACCGTGGCCCAGACGTAAAGGCTTTGCTCGAAGTTGCGTACTGGTTTGCCATCGTCGCCGAGATTGCGGTTGTAATCGGCGTCCATGAAGATATACGAGCCAGGCTGGATTTCGTTGTACACGCCGCTGGCGGCCTCGAGCGGATAAGTTCCGGTGCCCGCACCCGTGATGATTTCCGGTTTGAGTCCATGGGCCTGCAGGGCTTCGATCGTGGTCTGTACCAGTTGCACGGCCCTGGCGATCGCGGCTCTACGCTCGATCGGCGTGCGCGCGTGCTGCGCGGCGCCCTGATAGGCATGCAGTCCGGCAAAACGAAGATGCTTTGTAGCGGCAATGCGCTGCGCAAGCGGGACGCACGGTTCGCCGGGCTCGACGCCGCAGCGGTTCGCGCCGACGTTGACTTCGATGAGCACGTCGATTTTCGTTCCGGCTACGCGCGCAGCGTTGTCCAGATCGCCAATGTTTTGCTCGTTGTCGACACAGACACTGACGCGCGCTCGTTTCGCCAGCCCGGCAAGGCGCGCGAGCTTGCTCGGCCCGACCACTTCGTTGCTGACCAGCACATTCATCACGCCGCCTTCCACCATTGCCTCGGCCTCCGAGACTTTCTGGCAGCACACGCCGATCGCCCCGCGCGCCATCTGCCGCAATGCGATTTCCGGACATTTATGGGATTTTGCGTGCGGCCGCACGCGAATGCGGGTATCGACAAGCGATTGGTCGAGCCGGTCGAGGTTGCGTTCAAACGCATCCAGGTCGAGCAGGAGCGCGGGCGTGTCGACTTCGGCGAGCGTCATGCCCTGACGGGCTGGTGGCGCCAGGCGGGTACTCATGAATCACGCGTGCCGCAGCAAACAATACGTTCACCGCCAAGGACGCAAAGGAGAGACAAGTGCAAAGGGAATTTCATGTCGGAACCGTTTGTTGTTTGAGGAGTCATCCCATCGAAAATTGTCCGCCGATTTCCGTCAACAGCCAATCCGCCTTCAATGCCGGATTTCTCTTCATTGTTCTTGTTTTTCCTTCGCGCACCCCTCAAGGGGGTATAGAAATGCCTTTGCGGTGCAAATCTCGACGAGATGTCCGTTTGTCTCGCCTAGCGCCCCGTCTCGCAGTCGGTGCGCATGACGTTGCCGGCGCTCTCGATGCTCCAGTTGCGGCCGTAGGAACCGAACACCAGGTCGACGATGGTCGTCAGGTTCTTTTTCTCGACCGGGTCGTGGTAGGTGCGCTTCTCCAGCGCGGCGAGCGCCTGGTCCTTCGACTGGCCTTCCTTGCGCCAGCCCATGGCCTCCGAGGCGAACTTGCCGATGTCCGCACAGGTCATGCTGCCCAGCGGGTAAGGGGCGGCCGTCGCCGCGGTGGAGCAGACCAGCAACCCAATCAGGAACATTCTCGACATGCGGCAATCCTATTAAAGGTGATGATGCGGTGGCAGCCGGGTAGAATTTGACGGCAACGGAAGACCCGCGCAGTTTAGGCGTTTGGACAGGGGATTGCCATGACGAGTCGGTGGTGGTGGGGAGCAATGCGGGCGTGGGCCATGCCGGTGGCGATGGCCGTGCTGCTTGCGTGCGGCAACGTCGGTGCCGCGCGGCAGAGCGACGACGAAATCCGCAAGCTGGCGCTGACGCAATTGCAGAACCAGGATGCCGACGCGCGCTTGGCGGCGTGCACGGTGCTGGCCAAGGTCGGCAGACAGGAAGATGTGTCGCTGCTGCAGTCGCGGCTCTTCGACGACGACGATCGCGTGCGCAGCACGGCCGAGGCGGTGATCTGGGCCATCTGGAGCCGTTCCGGCGATGCCGCCACCGACGAGCTCTTCAAACGCGGCGTCGAGGAGATGCGTGACGGCCACCTGAGGATGGCGATCGACACGTTCGACCGCGTGATTGCCATGCAGCCGGAATTCGCCGAGGGCTGGAACAAGCGGGCGACCGTGTATTTTCTGCTCGGCGAAGATGACCAGTCGCTGAAGGATTGCGACGAAGTCCTGAAGAGGAACCCCCGGCATTTCGGGGTCCTGGCCGGCTATGGGCAAATCTACCTGCGCAAAGGCGAGTTGCAACGCTCCCTGGAATTCTTCGAGCAGGCGCTTGCGATCAATCCCAACATGACGGGCGTGCAGGCTTCCATCGATGCGCTGCGCGAGCTCATGGTCAAGCGCGGACGTCGTTTTATCTGATACGCCATTTCCCGTTACCGCTGCCGGAAGGATTCCCGGTTTTCCGGGTTGAGGGTGGCTGAGCGTTTATCAAGGACCGATCAAAACCGCAACATGGACCAATACGAACCGGCGCAGGTCATACCCGATAGAAACCCGGCGAAGGCCTGGCTGGAAAATCTGGCCGAAGGCGTTCGCCTTGCGTTGTTCCGGCGTCCCACCGCAGGCGGATTTCACGTCAATGCAAATCAATTCATTGCAATCGCAGCGACCAGTCTCACCGTCAGTTTTGCGTGTTCCTTCGCGCAGGTCGGCTTCGCCGGATTCTTCAACCTGCAGGCGCTGCCCTCGGAATTGTTCTGGCTGCCGTTGTCACTGCTGGCCGGATACCTGATCGGGCGCGTCACGCAAGCGCCCGGGGTGGTTCTGCTGGTGCCGATCGCTGTGGGTTCGATCGGCATCCCGCTAAGCATCGCGTCGAGCGCGATCTGGTCTGCCGTCGATCATCACTGGTTGAGGGTGCCGGCCGCGGTCCTCGGCGACATGGGGATCTATCAGCTTGTCTTTGCCTGGTGGGCGCTGGCGATATTGTTGGCGATCAGGCGGCTGAACGTTCCGGCAAATCCACGCGCAATATCGCCTGCCGCCATCGTGGCGCTCTTCGTGTTGCTGCCGGCTTACTTCGTGCCCTCCGCGCCGCTGTGGGAGCGGACATTCGACGAGGAAGACGCTGCCGACCAGCCTGGCCTGACCCGGCAGGCCTTCAGCGAAAGAGCGCTCTATGCGCAGCCGGAACTCTTGAGCGCGGCCGTGGACCAACTCAAATCCGGGCGCGCGGGCGTCGACGATCTCTATTTCGTGGGCTTCGCGCCTTACGCGACGCAGGACGTGTTCATGAAGGAAACGCTGTCCATCGTCAAACTGCTCGAGGAACGATTCGACACCGGCGGGCGCAGTGTGAGCCTCATCAGCCATCCGAGCCTCGTAGAAAAATATCCGATCGCCACGCTGACCAGCCTGCGCCATGTCCTGCAAAAGGTGGGAGAGCGCATCGATCCGGAAGAAGACGTGGTCCTGCTGCACCTGACGACGCACGGTTCGGAGGCCCATGCACTGAGCGTCGAGTTTTATCCGCTGCAATTGCAGGGGATTCGTCCCGCGGAGGTGCGCGCGGCGCTGGACGACGCCGGAATCAAATGGCGTATCGTCGTGATTTCTGCTTGCTATTCGGGCGGATTCATCGAAGCGTTGAAGGATGCCCACACCCTGATCATTACGGCGTCCGATGCGACACACACTTCATTCGGCTGCGGCAACGATTTCGACTTTACTTATTTTTCCAAGGCGTACTACGACGAAGCCCTGCGCAATACCCGCTCCTTCACGCAGGCGTTCGCGATGGCGAAGGAATCCATCCGGGAGCGCGAGCAGAAGGAGGGATTGCAGGCCTCCAACCCGCAGATGTACATGGGCGAGGCGATGAAGGAAAAACTGTCGAAACTCGAAAGGCGACTCTCGAAAGGAGATGCAATTGCGCAATAGGGGATTTGTCGCGTTCGTCGTCCCGGCATTGCTCGGGCTTGCCGCCACTTGCGCCTGCTCTGCCGCCGCGGCCCGGGACTGGACGCCCATCAGCCGCGAACAGGCACTCGAGCAGACGCGCAGCGCCCAGCTTGACAAACGTCGCCTGGCTTATGGCCGCCTGGCGGAAATCGGGACGATGGAAGACATTCCGGTGCTGATGGCGGCATTGTGGGACGAAGAGGAATTGATCCGCGGCATTGCCGAGCAGTCGGTGTGGGGAATCTGGATGCGTACCGATGATCCGGTGGCCGATCCGTTGTTCCAGACCGGAATGCAATTGATCACCGTGGACGAACCGGATGCCGCGATCGAAAAGCTGAACCAGGTCATAGAATTGAAACCGGATTTTGCCGAAGCCTGGAATCGCCGCGGCAATGCCTACGCGGCGCTCGGCGACGAAGACCGGGCACTGGCCGACTATGAGCGCGCGATCACCCTGAATCCCTATCAATTCGGTACGCTGGAGAGCTGCGGTGAGATCTGGATGACGCGCAGCAATTACCGGAAAGCCGCGGAATATTTCCGCCGCGCACTCGACCTCAATCCGAACTTGTCGGAAGCGGCCGAGGCGCTGCATTCATTGGAAGAGAAACTGGAGAACGACCGCATCTGACAGATGCGGTGAACAGTTAACGGTGATCAGCGAACGGTGTAATGCTTGAGACCGTCCGTTCACTGTTCACTGTTCACTGTTCACTGTTCACTTTTTCTTCTTCGCCGGCAGCTTGATCCCCGACATCGCCTGATACATCTTCACCACGGAAATGTCGTCCTCGTAACCGAGTCCGGCGCCGGCGGCGCCAAGGAAAAGCTGGTGGGCCGCGGCGGTCAGGGGCAAGGGGAAAGTCATTTTCTTTGCCGAGTCGAGGACGATGCCCAGGTCCTTGACGAAAATGTTCACCGCCGAAAGCGGGGTGTAGTCGCCGTCGAGGATATGCGGCACGCGGTTCTGGAACATCCAGGACGAGCCGGCACTGTTGGAAATGACTTCGTAGACGACCTTCGGATCGGCGCCGGCGCGAATGGCCAGCGCCATTGCTTCGGCCGCCGCGGCGATATGCACGCCGGCGAGAAGCTGGTTGATCATTTTCACTTTCGAGCCCGTGCCCGCATCGGGGCCGAGTTCGTATACCTTGACGGCGATGGCTTTCAGAACGGCGCCGGCCTTCTTGTAGGCGGCTTTGGAACCGGAACCCATGATGGACAGCTCGCCCTTGGCAGCGCGCGCGGCGCCGCCGGAGACCGGCGCGTCGATCAGCATCAGGCCTTTGGCATCCAGGCGCCTGCCCAGGTCGATGGCGAATTCCGGCGCAACCGTGCTGCTCGCGATGACGACGGAGCCCTTGGCCAGCGTGGATGCGGCCCCGTCCTTGCCGAACAGGACTTCATTAGTCTGGTCGGCATTGACGACCAGGACGATGACGACGGGAACATTGCGGCCGACGTCCGCGGGACTTTTCGCGGCAATGCCGCCTTCCTTCGCGAATGCCTTCGACACTTCCGGGCGCACGTCGTAGGCGTGTACTTCGAACCCCTTCTTGAGCAGCGTGCGTGCTACGCCCAGTCCCATCGAGCCCAGCCCGATCACGCCTGCCTTCTGCTTTTTGCCTGCCGCCATTTCCTCGCTCCCAAGGTTTCGTTAACCGCGTTGCTTTGCATCGTTTCCAGCGCGCCGCTACACTGGCCCGAGTTACCCCCATTCAAGCGATGAAGATCAGAACGATCATGATCCTGTGCACCGCCTCTGTGCTGCTGCTGGCCGCCTGTCACGTCAACCCCCATTATAATCCGGCGAAGTCGCACCACACCGACGACGGCTTTCGCAACAACTATCCGCAGCCCGCGCGCCCGAGTTTCTGGAAATGGCAATGGGACCGCTTGACCAAGGGTTACCCTGAGGATCCGAAGCAGGGCTACGGTTTTCCGCTGCTCAAGCCGGACACCGCTTTCCTGGCTGCCAATCGCGACGAGCCGACGCTGACGTGGATCGGGCATGCCTCGTTCCTGCTGCAGGTCGGCGGCGTCAATGTGCTGACCGATCCCCACCTCACCGAGCGCGCGTCGCCGCTGTCTTTCGCCGGGCCGAAGCGCCATGTGGCTGCGCCGTTCGATTTCGATTCGTTGCCGCATGCGGATGTCGTGGTGATTTCGCACAATCACTATGACCACCTCGATCTGAAGACGGTCGTGGAGCTCAACCGCCAGAAGGGCGGGCCGCCGCAATTTTTCGTGCCGCTCGGATTGAAGCAGTGGTTCAAGTCCCAGGGCATCGATAACGTGACCGAGCTCGACTGGTGGGACAACGCCGATCACATGGGCCTCAAGCTCACATTGGCGCCTGTGCAGCACTGGAGTTGGCGCACACCGTGGGATCGCAACAAGACGCTATGGGGAGGGTGGGTCATCGAACATCCGCGGCTGCGCTTTTTCTTCGGCGGCGACTACGGCTATTCGCCCGACCTCGCGGACATCGGCAAGCGCTTCGGTTCCTTTGACCTGGCCATGTTGCCGATCGGCGCCTACGACCCGCGCTGGTTCATGAGCGTCATGCACGCCAATCCCGAGGAATCGGTGCGCGCGCAGCAGGACCTGCATGCGCGCTACGCGGTGGCGATGCACTGGGGCACGTTCCGCCTTACCGACGAGTTGCTCGACGAGCCGCCGCGCAAGCTCGCCGAAGCGCTGGCAAAAGCCGGCGTCGCGCCGGATCGCTTCTTCATGATGAAGCATGGCGAGACGCGCAAACTCGATTTTCTGGTATCCGGTCCCAAGTGACACCAGCCGGGCCGACCGATCCATCCATTGAGACGAGCCCGGTCGAACTGGTCGTCCAAATCCGCGAGTGGGCGGCCGAACTCGGTTTTCAGCAAGTCGGCATCGCCGATTGCGATCTCGACGCAGCCGAAGAACGCCTGAAGCAATGGCTCTCTCGCGGCTGGCAGGGCGACATGGACTATCTGTCCGCGCACGGCGCGCGCCGCTCGCGGCCGGCGGAACTGGTACCAGGCACGTTGCGGGTTATCACCGTCCGGATGAATTATTTTCCTGCCGAGGCGGCCGACAGTTGGGACGTCATGCGCGACGGCAGCCGCGCGTATGTGGCACGCTATGCGGTGGGACGCGACTACCACAAGGTCTTGCGCGGGCGGCTGCAGAAGCTGTGCGATCGTATCGCCGCCGTGACCCCATTCCAGTACCGCGTGTTCACCGACAGCGCGCCGGTCATGGAAGTCGAACTCGCCACGAAGGCCGGCCTCGGCTGGCGCGGCAAGCACACGCTGGTGCTCAATCGTGAAGCCGGCTCGTGGTTTTTTCTCGGCGAAATCTACACGGACCTGCCACTACCGGCGGACGAACCGCAAGCCGACCATTGCGGCACCTGCAGCCGCTGCATCGATGTCTGCCCGACGCAGGCCATCGTGGCGCCTTACCAGCTCGATGCCCGACGCTGCATTTCCTATCTGACCATCGAGCACAAGGGCGATATCCCCGAGGAACTGCGCCCGCTCATGGGCAATCGCATTTACGGTTGCGACGATTGCCAACTGGTCTGCCCGTGGAATCGCTTCGCGCAGAAGGCCGACGTGCCGGATTTCGCGGTTCGCCATGGCCTCGACGCGGCCGGGCTGGTGGAATTATTTTCCTGGAGCGAGGAAGAGTTCGACCTGCGCATGGAGGGCAGTGCCATCCGGCGCATCGGTCACGAGCGCTGGCTGCGCAACCTGGCCGTCGGCCTGGGCAACGCGCCGACTTCCCCTGCCGTCCTCGCGGCGCTTGAAGCGCGCCGCGACCATCCATCGGTCATGGTGAGAAATCATGTCGGGTGGGCGTTGAAGAGACATACCAGCGCGCCACCACCCACCTCACCCCGGCCCTCTCCCCCCTGAGGGCGGAGAGGGAGCGGGAAAATCCAACCCGTAGTAGGCCCGCGCAGCGCACCTTCTCCGCTCCGGGGAGAAGGCGGGGGATGAGGTGGTTGAGATTGTCACTGACTTCGTCTATAACGTGCCCCTCGCGTTGCAACGGCGGCGCGATCTGATCAGGAGTAACGCAATAGTGGCTGGCTACAAGAAATATGCGGTATTCAAGGGGCGGATGCTCATCGTTGGCTTCGGATCGGTGGGCCAGGGCTCGCTGCCGCTCATCCTGCGGCACATCGACGTCAAGCCCGAGCAGATCACCATCATCACGGCCAACGCGTTTGGCCGCGAAATAGCGGGAACGCTGGGCGTCAAGTTCATCGTCGAACCGATCAAGAGCGACACCTACGTCGCGCAATACGACAAATACCTCAGCGAAGGCGACTTCCTGGTCAATGCGTCCTACGACGTCAACAGCCTCGACACGATCGAGTATTGCCAGAAGCGCGACATTCTTTACATCGATGCCTGCATCGAACCGTGGCCCGGCGGGCATAACAACACGGATGTGCCGGCCGCACGCCGCACCAACTACGCCTACCGCGAGGCCGCGCTGCAGATGCGCAGCAAGTTCCCCAAGGGCCCGGCCTGCGTGCTGATGCATGGCGCCAACCCCGGCCTGGTGTCGCACCTGACCAAGCAGGCCTTGCTGAACGTTGCCAAGGACACCGGCGTGAGAAAGGCCGAACCGAAAAACCGCAAGGAATGGGCGGAACTCGCGCAACGCCTGGACATCAAGGTCATCCATATCGCCGAGCGCGACAGCCAGTTGAGCCCGCGGCGCAAAGCGCGCGATGAGTTCGTCAACACCTGGTCGAGCGAAGCCTTCGCGGGCGAATCGCTGCAACCGGCCGAGCTGGGCTGGGGCACGCATGAGAAGAACTGGCCTGCCGACGGCCGCACTTTCGATTTCGGTTGTGGCGCGGCGATTTATCTCGAGCGCACCGGCGCGTCGACGCGGGTGCGAACCTGGACGCCGCTCGAAGGCCCGATGCTCGGCTTCCTGATCTCACATGGTGAGGCGACCTCGATTCCCGATTACTTCACGGTGCAGAAAAAAGGCAAGGCGGTGTATCGCCCGACCTGCCATTATTCCTATCACCCCTGCGACGATGCCGTGCTGTCCATGCACGAATATATCGGCAACAACTATAAATTTCCGCCGCGTTACCGGCTGCTGCGCGATGAAATCTCGGAAGGCATGGACGAACTGGGCGTGCTGCTGATGGGCCACAAGAAGGGCGCCTACTGGTACGGTTCGCAACTCACCATCGAGGAGGCGCGACATCTTTGTCCCTACAACAATGCGACCAGCCTGCAAGTCAATATCGGTTACGTTTCGGCGGTGATCTGGGCGATCAGGAATCCGGCTGCGGGCATCGTCGAGCCGGACGAACTGCCGTACAAGACCATGCTCGAAATCTGCAAGCCTTACCTGGGCAGGGTCGTCGGCGTGTACACGGACTGGACGCCGCTCGAAGAGCGTGGCGTGCTCTATCCTGAGGACGTCGATAGCTCGGACCCGTGGCAGTTCAAAAACTTTAGGGTGGTGTGAAAGTTATAGAGTCTGGGGAAAGTGCGCACCAACGTTTTGGTGAACGGCGGGCGAACTTTGCCCGGCCGTTTCACCTGTAGTTAGCCGACGATTCCACTGACACTCAGGACCCACCTTTTATCCGCCGCGCGTAGTCAATTTTGTAGTGCCTTGAAAAGGCATCGACGCGCATCGATAGTGATTGATAGGAGTGGCATACCATCGCTTCCTTGTAGCGCTTTGCAAGCTCGTCTTCTTCCAAGATTTCGTCGTAAGTGGCCCTTCGTTGTCTGATCTTTCGGTTAAGGACCCAATAACGTCCTTCCTGTTGCTTTGTCAGAAGATTGCAACGGGCGCTTATTAGCTCATCGTACGCAGGAGCAAATCCATTCATCGATTGGGGGGTCACAAATTTATGGATCTCTCGAGACGGCGTTGACTGCATGCGTTCGCGTATCTCTTGCGGAATGCGGAGCGCATCTAGGTAGACATCCATTTCGCCGAGTGCTACCTCATACGCTTTCTCGGCATCGGTAGCACTAAGTGACGCGAAAAAAGATTGGTCAAACGCTGGGCGATGCACGCCAACTAAACTCTCTGCACGGTTGGCTCCAGCCGCCCAGACGAGGAAGCAAGCTGAGTAGCAGAGGCAATTCGCCTCTACTTTCGGAGCAGGAGACGAGCATTGCGGGAGCGGAATGTCGTCCTTTGCGTGAATTGGGAAGTAAGGTCGAGGTCCTCGCGTTTCAATTTGCAGCGAGCGGAGAAGAGTGCCAATTTTCATCGCTTCGCGAGCATCGCCCCCAGGGGAATAAAGATACCCAGCTTGAACAGATGGACCTCTGTCGCGAAGGGCCTCGCTCAAGGCTTCAAAATCGCCCGGTCTGATCTGTCCCTCAATAACCAGGTGCGTCAGCGGCGTTGTTTCGCTCGCGCTCTCGAACCAAATATTCGCGGCCGAACCTTGGCCCGCATGGAACAAGACTGTTAGCAAGACAGCGCTTGTGATGTTGTAAGTCATCCGATCACCCCCGAGCGCGCAGCGAAGCGACACCAGCTTAGTACTTCTCATGGTTGACTAACGCCCCTAGATGCCGAAGCTCATTTGCTAGGCTCGCCGCCCGCGTAATGTTCGTTCGCAATTCCAGCAAAGTTGCCTGCCCGGAGGGGTCTTCGCAAGCTTTCGCTGTAGCAAACAGTACATGGCAAAGAGCCCACGCGCACTCAATGGCCATGTCCAATAGATTTTCATCGACATGAGCCTCACTCGACTCTCGGCGTCGAACTTCATGATGCCAACTCGGCTTTCGTATGAATAGGCCGCCTGACGGAAACGGAATCAGACAGCCATGAGCCAAAGCATGGCGATACTCCAATAGGTCTCGCGCCGCGCCGGCAGCCGCCTTTAGCACAGCCGAAGCTGCGTGATCGAATTTCGAGTTACCTGCGCCGAGCCGCGAAATCCATTCGCTGATTGAAGACTTTTCAGTCGACGGGCGAACACCAGCAACCGCCTCCCCATTCAGCGCCCAGATCGTGCGTTCAAGGTTCGTTTCAAAGATTCCCCAGACAACTAAGAAGGCTCCAAGCCGCTGTTGTACACCCGCTGGAATGCCTTGCTCCGTCAAGCGATTGAGAATGCGAAGCGACTCCTCACGCTGCTTGGTAACAGTGGGCATCGGTGCTCGCGAAGGCGGCTAACGTTGTGGTCTGCGGCGGGCCTGCGCAAACGGTCCCAGTCGCACGTTGCTGATGGCCCGTCCGCAGCACCTGGAGTTAGCCGTCATTTCCAATTAGTTTCTCCGCAACCGTTTCCAGCTCATTGAGATCTGGTGCTTTGGTAAATGCGGTTACTGCGTTCATTATGGCGAAGTACTCAAAGCCTTTGTCTTTGTACATTGCGTTCGCGATCTTCAAAGTTTCGAGCTGCTCCTTGGGTAAAACTTGTTTCGATGGATCGAGGGCTTGGTACGATTTAACCAGATCGTGGCCGAAATCGCGCTTTACTTCGGACTGCCTCTTCGTTTCGAGGTGTTCTGCCTTGAGTTGCAGCTCAATCGCGCGGCACAACAGAAAGTAGGGCACCGGCGAAAAACCCTCAGGCGCGCGAAAATCTCTCTTGCACTGGAGATATTGTTTCGCCCATAAACGAAATCCAACTGGCGATAAATTGATATGCCCGGTCTCCGCAGTAAGAATGTAGTGTCGCGGCTCGCTCATGACGGCTACAAGTAGAATAATCTGGCATTGCAAGTGACACTACTGGATGTGTGATTCAATTCCATGCGGGAAACCTCCCATATGTCATGATTGTGCCAGATACCACCTGCTGGCCGAAAATCCTACTCTCGCGCTGCATGCGGTACAAAATCCAAGGGCGATCGACCCTATAAGATGCCGCCGTGTTCGCGCACAACGCGGAAATCGTCGCCTACATGAGCAAGCTGCCCCTGGAAGGATTCATCCCCGGATCATTGTCTATTTCACCCTCTGGCGTATCGAGGTCGGGCGAAAATCCCCCGTGAGGTAGTGGATCAGGGTTGGCACCATCTCCTCGCGGTCGTTACCCTGGCTCATCCTGCCGCTCACGCCCTGCTCGGCCGACACGCTGAGGCGGCCGATTTGCCTCGTCGCCCAGGCCGAATTGCTCCACACGCTCGCACCCGTCCGGGTTTCCACCAGCCGGCTGGTCATGTCACCCCTGATCTCGGTGCGCACTTTGCCTTCCAGTTTGGTCAGGTCCTTGATGTCGATGTCCATCTTTGGCTCGGAATAGGTGATGTCGCCGAGAAAAATCGCGTCCACGCCGTATTTCGCGCCGACCTGTTTCAAGGCATCCCCATCGAGTTGCCTGCTGCCCACCGCAGCCAGCACCGCCTCGCGGCTTCCGAGTTCCACGAAACGCGTCCCCGGTTGCGCCGCCTGGATGTGTTCCTGAAACTGGCGGGTGGCACGGGCGTTGAGGGCCGGGTCGGCATTGGATGCGAATTCGATGATTCCCAGCGTGCCATAGCCCCTCAGATCCATTCGCGGAGGCACGGGCACGAGAACCGTGCTGGAACATCCCCAGACCAACGCCAATGACAACAGCAACAGCATGAACCCGGCGCGCTTGTACATGAGAGATCCACCTTTGTTATAACCGCAGTGCCAGAGACTACACGAGGCGGCGGCAAAGGTGCGAGGTGCCCGCGAAAAGCTCGGTCGGGATGGCGGCAGCGTGAATGGTATTAGCCGGACAGGATTGCGTCGATGGTCACGTTTGCGCTCTAGCGCGCTAACTAACGGGCGGCCCGCTTGCGGGACGTCCCCGTTGGGCGACGAGTTAGAGGCTGCGTATGGCTATCCACATACGCATCGAGTAACTGTCTGATCATTCGCTGGTACTGCGTCTGGTTCTTGGCCGCATGCGACTTGAAAAACTCGACGCTTCTCTTGCTCAGGGCGATAGTGACCTTCACACCTTCATCGCGAAACGCAAGCTCGTTGGGTGGGGGAAGAAAATCAGGTACAACCCGATACTCCCCCAAAGGTTCATTCGTGTACTTTGTTTTCGCGCTCATAGATCGATTTTCCTTTACGCCAGTATCCCGCCCCAATGATGCGGATGACCCCATCACGATAGGTGAAGCGAACAGTCATAACCCCCTGATCCACGACCAAAACAGTAATACCGATTCTCTTTGGCGCTGTGGCCCAGGTCCTCGGCAATGACCCGGCTTGAATCAGCGAAGGCATACTGCGCTTCCGCAAAAGAGACGCCATGTTTCCGCTGATTCTCGAGATCCTTGTCAGGGTCCCATTCGAAGGGCGTCAGGGCCATCCGCGAAGGATGCCAAAGATATGGCTAATTAGCCATATATTGATATGGCCGCGATCCGTTACCTCCCACCTCACCCTGACCCGCGGACGGGTGATTTCATCACTAACGTATCCGCGCGCCCGGGGGATGAGGTGCTGATGCTAGAATCTCCTGACTTCATTCCGAGGAAATCATGAAACGCCTGTTCGTCGCAACGTTGCTCGCTGCCGGTATCTCGTTGATCGCCGGCTCTGCCTTTGCGCAAGCCAAACCCGAAGACGCCATCAAATATCGCCAGGGGGTGTACCGCGTGATCGGGTGGAATTTCGCTCCGATGGCGGCGATGGTCAAGGGCGATCGTCCCTACGATGCGGCCGCCTTTGCGCGCAACGCGGACCTCGTCGCCTACATGAGCAAGCTGCCCCTCGAAGGTTTCGTTCCCGGATCAGAGGCCGGCGAAACCAAGGCAAAGCCGGAAATCTGGCTGGACATGGACGACTTCAAGGCCAAGTTGGAAAAGATGCAAGGTGAAGCGGCGAAGCTCGCGGAGATCGCCAAAGGCGGCGATTTCACCGCCATCAAGATCCAGTTCGGCGAAACCGGCAAGGCGTGCAAGTCTTGCCATGACAAGTACCGTAATAAGTGATTAGTAATTGGTGATTGGTAACGAGCAAGGACAAAGTCTTTGGATCTTTGTCTTTCCACCAATCACCAATCACCAATCACCAATAACCAATAACCAATCACCGATTCCAAATGGACCTCGAATCCAGCCGTACCAGACTAGATCGCTACCCGTCGCGCGGCAGCCACGATTTCGCAACCGTGGCCGCGATCCTCGACGAGGGATTTTTCTGTCACGTCGGCTTCGTCAAGAACGGCCAGCCGTTCGTGATTCCGACCGGCTACGGCCGCAAGGACAACGTGCTCTACATCCACGGGTCGGCCGCCAGCCGCATGCTGACGGAAGCGGGGCAGGGCATTGCGTTATGTATCACCGTCACGCTGGTCGATGGACTTGTCCTCGCGCGTTCCGCATTTCACTCGTCGGTGAATTATCGTTCCGTGGTCATCCTCGGCA
>JANXVW010000114.1 GCA_025351455.1 Betaproteobacteria bacterium | reverse complement strand
CGAATGCGATGGCATGACCGCCTATCAGCGCATACCGCTGCTCGTAGCCTTGCCGGAAACGGAAGACCAGGTTCGCGAGGTTTTGCGCATCTGCCACAAGGGCCGCGTGCCGGTCGTGTTCCGCGGCGCCGGAACTGGCCTCTCCGGCGGGGCCCTGCCCTACGCACAAGGCCTGCTGCTGGTAATGGCGAAGATGAAGCGCATCCTGCACATCGATCCGCTCGCTCGCATGGCGCGTGTACAGCCGGGCGTACGCAACGCGGCGATCTCGGAAGCGACCGCGCCTTACGGCCTGTATTACGCGCCCGATCCGTCAAGCCAGATCGCCTGTTCGATCGGCGGCAACGTCGCGGAGAATTCCGGCGGCGTGCATTGCCTGAAATACGGCCTGACGGTGCACAACATCCTGAAGGTCCGCTTCGTCACCATCGAAGGCGAGTTGCTCGAGATCGGCAGCGAAGGCCTGGATTCGCCGGGCTACGATCTTCTGGCGCTGATCACGGGTTCGGAAGGCATGCTCGGCGTGGTGACTGAAATCACGGTCAAACTCCTGCCCAAGCCCGAAAAGGCCCAGGTCGTACTCGCTGCATTCGACGACATTATCAAGGCCGGCCAGGCCGTCGCGGATGTCATCGGCGCGGGCATCATCCCCGCCGGACTGGAAATGATGGACAAGAAAGCCACCTGGGCAGTGGAACAGTTCGTCCACGCCGGCTATCCGCTCGACGCGGCGGCCATCCTGTTGTGCGAATCCGACGGAACGGCGGAGGAAGTCGCCGACGAGATCGCACGCGTCAAGGAAGTCATGACCAAGGCGGGCGCCACCGAGATCCGGACTTCCCGTGACGAAACCGAGCGTCTCAAATTCTGGGCGGGCCGCAAGGCGGCATTTCCCGCGGTGGGGCGCATCATGCCGGACTACTATTGCATGGACGGCACGATTCCAAAGAAGCAACTGCCTTACGTACTCAAGCGCATCGACGAATTGTCGGAACAATTCAACCTGCAGTGCGCCAACGTATTCCATGCCGGCGACGGCAACCTGCATCCGCTGATCATGTTCGACGCGAACGAAGGCGACCAGAACGAGCGGGCCGAAGCCTACGGCGCGGCGATCCTGGAACTGTGCGTCGAGGTCGGCGGCACCATCACCGGCGAACACGGCGTGGGCATCGAGAAGATCAACCAGATGTGCGTACAGTTCAGCACCGATGAACTCAAGACCTTCCATGCAGTAAAAAAGGTATTCGACGAACACGGCCTGCTCAATCCCGGCAAAGCGGTGCCGACGCTGCAACGCTGCGCCGAGGGCGGCAAGATGCATGTGCACCGCGGACAGGAGAAGTTTCCCGAACTGCCCCGCTTTTAGTGCAAAACCCTGAACCACGGAGGACACAGAGGACACGGAGGAAAACAAAACAAGGAAAAGAAAATTGGGGTTCCGAGTGAGACCTGCTCATAGATGCCACCAATTTTCGCTGCCACGGAATATCAAGCAATGAAAGGCTTCCAACCCCGACGATTGTGTTGCATCTGCCTTTCTCCGTGTCCTCCGTGTCCTCCGTGGTTCATTCCTTTTTTCTGATGCAACAGATCATCCAGCAGTTTTCTGAAACCATCCGCAAGGCCGCCGCCGAGCGGACGTTGTTGCGCATCCGCGGCAGCGGTAGCAAGGACTTCTACGGCCTGGTGCTGATCGGCGATGTGTTCGACACGCGAGCGCTGACGGGCATCGTCGACTACGAGCCAACCGAACTGGTCATCACGGCCCGCGCGGGGACACCATTGCAGGAGGTAGAAAAGGCGCTGGCGGGAGGCGGTCAGATGCTTGCGTTCGAACCGCCTTACTTCGGCGCCGATGCGACGCTCGGCGGCTGCATTGCGTCGGGGTTTTCCGGCCCGCGCCGCGCCGCAGCCGGCTCGGCGCGCGATTTCGTGCTTGGCGTGCGCATTGTGAACGGCCTGGGGGAAGACCTGCGCTTCGGCGGACAGGTCATGAAAAACGTTGCCGGCTATGACGTGTCGCGGCTGCTCACCGGGTCCTTCGGCACGCTGGGCCTCATCACCGAGGTGTCGCTGAAAGTTCTGCCCGTCCCGCAGGAAGACCGTACGCTTCGCTTCGCGCTGGATGAAGCCTCCGCCATTGAATCGATGAACCAATGGGCCGCCAAGCCCCTGTCGCTGTCCGCCACCTGCCACGTCGACGGCGCGCTTTACGTACGATTGTCGGGTGCGAGCGCCGCGGTTTCGGCATCGCATCGGAAACTCGGCGGGGATATCGTCGAAGGCGGCGCATCATTCTGGCAGTCGGTCCGCGACCAGACGCACTCCCTGTTTGCCGAAGCGCCCGCGCTGTGGCGTTTCTCGATCCAGTCGACGACTGCGCCGCTGGGACTCGGTAAACAGATGATCGAGTGGAACGGCGGCCTGCGCTGGATCGCAGTAGACCTCGACCCGTCAAGGGCGTTCGAGATCGCGCGCAAGGCCGGCGGACACGCCACCCTGTTCCGCGGCGGCAACAATCGCCACGGCATCCAGCAGTTCTCCCCCGGTCTGCTCGCCGTCCACAAGAAACTCAAACGCGCCTTCGATCCTCACGGCATCCTCGGCCCTGGCCGCATCCATGCTGATTTCTAGGTCGAGTTCTTCACCGCAAAGGCGCCAAGGGAACGCAAAGAAAATCAGAAACGAATGGATGAATAGCCTCCCTCAGACACATACAATCCTATAGGCATCGTAAGTTTGCAATTTTCACATTACTTTTGTTTTCCTTTGCGTTCCCTTTGCGCCTTTGCGCCTCCGCGGTTAATTTTGGTTGATTGCTTTAGATGAAAACGAATCTTGCGGAATTTATTAGGAGCACCCCCGAGGGCAGGGAAGCCGACAGCATCCTGCGTTCGTGCGTCCATTGCGGTTTCTGTACGGCGACCTGCCCGACGTACCAGTTGCTGGGGGACGAGCTCGACAGCCCGCGCGGGCGCATTTACCTGATGAAGGAAGTGCTCGAGGGCAACGAGGTCACGGCGAAGACGCAGATGCACCTGGACCGTTGCCTGACCTGCCGCGCCTGCGAAACGACTTGCCCCTCCGGCGTGCAGTATGGCCGCCTGGTGGACATCGGCCGAAACATCGTCGACCAGCATGTCAGCCGACCCTTATCGCAGTCGATCATGCGCACCGCGTTGCGTTTCGTATTGCCGCGGCCTGCGCTGTTCAAGCCCCTGCTCAAGATCGGCCAATCGGTGCGGCCGCTGCTGCCTGCCGCCTTGAAGAAAAAAATCCCGACGTTGGTTGAGAGCTACATCGAATGGCCGGCGCCGCGCCACGCGCGCAAGATGCTCGTACTCGACGGCTGCGTGCAACCCTCGCTCGCTCCCGACATCAATCCCGCGACCGCCCGCGTACTGGATCGCCTCGGCGTGTCGCTGATCAGGGCCGAAGCGGCGGGTTGCTGTGGCGCGGTGACGTTCCACCTGAACAAGCAACACGAAGCACTCGACTACATGCGCCGCAACATCGACGCCTGGTGGCCGCATGTCGAAGCAGGCATCGAAGCCGTGGTCATCACCGCCAGCGGTTGCGGCACCATGGTGAAGGAATACGGCCATTTACTGGCCCGTGATCCCAAGTACACCGAAAAGGCGGCAAAGATTTCCTCGCTGTCCAAAGACATCAGCGAGATAGTCTTTGCCGAACGCGAAAAGCTCGAAGAGGTGTTAGGAACCCCCCTGGCCCCTAGCCCCTCTCCCCTAGCCCCTGCGAGCACGGCAACGCCGCGCGTAGCATTCCACTCCCCCTGCTCCCTCCAGCACGGCCTGCAGATCCGCGGCATGGTGGAAGCACTTTTGGTTTCGGCCGGATTCGAGCTGACCATGGTTCCGGATTCGCACTTGTGCTGCGGATCGGCCGGCACATACTCGATCCTGCAACCGGAACTGTCGCAGCGTTTGCTGAAGAACAAAGTGGCAGCATTGGAATCGGGCGAACCCGCTTTGCTTGCGACCGCCAACATCGGTTGCCTGACCCACATCCAGAGCGGGACTGCGCTGCAGGTCCGGCACTGGATAAACATCCTCGACGAAAGGTTGTCATGACGAAGACTGCAATGATCACCGGCGCGACCGCCGGATTCGGGGCCGCCGCCGTGCGGCGTTTCGCCAGCGCCGGCTGGCGCGTGATCGCCACCGGCCGCCGCGCCGACCGCTTGAAAAAACTGGTCGAAGAATTCGGCACGGACAAGGTTTTCACGCTTGCCTTCGATATGCGCAAACCCGACGCCATCGAAGCGGCGCTGGCTACCCTGCCCGAATCATTTCGCAAAATCGATCTGCTGATCAATAACGCCGGTCTGGCGCTTGGCACCGCGCCGGCGCAGAAAGCCGATCTTGCGCAATGGAACCAGATGATCGAGACCAACGTGACTGGCCTGGTGACCATCACACACAAGCTGCTGGCAACCCTGATCGCACAGAAGGGCGCGATCATCAACATCAGTTCGGTTGCGGCCAGCTATCCCTATCCGGGCGGCAATGTATACGGAGGGACCAAAGCCTTCGTCGCCCAGTTCTCGTTGGGACTGCGCTCCGACCTGCACGGCACCGGCGTGCGGGTGACGTCCGTCGAACCGGGCATGGCCGAAACCGAATTCACGCTGGTGCGCACCAGCGGAAACCAGACCGTCTCGGACAATCTCTACAAGGGCGCGAATCCGATGACTGCGGAAAACGTCGCGGAGACGCTGTTCTGGATCGCCACGCTGCCACCGCATATGAATATCAACCGCATCGAGATGATGCCGGTCAACCAGTCGTTCTCGCCGTTCCAGGTGCATCGGGAAGGCGCAGCGTAGCCATTCCGTGCACGAAATAAAAAAGCCGGCGCATTGCCGGCTTTTTTTATCGCCGGCTTTCGCTAATTGGGCGGCCGTTCCATCTGGCACTTCACCGGCGGAACGATGTTCCCGGCCTCGATGAAAGTTTCCGTCTTCCAGCCGTAGCCGGTTTTCTCTTCGTCATATTTCACGCCCGCCTGGCCGGCCTTGACGAAATTCAGGATGTACAGCGGCGCGATCATCTGGTGATCCTCGGCGCGCATCCAGGAAGCGCCGCTCGGCCCCGCGTACTTCAACCCTTCCAGGGCATAGGCGACCTTCACCGGATCGGCCGATCCCGCCTTGTTCAGCGCGCCGGCCAGCATCTCGACGACCCGGTAGGCCGGCAGATAGGCGGCGTTCGAGACCGTGTGGTATTTCGCCTTGTATTCGAGCAAGGTCTTCTGCCATGCGGGGTCAGCCGCATTGATGTGCCAGGCGTCGAGTGTTTTGACGCGATCCGCACCGGCGCTACCGATCCCCGACCATGTCCCGGGATAACCGGCGAGAAAGGCGTAGAACGTCGCTTTCAATCCCGCCTCGTTGCCGGCCTTGACCAGCAAGGACAGGTCGTTGCCCCAGTTGCCGGTCATGACGATATCGGCGCCGGACGCATGGATCTTGGCGATGTAAGGCGCGAAATCCTTGACCTTGCCGAGTGCGACGAAATCGTCGCCGACGATCTGGATGTCCGGCCGCTTCACTGCCAGCATTTCCTTCGCCGCCCTGCTCACCGCCTGGCCGAAAGCGTAGTCCTGGTTGAGCAGGTAGACCTTCCTGATCGCCGGCTGCCTCATCATGTAATCGGTAAGCACGCTGACCTGCGTGTCGGAATGCACCTCGAAGCGGAAGTGCCAGAAGTTACATCGGGCTTCGGTCAACGCCGGATCGAGCGCGTTGAAATCGAAAAACAGCACGCGCTGGTCTGGATTGCGAGCATTGTGCTTGACCAGCGCGTCGCTGATGGCATTCGCGACGTTCGATGCGGACGAGGCGACGAAGCGGATGTCCTGGTCGATCGCCTGCTTGAGCACGATCAGGGACTCCTGCGGATTGGATTTGTTGTCAAACGCGACGATTTCGATTTTCCTGCCGCCGAGCACGCCGCCGCGCGCATTGACGATGTCTGCGCTCGCCTGGAATATTTTCAGCCGCTCTTCGCCCTGCAGCGCGAAGGGCCCGCTCATCGGCCCCAGCACGGCCAGCCTGATCGTATCCGCGGCGATCGCACTGCCCAGTTGCGCGGCGAGAAGCGCAGCCGCGACCAGGCGCAGGAACCGGAGGATCGTCATTTTATTTCGACTGCCTTTTCCGCTTCCAGGGCTTTCTCCACGCACAGCCTGATCCTGGACGCCTCGCGGCCTGGAAACGCCTCCTGGCAATGCTCGAGAAGCGGGCCGTGGTCTCGGGCATAAGCCTCCAGGAACGGGCCGGCGGCGATCTCTTCGTCGATGCATTTTTTCACGAGGCCCCAGCCCATCTCCTTGCGGCGCGAGCAGCGGTCGGCGAATTTTTTCATCTCAGCCGGATAACGCGCAATTTCGGCGCGGGCCGCCTGGTTCGCCTTGACGCAAATGTCGATCATTTCCGTGCCGAATTCCGCATTCGACATGGCGCATCCGCTGACGATGTCGGAATCGTCGTCGGCCAGGCAGAGGGTGGACGACAACAAGAGGACTCCGGCAAGAATGATTGCTTTCATGGGCATCGAGGCATTCGGTTGGTGGTTTGCAAAACAATATCCGGATTCAGGTCCGGGGCGTAGCATGGCGTGCAGCCTGACATCCCGCCGTTACGAGAACGGCCGCGCAAATGCATAGTATTACAATCTTTGCACAATCCATCCGCGCCTCCTTCCACTCATGATCGCCTTTCTGGAAGCCAGGCGGGCCGGCCTGCTGGGCAGGCAGCACTGGCTGACCAATATCGTCGCCGGCGTCATCGTGGGCGTCGTGGCGCTGCCGCTGGCCATGGCGTTCGCCATCGCATCCGGCGCCAAGCCCGAGCAGGGGATTTATTCCGCCATCGTCGCGGGTTTCGTCGTTTCCTGCATGGGCGGCAGCCGGTTGCAGATCGCCGGCCCCACCGGTGCGTTCATCGTCATCCTCGCCGGCATTACCGCCAAGCACGGCATCGACGGGTTGCAGATCGCCACCCTGATGGCGGGCCTGATGCTGCTTTTGCTGGGCATCGCCCGCCTGGGCACGATCATCAAGTTCATTCCGGACCCGGTGATCGTGGGATTCACCGCGGGCATCGGCGTCATCATCTGGGTCGGGCAATGGAAGGAATTCTTCGGGCTTCCG